>CANKOT010000005.1 GCA_947484245.1 Comamonadaceae bacterium
GGTGCTTCGTGAGTTCTCGGAAGCAAACCCGTGGCTTCATTACGCAGCGGCCACCGCTGGCGCTTTGGCTGTGTTGGGCATTGGCAAGTTCTTTCAAACCAAGCATGCAAGCGTGGAAAAAACAGACGAGTCTGCTTGATTGATCGCAAGCATTTGTAGCCAAGCCGACCCCCCGTGGTCGGCTTTTTTACGTCCTAATCAGGGTCTTCAAGATTAAAATTAACCACCACCTAGGAACACCATGACACGCCAACGCTCCCTCTATTTTCGCGGCTTCACTTTGATTGAGCTCATGGTGGTCATTGCCATCATTGGCGTTTTGGGCTCTTTGGCATTGCCCGCGTATCAAGACTATGCTGTGCGCGCCAAAGTGTCTGAAATGATGCTGGCGGCCACACCGTGCAAAACGGCCGTCACAGAACTGGTCAGCTCTGCCTCTCAGGCCGACATCAGCACCCTGCTCCCCGCGGCGTGTGCCACCCAAGCCTCTAAATACGTTGTCAGCATGGCTCTTGATGCCAACGGCGTCATCACTGTGGTGGGCAACCCTGCCACGCTTCGTGGCAACACCAATGACAACAGCAATGCTGTCTCTCTCACCCCCGTCCAAACAGGCACAACGGCACTGGTCGGAACCACCGATGGCGGCAAATCCATTGGCGCTTGGCTTTGCGGTCCTGCCGCAAGCAACCCCCTCAACGCCAAGTACTTGCCCAACACTTGCAAAGGCACATGAGTTCGCCTTGTTTAAGGAGCCACCCAATGCCCCGACTTCCCGCCTTGCTTCTCTAACAGCTTCACATCGGTAATGGTCATACCGCGGTCGGCGGCTTTGCACATGTCATAAATGGTGAGAAGGGCCACTTGAACCGCCGTGAGGGCTTCCATTTCTACGCCTGTTTGCCCAACAGTTTCTGCTGTTGCCTTGCAAACGACGCTGGGCGTTTGCGCCTCTGACAAAACCTCAAACTCGACGGCCACCCGAGTGAGGGCCAAGGGGTGGCACAAAGGAATCAAGTCAGAGGTACGCTTTGCGCCTTGAATGCCAGCAATGCGCGCAATACCCAGCACATCGCCTTTTTTGGCGGTGCCTGATTGGATCAAGGCCAGCGTACTTGCCAGCATTTGAATGCGGCCCGTGGCCACGGCAACACGATGGGTTGACGCTTTAGCGCCGACATCCACCATATGGGCTTGGCCTTGGGCATCAAAATGGGTCAAAGGGGATGACGTGTTTGGCAGAGAATCAGACATGGCATTGGCCTAGAAAACTGGTAAAAACCATTTACAAAAGGTTAACGAAGTTCGAGCATGATACGGTTTTCGAATGCCCCATAGAAATCGGTACTTATCCATTGAAGCGCATTTCTTCAAAATCTAAGCCTCTGCTGGCGTTGTTGGCCATTTCCCTGTGGATCACACCCGTGTGGTCTCAGCGCTCTGAAACGGCCATCGCAAACAGCTTGCCGGCCTTGGGCGATGGCTCAGACATTACCCTGAGCGCCGAGCGGCAGTTGGGCGATCGAATTGTGCGCGAGTTGTACAGAGATCCCGACTATTTGGAAGACCCCATCCTAGACGAATATTTGCAAAGTCTCTGGCAACCCCTGGTACGGGGCGCGCAGGCCCGAGGGGAGATGACGCCCGAATTGCTAGAGCGATTTGCTTGGAAAATTTTCATTGGCCGCGATCGTTCGGTCAATGCCTTTGCCTTGCCAGGTGGCTATCTGGGTGTTCACTTGGGGCTTATCAGTGTGGTGAATACGCGAGATGAATTGGCTTCCGTGATGGCACATGAGTTAAGCCATGTCACCCAAAGACACATCGCCAGATCGATCGGAGATCAAGCGCGCATGACGCCATGGCTCATTGGCGCCATGATTTTGGGCATGTTGGCGGCCAGCAAAAGTACACAAGGCGCTCAAGCCGTGATTGTTGGCGGGCAAGCCATGGCGGCGCAATCCCAACTGAATTTTTCTCGAGACATGGAGCGCGAGGCCGATCGAATTGGTTACGGTGTGATGTCGGAAGCGGGGTTTGACACGCAAGGTTTTGTCACCATGTTTGGCAAATTGCAGCAAGCGGCGGGCTTGAACGACAGCGGCGCTTTTCCTTATCTGCGAAGTCACCCTTTAAGCAGCGAGCGCATCGCCGATATGCAAGCAAGACAACAACTTCAAACACCCCGTCCTGCCAATCAGGCGAGCGATATCGAGCAGGCCATCATGTCTGCCAGAGCGCGTGTCTTGGCGCAGCCTGGTGTTGGGGCCCTTAGGGCTTGGGCCAATGAAGCAAGCGACACTGGCATCGACAAACAATCGCTGAACAAGCGCATCGGCATTTTGTATGGCGCAAGTATCTCCTTGATGCAGCTGCGGGACATGTCGGCAGCGCGCTCCTTGTTGCCACGCTTGCGCCAAGCTGTTGGCGATCATGGATCTGCACTGCGCCTCATTCAGTTGTTAGAAGTGGAGATGGCCTTCAAAGAAAATGACATGCCTGGTGCATTGCGCGCATTGAATGCTGTGACACGCTTGCCTTCAAGTCAGTGGCAAAGGCCAGAGCTCATCTCTGTTGCTCAGGCTAGCGCTAGGCTGCAATCGACTGCGCCATCGATGGATGCCTCGCAACTATTGGCCAAGAGTGTTTCGGCTTTGCAAGCTTTGGTTTTGAAGTCACCTCAAGACGCCCAAGCCTGGCAGGTGTTGGCCACCTCATTGGCTGCGCAAGGCCGAAATTTGGCCTCATTGCGCGCGGAGGGAGAGTCGCAGATGGCACGCATGGATTTTGGCGCTGCCGTAGACAGGTTCAGGGCGGCTCAGGATGCTTCTAGAAACAACTCGCCGCAAATAGGGGATCACATTGAAGCATCGATTGTCGACTCTCGGTTGCGGTTTGCGCAAGGTATTTTGCGTGAGCAGTTCTTAGAAAAACAAGCTCGCTAAACACGGCGGCGCTTCAAACTCTGGGCTCGCATTGGCGCCAACCATGCTGAGGTTTTTCACACCGCAGTAAACCCTCCGCTTGTGCTTGGGCGTGTCGTTCAAAAACCCATTGTTGCTGAACTTTTTGAAACACATAATTGTCTCGAAAGTAAACAAAGTGGCCGTCAGGGCCAGTGTAAAAGTAGTCTGTAGTGAATTGAATTTGACCCTCGGTGACTTGCCAGTTTTGAAGGGTTTTGACCGCCAAAAAAGTTTTGGGGTCGATGTGTTGAAGCTGCCGAATGCTTCTCACTTTGCCATCTCTTTTTGCAGCGACGAGCGTTCTTGTATCGTTTGCAAGCACTGCGTTGGTGAATGTTGCAATCATGGGCATGGCATCGGCAATTTGTTGCAGTTGCCACGCACTTAAGTTTTCAGCTCTTAAATTGAAAGCTTTTTTTTCGTAGAGATAAGGCGACTGGATTGCAAATTCAACACCCCTGATGGCATCGACATGGCCCTTGTCAACAAAAAATTCTGCGCTGCACCCAGCAGAGAACAACAAGCAAAGCCACGACACCATTGCGCCTAAGGGTTTTAAGCAGGCTTGAAAATGCTTCACTTGCTGTTCTCCTTGTGTGCAAGAAATCAACGACAGCTTTGCTCTTGTGCTAGCTTGAATGCGCGTGCGCCAAACAAGCTCACACTCACGCCATAGACACCGGCAATGAAGTGGCACGTCAAGGTGTTGCCCTCTTGTGCGCCACAGTCGTTCAAAATTTGGTTGCTTAAATTGGTGTCGGCTGTGCTGCGGCTAAAGCCACAGGTTGCGTAACTTTGATCGTGCTGAAAACAGGCTTGTGAGACATCGATGCCAAACAGCATGTCTGGCACAAACGCATCGCTTTTGACGGTTCCGCAGCCTGCCCCTAATGCATTGCCATCATTTCGGATGCCGTTGGAAGTGCCTGAACCAAAATTAAAAAAATCCCAGAATCCACCCCCTTGAACTTGTCGAGTGAATTCGATGCTGCAGTCTTGCATGATGTTTTTCCTTGTTTGTTGAATCAATTTAGAATGATGGTGTTTGCTTGTATTTTTTAGTTTGCTGTGTGTACTGGGTTTTTGGTTATGAATAAGAATTAAATATTCATAGACCCATCTTAGGTTGGCTCTAACGCTTTGTTGCCTGCAAAATCTTGCATGAATGGCATCACTCGCATCAACGGCATCAACGGCATGAATACGAAGTCCTTCACAAACGGCTATGATCTCGATCCCTCTTCAAAGCACTTATGGCCGGCATCCACATCACTGACATCGAAGCGTCCATCAACTACTGGCGCGAAAAAAACCCATCGCCAGATGGCGTGGCTTTGCCAAGCGAGTTAAGAGCCCTCGCAGAGGTCTATGCACTGATGGTTTATTTCAAAGAAGATTCGGCAGATGAATTGACCTTGCCTTTGGCTGCTGCCGAGGCGTGGCAAGCTTGGTACGCCAGCACACCCGATACACCCTGCATTGCCATCTGCTCAACGTTCCAAGGCGATCCCGCTTGCAAAGGCTGTGGCCGCACTTTTGAAGAAGTTCAGCTTTGGACTGAAATGAGCCCAGGCGAAAAGCGTTCAGTTTGGCGGCGCATCACTTTCGATGGCACCTCATGGCGATTTAACCGATACGCTGAGCGTGCGGCCGAAGATCGCAGCTTGGCGCGCGCTGCCGCAGATGCTCAGGTACCCCTGGGTTTTCAAAAATGAATGATTAATTGCTGAATGATTTCCAGCTGATTTTTGCCAGCTGAATTATTTCCAGCGCATCACTTCAAGGTGCACACTGTCTTTGGCGTTGCTCAAAGTGATAGCGCCCTCTTGCACGGTGGCTTGCAATTGCATGCTTCGCTCGGCCAGTTTGGCCAATGCCTGGCTGGCCTCTGTAGGAACCCGCCACACCTGCAGCTTTTCCATGCGGCTAAGCTTGCTCTCGATGCCGCGCCACCAAACTTCAGCGGCGTGGTTAAAGCAGTAAACCATCACGGCATCTGCTTTTTGGCACGCTTTGTTCAAGGGCTTGTCTTCCGGTTGCCCTACCTCCACCCACAAACGCGTCTGTCCTGTGAAGTCGCGCAGTGACAAGTCAGGATCATCGGGGTCAGACAAGCCGGCACCAAAAGCCAGCTGACCGTCGCCATTCAACTCGGCTTGAAGCCTGAAGGCGTTGTGGGCAAGCGCCAACAAACGAATCATCATGCGCTCGTCGGTTTCACTGGGATGCCTGGCAAGCGTGAGCGCATGGTCTGCGTAATAGCTGTTGTCAATGTCGGCGATGGAAAGGTTGACTTTGTAGATGGTGGACTTGAGGGCCATGGGGTCGAACTCGATGAGGCCTGTTTAAACGCGTTGGGCCAGCTCAATGGCTTTGCCAATGTAGCTAGCAGGCGTCATGGCCAAGAGTCGGTCTTTTTCTGACTGGGGTATGTCAAGTTCGCGAATGAGGCCATGCAATGCCTCGGCAGTGACTGTTTTTCCACGCGTCACTTCTTTTAACTTTTCGTAAGCGCCTTGCACACCATAGCGTCGCATGACCGTTTGAATAGGCTCGGCCAAGACTTCCCAAGATGCATTCAAATCTTGCGCGATCACTTCTTCGTTCAACTCTAACTTTTTCAGACCTGTCATGAGCGAGGCATAGGCCAAGGCCGTGTAACCCAAGGCCACGCCCATGTTGCGCAAGACGGTGGAGTCTGAGAGGTCGCGTTGCCAACGGCTCACTGGCAATTTTTCGGACAAGTGTTTAAGCACCGCATTGGCCAAACCCAAGTTGCCCTCGGCATTCTCAAAGTCAATGGGGTTGACTTTGTGGGGCATGGTGGAGGAGCCTATTTCGCCAGCTTTCAAACGCTGTTTGAAATAACCCAAACTGACATAGCCCCAAATGTCGCGCGACAAATCGATCAAGATGGTGTTGGTGCGTGCGGTGGCATCAAACAACTCGGCCATGTAGTCGTGTGGCTCAATTTGAATGCTGTAGGGCTGAAATGACAAACCCAAGCCCCAGTGTTCTGCGGAGCCACCAGGCTCATTGGACTCTGGGGTTTCAACCACTGATTTGGAAAAGGCTTCCCAATCAAACTCTGGCCACGCAGACAGGTGGGCGTTGTAGTTTCCCACCGCACCATTCATTTTGGCTTTGAGGGGCACCGCTGCAATTTTCTCGCGGGTGTTGCGCAATCGGACCACCACATTGGCGAGCTCTTTGCCCACCGTGGTGGGGCTCGCCGTCTGCCCATGCGTGCGGCTCAGCATGGGTATGGCTGCATAGGCATGCGCCATGCTGCGCAATTGGGCAATGATGTCATCGAGCGCTGGCAAAATCACTTTTTGCCTTGCGCCTTTGAGTTGCAAGGCGTGGCTGGTGTTGTTGATGTCTTCGCTGGTGCACGCAAAATGCACAAACTCAGAGGCCTGCTCTAACTCTGGGCGATCTTTGAATTTGGATTTGATCCAATACTCAACCGCCTTCACATCGTGGTTGGTAACCTTCTCAATGTCTTTGATGGCCAGTGCATCTTGTTCTGAAAACTGTGTCACCAAGCCCGTGAGATAGCGCCTTGCGCCCAAAGACAATGGCTTGAACTCATCAAAGCCTGCATCAGACAAAGCAATGAACCATGCAAGCTCAACTTGCACTCGGCGGTGCATATAGCCTTGCTCACTCATGAGCGGTCGCAAAGCATTGAGTTTGTCGGCGTAACGACCGTCCAACGGGGAAAGGGCGGAGATGGGGGAAGAAGTCATGCCCACATTGTAAGTTCTAGCCCTTACAAGGGAAAAGCATTTGGATTCCTCTAGAATACAAGCTACTGTTAACTGCATTTTGACTCTTTTAGACACTTACAAACCATGAAACTGATCGGTTCACCTACCAGCCCCTATGTCCGCAAAGTCTGCATCGTGATGGCGGAGAAAAAGTTGGACTACCGCATGGTGGCCGAAGACGTTTGGTCTGCCAGCACCACCATCAACGCCTCCAATCCACTGGGCAAAGTGCCTTGTTTGGTGCTTGAGGGGGGTGAAGCTGTGTTTGACTCCCGCGTCATTGTCGAATATTTGGACACATTGTCTCCCGTTGGAAAGTTGATTCCAAGCAATGGACGTGAGCGCGCAGAAGTAAAGACTTGGGAGGCATTGGCCGATGGTTTGCTAGATGCCTCCATATTGGCTCGCCTAGAAGCTGGCTGGGCACACCGCACGCCCGAGCAGCGCAGTCAGGCATGGATAGATCGTCAACTTGGCAAAATTTCTGAATCGCTAAGGGCCATGTCAAATGGCTTGGGCGACAAGCCCTATTGCTCAGGCGCCTCCATGAGCTTGTCTGACATCGCGGTGGGCTGTGCCGTGGGCTATTTGGACTTCCGTTTTCCAGCCATTCAATGGCGCAGCACTTATCCCAATCTTG
Source organism: Comamonadaceae bacterium (assembly GCA_947484245.1). The sequence goes on from CANKOT010000005.1 coordinate 7,380, forward strand.
ACAAACTTTATGAAAAGCTCATGCAGCGGCAAAGTTTCATCGACAGCATGCCCAAATAGGTGACGTTCTGAGCTTTCTGAGCTCTGTAAACTTTGTGGGCTCTATGAGTTGGCGCGCTTTTTAAGCCAGCGCATCAAGCCGCCCACCCACGGCAGCTTTTCATACAGCTCTTCGGCCGCATCCCAATAGTCTCGGTGCAGCGTGATGAGCATTTGATCGTCCAAAACCAAATGCGACGTGCCAAGCACCACCTGCTCGGTGATGGTGTCAAAACGCTTGAAGCGAAACCTAAATTCCCATGTGAGAAAGGCTTGGTGGCCGTCCACCACCTGAGCGGTGATGACAAAGTGCGGATTCTCCAGCGATTCATACATGTGAAGAAAAATTTGCTCAATCGCCTTAACCCCTCGCACCTCATTGAACGGGTCTTTAAAACGAGCATCCGGGCTGTACCAGTTTTTGAACTGCGACAAGCTTTGCGGCTGCAGTGTTTCAAAAAAATGGGCTATTTCGGTAAATCTCTGGCGGTGGCTCATGCTCAAAGTCCCGTGAAACGACGCACCAACGCAAAATAGGCACGATACGGTAACAAGCGCATCAGCTTCAACCATCCTGTAAAGCGCTTGGGAAAATGAATGTCAAACAAGCCTTCTGACCACCCCGCCAACATGGCTTGAGCAGCTTGCTCGGGTGATAAAAGCGCGGGCATTTGAAAGTTGTTTTGTGCCGTCAAGGGCGTTGCCACAAAGCCGGGGTTGACCACGCTCACACCAATGCCCTTGTCTTGCAAGTCCATGTACAAGGTTTCTGCCACATGCGTCACGGCGGCCTTGGTCGGACCATAGGCCAAACCATTTGGCAAGCCACGCCAACCCGCCACGCTGCTCACCACACTGATGTGGCCAAAGCCTTGTTGCAAGAACATGGGCAAGACCGCGTCCAACACGCGCAGCAGGCCGTTGTAATTGACGTCTTGGTGGCGCAGCATGTCGGTCAAATCGAACTCTGTGGCGCGTTGCGCGCGGTAATGCCCAGCGCAATACAACAAGAAATCGAGTTTGCCGCCGGCTGCAACCTGCCGAGCCACATATTTCACTTGCAGCGCATCTGTCACATCCAAGGAGAGCAACTCCACGGGCAGGCCTTGGCTTTTGCAAGTTGCAGCCCACTCAGACAAAGTGCCCAAATCTCGAGCCGAAACAATCACCTGTGCGCCGGCTGCATGCAAGGCTTTGGCACACGCCAAACCAATGCCACTTGAGGCACCGACCAACCAAACACGTCGGCCTCGCCAGTCTTGAATAGGCGCATTCAGTGGCGCACCCCATCTTCGCTTTGTAGGAGATGGCGGCGCTAGCGTTGTCGCTTTAGGCGCTGCGACTTTGGCGACTTGAAGGCTCACGGCTTCGCTCCTGTCGGAGTTTCACGCCGAGAGAAAGACAAGGTCACTTCGCCCAAAGTCACACCCAGCTTGCTCATGGCGGCCTTGTTCAACATGACACGGTCGTTCATCAAATACATCCAGTCGTCAAATTGAACTTGCCAGACCGTGCCATCGACAGGCAAGGCCAAGGTGTACTGCCATTGGAACGCATTGCCTTTGGTTTGGCCTGTTGCCATGCCCACCACATCGTCTGCACGGCCCTCATAGCGGCCATTGGGCAAAGCCTTCAAGCGCCAAACTCTGCGCTGCAGGGTGCCGTCTGAATAGGTGAATGCTTCATCCAACACGCCTTCTTCACCTTGCCATTGGCAATCGATGACGACCGTGAATCGCTTGACGACACGGCCGCTGCGATCCGTGAAAACACCCCAAGCATCCACCGTGCCGGTGAAGTACTTGCGCAAATCTAGGACGGGTGTTTCAGCGGCGTAGTCGGAAATTTGAGGCCCCGCACAAGCCGACAAGGCAAGCGCACTGCCTGTTGCCAAACCAAGCGTGCTGGCACGGGCCAGCCATGGCGCGCTCAAGCTTTGAGTTAAGTTTTGTAACCACAGACGTCGATTCATCAATCACTCCTAATTGCCGGCTGAAGCGCTGGCTGTTGAATCCAAAAAACATACAACGTTGCGAGCGCCAAAAGTTTCAAGACGCACGGCAACACGCCATAGGCCAAGGACAAAGCACTCAAACCATCCGGCGTTTGAGTGCCTGGTGTATAGCCCCAATAAGACAAGAGCGGCAAGCAAATTCCTGCCGCCAAAGCCAAATTCAATTTGCTGGCCAAATTCCACCAGCCCAAATAAAGGCCTTCGGCACGGCCGCGATGGCCCAGCGTATCAATCACCCGATTGAGCAAGGCCGTGGGCACCACCAAATCGGCGCCCAAAGCAATGCCAGAGGCGATGCAGACCGCCAGAAAAGCCATCTCATCGCCGGGGCCAAGAAATCCCACACCCGCAAAGCTCACAATGGCCAAGGCCATGCCGTAGAGCCACGTCTTGGGCAAGCCATACATGCGCACGAATTTGAGCCACAAGGGCAGTGACAAAGTACCGGCCAAAAAATACGCCCCCAAAAACAAAGCTGACATGTTTGAGGACGCTTGTATTTGATCTTCAACAAAGAACATCACCAAACTAGCAGGCACAGCGCTGGCGATGCCATTGAGCAAAAAGACGATCAAGAGTTTTCGAAAGCTGATTTGACGCAGTGGCAAGTAGTTGTCTTTGTCGGCGCTATCGTTTTGATGCATGTTGGCATCGCTGGCCGGAAGGGTGCGCGCCTGATTCAACACCAGGGACCACAAGAAGAGGCCGAAGAAAAGCATCACGCCCAAAAAAAACGTGGTTGGCAACCACCCCGCCATGACCGGGAGCGCAGAGGCCGCGACCACGCCCACCAAACCTGCGCCTTCGCGCCATGCAAGCACTCGGCTTTGCTGGCTGGCCCCACCGCCCAAGCGCGACGCCCAAGCCTGGTGGAGAATGCTCAAGCCACTGAAGGTCAGATGACACAGCGTCACGCAAACAGCCACCCACATCACGTAGGCAAATGGTTCATCGAAGCTGGGTGGAAAAAAAAGTGCAATGAAGGACAGCAACAAGCCGACGGCATAGGCCATCGCAACGCCAACAACGTGCGCTGTCGATTTGGCATACAGCGCATCGCTGAAGCGTCCTAGGAGCGGATCAATCAAGGCATCGGCCAAGCGGCTGAACAACAACACCGCACCCAAGCTGGCCAGTGGCACGGCAAACTGCGTGGCATAAAAATGCGGCAAGTTGACATACATGGGCAGCGCCACAAAAGCCAATGGCAAAGCCAGTAAACCGGCACGAAAGCTCAGGCTGTGTGAGGCTTGAGACTGCATGTTCATAGCGCCTTCATCCAAGCTTGACGAATAGCCGGCGCAGAGGTCGACTCGTGCATCCAAATTCCAAAAAACAGTTGAGCAAACATCGGGTCTTGAATGCGGCCAAGCAATTTGTCATTCAACAAAAATTCCGCGCCCACATTGGGCACATAAAGGCCTTGCAGGCGGTCACCCTTTTGCACGTTGGGAAAAATTTCCAGCATGGCTTTCAACCAACTGCTTTCTTGTTCGCGCGTGAATGGCCCAACTTTTCGCATCTCATCCACAGAGCGTTTGGCAATGGCTGAGCCTTCCAAACTTCTCAAGTAGGACAATTCCAAAACAAAAGAATGCTCGGAATATTTTGGAATTGAAAAGCCCGGCAGAATCCAAACCCGCGCGTCATAAACGTCAAAGCCCCAAACGCTCAAACGCTGTTGGTTTGAGGGTTTGGCGCCAGGCAGCAAGACTGACGACGCTTGCACAGACACGCCCGCAAACAGACTGGCGCACAAAATAACCATGCTTGAGAACCGGCGCAGGCACAGGCAAGACAACATATCAGGCCCTTTTTTGCAAGGTGAACTGCATGACGTCGGTATTGGCTTCGTCAAATGCGGCTTCACAATAGGCCAAATAAAACTCCCACAAGCGCAGGAACTTGGCATCAAAACCAAGCTTTAAAACTTGCGATTCTTGCGCCATGAAATCATGCCGCCAACGCCTTAAGGTTTCTGCATAATCGGGCCCAAAGCACAACTCATCAATCACCTCTAGGCCTGCCAGACGTGCTTGTCGTCTGAACTCTGAGGGGCTTGGCAAGCATCCACCAGGGAAGATGTATTGCTGGATAAAGTCCGTCGACTTTAAATAGCGGTCAAACAGCGCGTCGTCAATCACAATGCTTTGGATGCACGCTTTACCGCCCGTCTTGAGCATTTTGGCAATGGTTTGAAAATAAGTGGGCCAGTACTCTTTGCCAACCGCTTCAATCATCTCGATAGAGCACACGGCGTCGTAGGGGCCATCGTCAATGTCGCGGTAATCTTGCAAACGCAAATCTGTTTTTTCAAGCTTGCCGTTCATTTCCATGCGTGCCTTGGCAAAAGCCAGTTGCTCCGTAGACAAAGTCACGCCCGTCAAACTTGCACCAAAGTCCGAGGCGGCCATTTCGGCCAAAGCACCCCAACCACAGCCAATTTCCAATACGCGCGAGCCCACACCCACATCGGTCATGCGCAAAGCCCTACGAACTTTGGCCCGCTGTGCTTCGGCCATGCTTTGATCAAAGTCGCCTTCAAACAAAGCGGAAGAGTAATTCATGGTGCCATCTAACCAGAGCTCATAAAAAGCATTGCCCAAGTCGTAATGCGCGTGAATATTTTTTCGGCTGTTGGCTTTGTGATTTCGATTTAGCAAGTGCTTGATGCGATAGGCCATGCGGCCCCACCAAGTGCCAAAAATCAAATCGTCCACCACGCGTCTGTTTTGAATCATGACGCGCAGCAAATCACTCAGCGAAGGCGTGCTCCAGTCACCTGCAATGTAGGACTCTGCAAATCCGATGTCGCCAGACTTCATGCTGGCGGTGAAAGCATTCCAGTTTTGCAAACTGATGGCGGCATGCAGCGTGGTGGATTTTCCAAAGACTTTGGTGCTGCGGTCTGGGAACTGAACGGTGAGGGTGCCATGCTCCATTTTTTCGAGCAATTGCAATACACGGCGGACGGCCATCGGTGCAGATTGAATTTCAGCAGATCGGCTGCTGGAGGTACTGGTGTTCATGTTCAGCTGGTTTTGGATATGACTGTTGTAGAGACTTGCGCGCGAGAAACGTCTTGATGCGGCGGTTCTGGCTTGGCAAAAAATGGCACGCGCTTTAGCCAAAGTAGCAAGGCATGCCAATGAATTCGAAACATCACGGCCACGGTAAACAGGGGGTAACGCCAAAGCGTGCGGCGAATCTCTTCTTGCGTGGCGGGCACCAAGGTGCCACTGATGCTGGTTTGAATCAAGGGGCCATTGGCGTCGTCGTGGTCAACTCTGGCCACAAGCCGCTCCGATGCGGTTCGCATAAATCGAAAGCGATACTGACCTGCAACCTCACAAAAAGGCGACACGTGAAATATTTTGCGGGCAAATTCAGTTCGGCCAAACCTGGGCTGGGACAACAAATAACAGTGTCGCTCGCCAAAGGTGTTGTGAACTTCAGCTAAGACGGCAGCCAAGGTGTTGTCTGCTCGGTGGCAATACCAAAAGCTCACCGGCTTGAAGGTGTAGCCAAACACCCTGGGAAAAGTTTGAAGCCAAATTTCGCCATGCGCATCTTGAATGTTTTCACTTTCAAGCAACTCTTCAATCCATCCCAGCGCGCCCCCCTGTTCAGGTTGTCGGCCATCACCATGATCAACGTCAAAAAACGAAAGCATCCCCGCTTGGTTAATGGACAAGTCAGTTTGTTGGCGTTTGTCTGAACTCAATGGGCCAGCTTGGATGGCCTTCAAAGCCCTCATCGGCAGCATCAAAAAATAGGCGCTGTAATCAAACGCGTGCCGAGTTGGCCGAAGGCGAACATGTCGCACGAGACCATGCCCAATCAGCACGCCACCAGTGCTCATGCATGCACCTTTTTCAGCAGTTCTCGAGCAGCCGACAAGCCCGATTTCAGTCCGTCTTCATGGAAACCATAGCCTAGCCAAGCGCCTGCATACCACGTGTGTTGCTGACCTCCAATGAGGTGCATGTTTTGTTGGGCATCAATGGCGGCCAAGTCAAACACGGGATGCGCATAGGAGATAGTTTGAATGATTTTTTGTGGGTCTATGGCTTGGATGGGGTTCAGCGACACCACCACTGCTTGCGAGAAAGGCAAGGGTTGCAGCATGTTCAACAAGTAGTGCAAGCAAACTCGGGTGCTTTCCAATTGATCGCTTGCAGCGCGCGCGTAATTCCAGGCGGCCCAAGCCTTGCGCCGGCTTGGCAAGACTTTTTCGTCGGTATGCAAAACCGCCACATTGTCTTGGTATCGAATGGCGGATAAGTTTTTCACCTCGGCGGGGCTGGGCTCTCTTAAAAGACGCAGCGCTTGGTCGGAATGAGTACAAATGACCACTTCGTCAAATCGCTCTGCGTGACCCTGCGTGATGACGCGCACACCTTGTTCGTCTCGCTCAATCAATTGAACGGGTGTGTTCAAACGTTTGTCGGCGATCTTGCTGACTATTTTTTCAACATAGTTGCGCGATCCCCCTTTTACTGTGAACCACCGCGGCCGATTGCTCACTTGAATCAGGCCATGGTTGTGACAAAACCGGATCATGGTGGCCACCGGAAAAGCCAACATTTGATCGGTGGGACAACTCCAGATGCAGCCCATCATGGGCAGAAAATACCAATTCTTAAAGGCCTCACCAAAGCCATGTTGCTTTAAGAACTCAGAAAGTGGCTGACGCATTTCACGTTCTGATTGTTGTTCTGCAATTTGCGTACACAGCTTGTTAAAGCGCATCACATCGAGCAACATTTTTAAAAACTTTGGGCGGGCTAAGTTGCGGCGCTGCGCAAACACCGTGTCTAAATTGCTGCCACTCCACTCCAGTGTTTCCTGGCCCCAGGCATTGGGAGCCTGAACAGAAAACGACATGTCAGAGAGTGCGGTTTCGACGCCCAGCTCCTCAAACAAATTGATCAGGTTGGGATAAGTTCTTTCATTGAACACCAAAAATCCTGTGTCGACGCCATAGGTGAGCAAGCCACTATCTGTTGGCAAGCTAATGTCGACCGTGTTGGCGTGCCCCCCAAAATAAGCGCCCGCCTCCAACAAAGTGATATCGGCCTGGCCTTGCAAACTGTGCGCAACGCCTAAGCCTGAGATGCCGGAACCCACAATGGCAATCTTTTTGTATTTCAAAGTTTCAATCTTTCTAACAAGACGTGTTGAGGCCTACTCACAAACGAGTTAGGAGGCTTTTTGTCCTAAGCTTTTCTCAATCGCTTGTGTCAAGCCTTTGCTTTCGGGGGTTGTCAGGCTGTTGTAGCTGTCAATCAAGCGGCCATCGCGGCCGATCAAATATTTGTAAAAGTTCCACTTGGGTCTTTGGCCTGGGTCTTTGGCGAGTTGCTTGAAGAAGGGCACGGCCGCATCGCCCGTCACGGCGGTTTTGGTGAACATGGGAAACTTCACGCCAAAGGTGTTTTCACAAAATTCTGCAATGTCTTGGTTGGAGGATTTTTCTTGGGCGAAATCGTTGGAAGGAAAGCCCAGAACGACCAAGCCTTTGTCTTTGTATTTGCTGTGCAAGGACTCCAAGCCCTTGTACTGCGACGTAAAACCACAATAGCTGGCCGTATTGACCACCAAGATGACCTTGCCGCTGTATTGACAAAGCGATTGTGGCTTTTCGTCTTGCAGTCTTGCAAAGGTGTGATTCAGCAAAGCAGGACACGTCGCCGATGAGGTGTCACTGGCGGCGGGCGTCTGCGCCCACACCATGGGCATGGCCAACACCCCAAGTAACAAGACGCATGGTTTGAAAGTGTTAAAACTTGGCATATACTGTCCGTTCTGTTTTGTGACTGAGTAGTTTACTTTTATTTTTTTAACTTGTCACGAACTGATTAAAGGCTTTGCTGAAGAGGGAAATACTGCCGCCCACAAGGCCAGAATTGCTTGTCTTTCAGCCTGCAAAGAGGCCTGGGAAACCTGCGTTGGCTCTTCATTCAGCCGGGCCTTGTGTTGCACTCGGCGCAACTCTCGGTAGGCCGATGCCGCCTTGAATCCCACGCCATGGGGCAACAAACCGACTGTTTCTGCACGCTGAAGCAGGGCAATGTTGCCAACGTTGTGGGCCATTTCGGGGTGGATTGCCGAGTGCAATAAAACCAAAAGCTGAACCGCAAACTCTGCATCGACCATGCCACCTGGGCTGTGTTTCACATCAAACAGCTCTGGCTTGATCACATGTGCGGAGCGGACGCGATTGCGCATGGCCACAATTTCAGACTTCAACGCAGATTCCTCGCGAGGAGCGCTGATGACGGCGACTTGAACTTGGTCAAAGAGCTTGGCAATGTGCTCATCGCCCATCACAAAGCGGGCCCGTGTCATGGCTTGATGCTCCCAGGTCCAGGCTGTATTGCTACCCCTTTGTTGTTGGTAATCGGCATACGCGGCGAAAGTGGTTACCAACAAACCTGAACTTCCGTTGGGTCTCAGTGCGGTGTCAATTTCAAACAGGTCGCCTTCCGCCGTTTTGACGGTGAACCAATTGATCAGCTTTCGAACAAAGGCGCCATAGACCTCCTGGGCCCTTTCGTCGGCGTCTTCGTAAACAAAAACAATGTCCAAATCGCTGCCATACCCCAGCTCTTTGCCACCCAATTTGCCGTAGGCAATGATGCCAAATTGAGGCGCTTCACGGTGCCTGCTTTTCAGGCACGACCAACACCACTGCGCCGTGATGCGCAAAACCGCATCGGCCATGGCGCTTAAATCATCCGCCACTTGCTCTACCGTCAGGCGCCCCTCAACATCACGCGCCAAAGTTCGAAAAACCTCTGCGTGGTGAGCTCGGCGCAGCAAATTCAACAAGTTCTCCTCGTCGTCTTCGCCGGTTCTTTTCAAGGCCGCTCGCCGCGCTTGCAATTCCGCTTCGAAGTCTTGGGCCACAAACCTTTGTTGCAGCACATCGCCATTGGCCAACTCATCAATCACGCCGGGATGTTGCACCAAATAACGCGCAGGCCATTTGGCAGCGCCCAACAGCCGCAACAAGCGCTCATGCAAGGCGGGGCGCTCGAGCATCATGGCCAAGTAACTTTCGCGGCGCATCAATGGCTCCATCCAGTCTGCCATTCGCACCACCGCATCCACCTCGACACGCCCTTCTTGGAGCCACTGGGCCGTGCGCTGCAACAATCGCATCAAGCGACCCCGGGCATCGTCTCTCAGGCCTTTGACTTTGGGGCTGTCTTGCCAATGCGCCAAACGCGCTCGCGCCTCGCCTTCAAACAAATCCAACACGGCCTCAAGTTCAGGGCGCTCGCGACCCGTTTGGGTTTGATAAGAGTTACAGTCCCGATCACCCCCCAGCAGAATGTCAAATTCGTGCGCGACCACTTCACGGTGAGCATCTAAATCTGTGAGGAAGTCACAGGCTTGCGTATATCCCATGGTGCTGGCAATCCACTGCAGGTCGGCGTCTTGCGTGGGCAGAACATGCGTTTGCTGATCATCCAAGTACTGAATGCGATGCTCGACTTTTCGCAGAAAGACATACGCCTGTGTCAAAGCTTGCGCCGTTTCTGCGGGCATCAGCCCCGCTTTGGCAATGCGTTGAAGCGCATCCAAGGTGGGGCGCGTGCGAAGCTCTGGAAATTGTCCGCCTCGAACCACTTGCAAGAGCTGCACAGTGAATTCAATTTCGCGAATACCGCCGCGCGAAAGCTTGACGTCGTTGGCGCGCTCAGGATGACCTGCACTCCTTTTGGCGGCGTGATCGCGAATTTGTTGGTGCAAGGTTCTTAAAGACTCAAAGACGTTGTAGTCGAGGTAACGTCTGAATACAAAGGGCAGCACCACACTTCGAAGCTTGACCGCCGAGCCATTTTCAACAGCGCTTCGGGGTGCAATCACGCGACTCTTCATCCAGGCAAAACGCTCCCACTCTCGACCCTGAACCAGCAAATACTCTTCCAGCGCTCCCAAAGAGAGAACACTGGGGCCAGAGTTGCCATTGGGCCGCAGCGCCAAATCCATTCGAAATACAGAACCGTGTTCGGTGGTGTCGCCCACCAAGGTAAAGATCGCCTTGACGGCTCGGCTGAAATATTCCTGGACGGAGATCTTGCCTAAGCCCTGGGCGTTGCCTGCCGTCTCACCGTCTTCATCGAAGACATAGATCAGGTCGATGTCGCTTGAGACATTGAGCTCTCGCGCACCCAGTTTGCCCATGCCCACCACCCAAAGCTGGGCTTTCTCGCCATTGGCGAGCAAGGGGGCACCATGCCTTGCATCAAGGTCTTGAAAAGCCTGCTGACAGGCCTCATCCAACGCCAGTTCCGCCAAATGGGTGACCGCAGTGGTGATTAAGTCTAGAGGTGCGTCTTGCTCACAGTCCATGGTGAGAAGGCGAGCCATGGTCCATTGGCGCAAGATTCGCAAAGCGGGGCCAACCTCGTGGCCCTGCGCGCGCAGTTGTTGGTAGGCTTGCGCCAACAATTCTCGATGCGGCACCCCTGCGGGCAAGCTGGCAAAAGTATCTGCGTAGCGCCTTTGAAGCCGTTGAAAAAATCGCGATCCTTCGGAGAGTGGCATTGGGCGCTTTGAATCCATGACTTTGGCTGTCTCAAATGGGCTTGTGGCGGTCATAATTCCCTGCCTAGGTCTTTATGTCCGGATTGTCATTGGAATGTTGAAGTTTTCTGCCATCTCCCAAATTACAAGCACTGCTTTGCGTTTTGCCGCATGGCTCTTGTTGCTGGTTGGCTTTGTCTTGGGAATGGCGTGGAGTGCACTGCATTTTTGGATTGTGCCCCGAATTGAAGACTTCAGGCCCAAATTGGAAATGATGGCCACGCAAGCCATCGGGGTTCCTGTTCAAATGGGCAAACTGACGGCGGTTTCCACGGGTTGGATGCCCACTTTTGAAATACACGATCTCGCCCTCCTTGATGCAGAAGGAAGACGCGCACTCACTCTGCCCAAAATTATTTTTGCCATCAGCGTTCGATCCGTTTTGAACTTAGGGGTCGAGCAGCTGGTCATCGATTCACCCACGCTAGACATTCGCAGAACCGCAAGCGGCGAGTGGCGCATCGCGGGTCTTGCTCTCAAAAAAGACAACTCCCCTGACTCAGCGGCAGCCGACTGGGTTTTTTCGCAAAAAGAAATCCTTGTTCAAAATGGTTCTGTGATCTGGACGGATGAATTCAATCCCCTTGAAAGAGAAAAGCCAGCACTGAATTTGAGCCAGGTGTCTTGGGTTTTGCGCAATACAGCACGCCATCATTTGTGGCGACTAGATGCCACCCCACCCAATGGCTGGGGTGCGCCCTTCACACTCATGGGCGATCTACGGCGAGGGCTTTTATCGACACACGCTGGTCGGGTGAAAGACTGGAGTGGTCAACTTCATGCCGAGTTTTCAGATGTCGATTTGTCTCAGCTCGGCCCCTATTTGCCTTGGAAAATCAACGCCACCCAAGGTCAAGGCGCTCTGCGCGTGTGGGTCGATTTGAAACTTGGCGACATTCAGCAAGCCACCGCCGATCTGGTGTTGGAAAACGCAAAGGCCCAACTCAGCCCCGAGCTGGAGGCCTTGTCGTTCAAACACATTGCGGGTCGGGTCTCTGTCAAAGCCAAGCCCCATGGTTTTGATTTCTTAACCGAGGGCTTGCGCTTTGACACAGCCGATGGTTTGAATTGGCCTGGTGGCAATGTCAGCCTTTCCTATTTGGAGGCGGACCAAGGCAACAGTGCGCAAGGACGTTTTCAGGGCGACACCTTGGATATGCTCGCACTTCGAAACATTGCCCTTCAATTGCCGCTACCCCCATCGGCTCGGCAAACACTTCAAGCCCACAAATTCAGCGGCTTGGTCAACACACTGAACGTTGAGTGGACCGAAAAAAATAGCGGCACAGAAAAAACATTCCAAGTGAATGCAGCCAATGGCCGTTTCGACAACTTCTATTTTGAAGCAGGAAAAAGCGGCACTGAATCCGAAGCTTGGCCAGGCATTGAAAATGCCAATATCAGTTTTGACATGACCGCCGCTGGCGGTAACGTCAAAGCATCCATCGACAAAGGCGCGCTTCAAATCAATCGGCTGTTTGAAGACGCGAGAATTCCGTTGGACAAATTGCAAGCCGCTGTGAAGTGGCAGTATGAAAAAAATCAACTGTTGGTTCCCGACTGGCAGTTGAGCTTGAAGAACGCCGACGTTTCAGCGGATCTCAAAGGCAGCTGGAAACCTAGCCCCCTAACTAACCCTCAACCTAGCCCCAAAGATGTCAACTGGGGCGTTTTAGATTTGCAAGGCAACATCCAGCGCGCTGATGCCACTCGTGTTCACCGATACTTGCCATTGAGCATTCCCCAAAACGTTCGGCACTATGTGCGGGACTCTGTTTTAAAAGGCACCTTACAAGGCGTTTCCGTCAAAGTCAAAGGCGACCTCAAACGCCTGCCCTTTGCCAAGCCCAAAGACGGAGAATTCCGTTTCGCGGGCAAAGTCAAAGACATCCAATATGCCTATGCTTTGGCCAACAGCGCTGAAAGCGTTTGGCCACACATGAGTGAAGTGAATGGGGATATTGTTTTTGACAGACTCAACTTCAAGGTCAATGGCGCATCTGGCAAATGGGGCAACACGCCTTTCACACAAATCAAGGCTGAAATTCCCAGCCTCATCGCGCCAGTGCTTGTGAATGTGCAAGGAGAGTCTAGAGCCAGTGCCAATGTTCTCTTGAATGATCTGCGTTCGTCGCCTGTCAATCAAATGCTCAGCGGCGCCCTCGCCAAGGTCAGCAGCACGGGCACCGTGTCATCGCGGCTGAAGTTGTCGTTGCCGCTAAGCTCGCTTGATAAATCAAGTGTTCAGGGCACGCTGGCCTTGAGTGGCAATGACGTTCGAATTCAAAGCGACTTTCCAACCATTGAAAAGGCTCAGGGCACCATTCAATTCAGCGAGGCTGGGTTCAATTTGCTCGGTGTGAGCGCGCAGTTTTTAGGCGGCCCCATTAAGCTCGAAGGTGGCTCCCGAAAACTCGCGCCGCGCAGCACAGAGGCCAACCCTTTCTTTCGCATTCAAGGTCAGGTAACAGCAAGTGGTCTTCGACAGGCCAAAGACTTCAGCACCATCGGCCTTCTTGCTCAGCATGCCAGTGGCGCCAGCACCTACACCGCCAGTTTGGGATTCAAGGGCGGGCAAAGTGAGCTCAGTATTCAGTCACAACTTCAAGGGGTCTCCCTTAACTTGCCAGCACCTTTTGGCAAACGTGCTGATGAGTCGACGGCCTTTAAATATGAAAGCGTGATTCAAAACCTGAGCAATGTACCGCCTTACAAAGCGCTGCGAGACCAACTGCAAATATCCTGGGGTTCCGGCTTGTCCGCCTCTTACTTGCGCGACCTGACTGGCGCAGAGGCGCGTGTCATCAATGGTCGCGTGCAAGTGGGTCAAACCATGGCGGCATCTTCACCCAACACGCTCGACTCTGGCGTGACGGCCATTGTCAACCTTCCCTCGTTTTCCATTGACGAATGGATTCAAGTAATCTCCCCACCGAAGTCAAGTCCTGCATCGCCTTCGGCATCCAATGCAGCACTCAGCTCGGCCACATCTTCCTACCTTCCTTCTCGCATGACGCTGAAGGCCAACGAGGTCACATTGCAGGGCCGGCAATTGCACAACGTCTTTGTCAACGGGTCGCGTGAAGGTGCCTTGTGGCGCTCCAATCTGGATGCCAGAGAGTTCAGTGGCTACCTGGAGTACCGCCAATCCAACAGTCAAAGTGCGGGCCGCATTTACGCACGTTTGGCACGCCTGAGCTTGCCACCCTCTGCCGATCAAACCGTTGAATCTTTTCTAGAAGACTCCCCAGTGAGCATTCCAGCCTTGGACATTGTGGTGGATGAGTTGGAGTTGCGTGGAAAAAAACTGGGCCGTGTCGAAATTGAAGCTGTCAACACAGAGTCGGCTCAAGCCAAGCAAGCGCCAGGTCGCGAGTGGCGTTTAAACAAGCTCAACATCACCACGCCTGAAGCCAGCTTCAAAGCGAACGGCAAGTGGGTCACTGCGCGGGAGGGCGCTCAACAGGCCAATACTGAAATGAATTTTCGATTGGACATTTCAAATGCGGGTGAATTGTTGAACCGCTTGGGCACAAAAGATGCGCTCCGAGGAGGGGCTGGCAAATTAGAAGGCGATGTTCAGTGGCAGGGCTCGCCAATGACGTTTCATTATCCAAGCATGAGTGGCCGCTTCAACTTGACCATCGGCCGCGGACAGTTTTTACAAGCGGATCCAGGCGTTGCCAAGTTGTTGGGCGTTTTAAGTTTACAAGCTTTGCCGCGCCGATTGTTGCTTGATTTCAGAGATGTTTTCAGTGCAGGGTTTGCGTTTGACTCAGTTCGAGGCGATGTGTTGATTCAACAAGGCATTGCCAGCACACGCAACCTTCAAATGAAGGGCGTCAATGCGGTCGTGCAAATGGATGGCAGCTCGGACATTTCGAGAGAAACACAAAATTTGCGCGTTTTGGTTTTGCCAGAAGTCGATGCAGGCACGGCCGCGTTGTTGGCAGGCATTGCGCTTAACCCGGCGATCGGATTGAGTACATTTTTGGCGCAATTGATTCTCAAGCAACCCTTGAGTCGCGTCAACACGCAAGAGTTTTTGATTGATGGCACATGGACCGATCCCAAGGTGACCAAAGTTGTCAACAGCGCCGTTGCCCCGTAAGCTTGACGGACACTTTTGCAAATGGCGCAAGCAACTTCATCATCATTGCAAAACACGCACATTCTGTGGCAGTTTTTTAAACAAATCACTCGCTCATTTACCGATCGTCGGTTTTCACTGTGGATTGCGCTGGTGCTGCTGGTGGTGGCGCTGCTGGTCACTCTGGTTTGGCTGGCCGGTCGATATGAAGCCAGTCAATACCAAGCCGAACTAGACCGCGATACAGCAGATGCCGCGAGTGACATTCGAAATGGTTTTGATCGCAACGTTTTGATTTTGCAAAATTTACATAGCAAAGCGCTGCCATCAAAGCTTTGGCAAGCAGAGGTTGCAGACCTTTTAAGTCAAAACAGGGAGTTACTTCGCATCGAAAAAAGAGACTTGCAAGGCCTTGTCTTAGACGCGGTGTCAACCCCGCTGAAGCCAGAGTTGTTCAGCGACAAATCTCGCATGAACGAGCATGCCGAAACCATGCAAGCTTGTATGCGAGCTCGCCGACAGAATGGCCCCGCCTATTCACGAAGCTACTATGTGCCCCAATCCAATGGCTTGGGCTTAGAAGTGATGGAGATGTGTTTGCCCATGATTGAGCGCGGCAACATGGCTGGTTTCACGCTGTTAACGTACAGTCTGCAAGAGGTCTTGGCAACCAAGTTGGGCGAGACTTACGGCCAACGCAATCAACTCTCTTTCATTGAGCCAGACGGAACACGCCTTGCGGTTCACGGCACCTTGCCGCGCGCCAAACGATTGTTCACCGCGACCCAGCTGCTCGACTTACCTGGCACCACCCTGATGCTTCGGATGGATGGTCGCCGCGCGGTACCCGACTTATTGCCAAATATCTTGCCCGCTTTGGTCACAGCCATGTCGTTTGCGCTGGTTTCTGTTTTGGTTTTGTTGGTCAAAGACTCCCGCCGCCGACTCAAGGCCGAGCGTGACTTGGCAGATGCACTTGCATTTCGCAAGGCCATGGAAGACTCCCTGGTAACAGGTCTTCGCGCGCGCGATCTTCAAGGTCGCATCACCTATGTCAACCCCGCTTTTTGCCAGATGGTGGGATTTGAAGCCGAAGATCTTTTGGGAAAGTCTGCACCCATGCCTTATTGGCCCACCGAAATGGTGGGCGAGTATCAGCAACGCCAGGCGGTGCGCTTGGCAGGCAATGCGCCCCCCAGGGAAGGCTTTGAATCGGTGTTTGTGCGAAAAGATGGTGCGCGTATTCCGGTGCTCATTTTTGAGGCGCCTTTGATCAACGTGCTTGGCCAGCAAACGGGCTGGATGAGCGCTTTTTTAGATGTCAGCGAGCAACGGCGCGTCGAAGAGCTTTCTCGCTCGAGTCAAGAGCGCTTGCAAGCCACGGCCAGGCTGGCAACCGTCGGTGAAATGGCATCACTCTTAAGTCACGAATTGAATCAGCCGCTGACGGCTATTTCAAGCTATGCCGCCGGCTCTTTGAATCTTCTGAAGCACCCAGAGGAAAGCCAAACGTCGCCCCAATTGAGCGACCTTCAAATGGCCTTTGAGCGGATTTCGGAGCAGGCAAGTCGTGCCGGCAAGGTAATCAACAGCGTGCACGATTTTGTCCGGCGCAGAGATCAAGTCAAAGAGGTTGTCAAACCCGAGTCCATCATTGATGCTGTGATGCCTTTGGTGCAATTGCAAGCGCACAAACTTCATGTGCGCATTCAAACCAAATTGGATCCGCGCTTGCTGCCCGTTCTTTGTGACCGCACCATGGTTGAACAAGTTCTTTTAAATCTTGCGCGCAATGGGATGCAAGCCATGGATCACCCTTCATGTCATCAACGCACCCTCACGTTGCAAGTGAAACGCGCCGCCTCTAACCAGTCACAAGCTTGGGTTGAGTTTTCGGTGCTCGACTTGGGGCAGGGGATCTCACCAGATGTCGCCCAAAATTTGTTCACTCCTTTTTTCACAACCAAAGCGGAAGGAATGGGTCTGGGACTCAGTCTGTGCCGAACGGTTGTTGAGCAGCACGGCGGCCACTTGGAGTTTGAAGCCAATGAGCCTTGCGGCACATTGTTTCGATTTACCCTGCCTACAGCAGCCGAAATTTAAGCCGCCTTAAAATCAAATCATGCAACCCGCTCTCAATGCCTGTGTTTTCATTGTCGATGACGACTCAAGTGTTCGCGATGCCATGGCCTGGTTGCTTCGCTCGAGGCGCCTGATGAGCGAGTCTTTCGCAAGTGCCGATGCATTTGAACAAGCGCTAAAAGAAAAGTTTCCCGGACCCAAAATACCCGTTCCAACACAAGCAGGTTGCATTTTGTTAGATGTTCGAATGCCAGGACAGAGTGGCTTGGCGCTTTTTGAAACGCTGATCGGCAACGGCCTTGCCCACACTTGGCCTGTGATATTCCTGACGGGGCATGCCGATGTGCCCACAGCGGTTGACAGCGTGAAGCGGGGGGCGTTTGATTTTTGCGAAAAGCCCTTCTCTGACAATGCCTTGGTAGACCGCGTGGAACAAGCCTTGGCTTTGTCTCAAGAGCGGCTAGCTGTTCATCAGCAAAGTGCGGGGCTGGTCTCGCGCTTAGACGACCTCACCGAGCGAGAACGCGATGTCATGCGACTGGTGGTCGCCGGGTTGCCCAACAAGCTCATTGCAGACCAACTTGACATCAGTGTGCGCACGGTGGAGGTTCATCGTTCGCGCGTTTTTGAAAAGATGGACGTCAAATCTGCCGTTGAGTTGGCCAACTTGCTTCGCGAGGTTTGAATGAACACACCCACCAACTGGACAAGCATTCAATCTTTGTCTGACGGCTTTTGGTCGCGCTCTTCTTTGTCGTCAGGCTTTAACTCGCCCTTGTCACGACCCGAAAACATGGTCCACCAAACAATCAACACCAGCAGAACCAGTGCCAACAGCGCTTCTAACAGTATCAGGCCCATGCAAAAACTCCTTCGATCATGGATTGTAGGGAGCATCTGCACCATTGTGTGTTGGCTCTTGACCGCTTGTTCTTTGCCTAGAAAAGCACCGCCCGTGGCGCAGCCCTCCACGCCACCCCCCGCTTCTGATGTGGCTGCTGTTGTAGCGGCCCCGCAAGCTGCAACTCGCGAAGCGGCTCCCCCAGTTTTGACAAGGGCCAAAAGCAAATGGGTTTTGGCATCTTGGGCGGAGTTGCCTGGCTTCAGTGCTGACAACTTCAATGAGGCGTGGGTGGCTTGGCGGCAAAATTGCGCACGCAGTTCGCCCAACTTGCCCCATTCCAAAGCGCTTTGCGACCATGTCAAACGTTTGGATGGGCAGTCTTCGGAGGCCCAAAAAACCTGGTTGATGCAAAACTTTCAACCCTACCGGGTGGAGAGTTTGAGTGCCACGGCATCGCCAGCAAACGGGCTTTTGACCGCCTATTACGAGCCTATTTTTGATGCCTCGCGCAGCGCAAAACCTGGGTTTTCAACTCCTTTGTACAGCCTGCCAGCCAATCTGAAATCACGGTCACCCTGGTACAGCCGAGAAGAAATATCGACGTTACTCGCCGCTCAAGCCGCGCTGAAGGGAAAAGAGATCGCCTTCATTGCCGACCCCGTCGATGCCATGGTGCTCCACATCCAAGGTTCTGGTCGCTTGTGGGTGACACAAAACGACGGCAGCCGAAAGCAAATTCGATTGGCTTTTGCCGGCACCAATGACCACCCCTATCAAAGCATTGGCCGGTGGCTTTTGGATCAAAACCTCACCAAAGACGCGACTTGGCCAGGAATTAAATCGTGGCTTGCACAAAACCCACGAAGAACCCAAGAGCTGATGGCGCGAAATCCCCGATTTGTTTTCTTCAAAGAAGAGGCCCTCAATGGTCCAGACGCTCTTTTGGGCCCCAAGGGGGCCATGGGCGTTCCACTGACAGCAGGGCGATCCATTGCCGTCGATCCAGGAAGCATTCCTTACGGCTCGGCGGTCTGGCTTTCAAGCAATGGCCCTCAAGCCTCACTCAACCGCCTGGTTTTTGCACAAGACACGGGCAGCGCCATTCTGGGCGCCGTTCGCGCCGACTATTTCGCGGGCACCGGGGAGGCCGCTGGGGATTTGGCGGGCCGTCTCAAACAAGACATGAAAGCATGGGTTTTGCTTCCAAGATAAGCTTTGCCACTCTACACTGTGGTTTCGTGCCAATGAAAGTGAAATACCATGAATGCTCCTTTGCCCGATCACTTGCGCCACGCGCTGGCAACCGTCACCCTCGATGACAAATACAGCCTGAAATCAGGCCGTGCGTTCATGAGTGGTGTGCAAGCCCTGGTGCGCTTGCCGATGCTCATACAAGAGCGCGATGCCATGGCGGGCAAAAACACCGGCGCATTGATCAGTGGTTATCGCGGTTCACCCCTGGGTGGCTATGACCAAGCGCTCTGGAAAGCTAAATCCTATTTAGAAAAACACAACATCGTTTTTCAGCCAGGGGTCAATGAAGAGTTGGCTGCAACGGCCTTGTGGGGCACCCAGCAAATGGGCTTTGCGCCACCAGGCACTCAAAAGTTTGATGGTGTGTTTGGCATTTGGTACGGCAAAGGTCCAGGTGTGGATCGCTGCTCCGATGTGTTCAAACACGCCAACATGGCCGGCACCACGCCATGGGGCGGCGTTTTGGCTGTTGCTGGTGATGACCACGTTGCTAAAAGCTCCACCGCAGCACATCAAAGCGATCACATTTTCAAAGCGTGTGGCTTGCCCGTTTTCTTTCCAGCTTCTGTACAAGACGTTTTAGATCTTGGTGTGCACGCCATTGCCTTGAGCCGCTTTGCAGGCGTGTGGTCTGGTATGAAAACCATTCAAGAAGTGGTTGAATCTAGCGCAACCGCCGACATCAATGCCGACCGTGTGAAGATCGTTTTGCCTGAGTTTGAAATGCCACCCGGTGGCGTGCACATTCGATGGCCCGACCCGGCACTTGATCAAGAAGCTCGTTTGTTTGATTACAAGTGGTATGCAGCGCTGGCCTACATCCGCGCCAACCGCTTGAATCACAACGTGATTGAAGGGCCCAACGATCGCTACGGCATCATGGCCAGCGGCAAAGCCTACAACGACACACGTCAGGCCTTGCTCGATCTGGGTTTAGACACTGAAACTTGCCAGCGTCTTGGCATTCGTGTTCACAAGGTGTCTGTGGTTTGGCCCTTAGAGGCCCAAACCACGCGCGAGTTTGCAAAGGGCTTGAAAGAGATTTTGGTGGTGGAAGAAAAGCGCCAAATCATTGAATATCAGCTCAAAGAAGAGTTGTACAACTGGCCCGACGCGCAGCGCCCACGCATTGTGGGCAAGTTTGATGAGCTTGAAGGCAATGATTCAGGCGGCGAATGGTCCGTGCCCAATCCATTGGCTCACCGTTTGCTCAGAGCCAATGCCGATCTCACGCCCACCCTCATTGCCAAAGCTTTGGCCAAGCGTTTGCAAAAGTTAGATCTGCCCTCCGATGTCTTGGCACGCATAAATGCGCAACTCAGCATCATCGATGCCAAGGAGCGTGCTCAAAATAGTTTGGTTCTGAATCCCGAGGCAGATCGCATGCCTTGGTTTTGTTCTGGCTGCCCCCACAACACCAGCACCAAAGTGCCTGAAGGCTCACGTGCCATGGCGGGTATTGGTTGCCACTTCATGAGTGTGTGGATGGACCGCAGTACCGTCGGTTTCACGCAAATGGGCGGCGAAGGAACGCCCTGGATTGGGCAACAACATTTCAGTCATGAAAAACATGTGTTTGCCAACATTGGCGATGGCACGTATTTTCACAGCGGCATTTTGGCCATTCGCCAAAGCATTGCTGCGGGGGTCAACATCACCTACAAAATTTTGTACAACGATGCTGTTGCCATGACAGGCGGTCAACGCGTGGGAGAGCGCGCAGAAGGACACTCGGTTGTGCAAATTGCACAAAGCATGCGTGCTGAAGGGGCCATCGTGATCAAGGTGGTTACGGACGAGCCAGAAAAATACAACGGTGTTGCACTGGCAGAAGGTGTTTTGGTCCATCACCGTGATGAGCTTGATGCCATTCAACGCCAGTTGCGCGAAATCAAAGGTTGTACGGTCATTATTTATGACCAAACTTGCGCTACTGAAAAGCGCCGCCGCCGCAAGCGTGGCACCATGGTTGATCCTGCCGTGCGCGTCATGATCAATGAATTGGTTTGTGAAGGCTGCGGCGATTGTGGTGTGCAGTCCAATTGCTTGTCTGTTGAGCCGCTTGAAACCGAGTTTGGTCGCAAACGCACCATCAACCAAAACTCCTGCAACAAAGACACCAGTTGTCTCAAAGGGTTTTGCCCCAGCTTTGTTTCTATTGAAGGTGGCCAGCTGAAAAAGAAGTCAAAGCTTCAAAAATTCAGCTTAGATGCAATGCCATCATTGCCTCTGCCTTCCATACTAGACTTGAGCATAGCCACACAAGCTTATGGTGTGGTGGTGGCGGGTGTTGGCGGTACAGGGGTGATCACCATTGGGCAGCTTTTGGGCATGGCGGCTCACTTGGATGGTCTTGGTATCGTGACACAAGACTCCGCTGGTTTGGCTCAAAAGGGTGGTGCCACCTGGAGCCATGTTCTTTTGGCAAAAAACCAAGATCAAATTCAGACAACGCGCGTGAGCATGGCTGCTGCCGATTTGATTTTGGGATGCGACCCTATTGTGAGCGCTGGCAAAGAAACCTTGTCTCGCATGATGGAAGGCCGCACACACGTTGCATTGAACTCTCACAGCACACCCACCGCTGCCTTTGTTAAGAACATACAGTGGCAAAACCCAGCCGACAGTTGTGCTGCAGAAATTGCTGCAGCTGTAGGTGTCAATGGTTTGGCTGCTTTTGATGCCGAGCATCTTTCCTCTCAACTGATGGGCGACACCATCTTCATCAATCCCATGATTTTGGGATATGCATGGCAAAAAGGCTGGGTGCCCTTGAGCCTTGATGCGTTAAAGCGTGCTATTGAGCTCAATGAAGTGGCTGTTGCACAAAACTTAGCTGCTTTTGAATGGGGCCGTCATGCCGCACATCACTTGGCTGCCATTCAAGCGCTGTTCACACCTGTTCAAGTTGTTTCTTTGAAAAAGCGTGAAAAGTTAGAAGAACTTCTTGCAACACGCATTGACTTTTTAACGGCTTATCAAAATGCAAGCTACGCCAAACAGTACGAAGCATTTGTATTGAAAGTCAAGGCCAAAGAAAGTTCGCTGGGTCTTTCCTTGCTTTCAGAAACAGTGGCGCGCCAATTGTTCAAACTGATGGCTTACAAAGATGAGTACGAAGTGGCACGCTTGCACACCGACAAACAGTTCCTAGAACGCGTTAAATCGCAGTTTGAAGGCGATTTCAAGGTTTTCTACCACTTAGCCCCACCCTTGCTTGCCAAACGCAATGAGAAGGGCCTGCTTCTCAAACAAAAAATGAGCCCTCACATGCTCTTGGCTTTTAAGTTGCTGGCCCCTCTTAAATTTTTGCGTGGTACCTCATTGGATGTCTTTGGTCGCACAGAAGAACGCCAAACAGAGCGTGCATTGATTCAAGAATACAAAGATGCCATCGATGAGTTATTGGTTTCTTTGAATTCAGAAAATCATGCAAAAGCAGTCAAGATGGCCAATGTAACTGAACAAGTCAAAGGCTTCGGTCATGTGAAAGAAAGAAACTTGGCAGCTGTCATGATTCAGTGGCAGACCTGCATGGACGATTTCAGGAAAACAATTTAATTTGTATTCTAACTTTGTCTTTGTATTCTTCTTTTATATAGATTAATACATAGTAGTAGTAGATAAGGAGAGGCTTGTTCTGTGGACAAGTCTCTTTTTTCTTTATAGATCAATGCATTGAATCATTTTGAAGCATGTGCACGAGCCTGCTTATGTGCTGTCACACAAAGATGAACAACTTTCGATTTGAATATTTTCTGTGGATAACTACGCTGTTATCCCAAAACTATCCACATCTTTGTTCATTGACAAAAGAGTCCAGCCTTAAAGTCATCGACAGCTTGGATTAACTCTTCTCTGGTGTTCATCACAAAAGGACCATATTGTGCAATGGGCTCGTTCAGGGGTTGACCTGAAATTAGAAGTACTTTGGCACCAGGTGATCCCTTAATGATCACACCATTGCCTTCATTGTGAAGAATGGCCATGCGGTGCAAATTAACTTCAGTTCTTTGCTTGTCACTGATCACAGAAACCGAGCCTCGATAAACAAACAAGAAGGCATTGTGTTTTTGGTTTAAAGTTTGTTCAAAACACGTTTGATTTTCAAAGTGAATGTCCAAATAAAGAGTTTGTGTGGGAAACAGCGCTGGTGATCGCTGAACGGCACCTTCAAACCCATTTGATTCACCCGCAATGACACGCACCTTGACCGACGCATTGAAAAAGTATTCAGGAATACTTTGACTTTGAATATCTTGGTACGCTGGGGTGCACATTTTTTGGGTCGAGGGCAAGTTCAGCCACAACTGAAAGCCCTCCATCACACCCTCTTCTTGTTCGGGCATTTCGCTGTGCACAACACCGCGACCCGCAGTCATCCATTGGACGCCACCGTTTTGTAATAGACCTTCATTGCCAGCGCTGTCTTTGTGTCTCATGCGGCCGGCAATCATGTAAGTGACCGTTTCAAAACCGCGGTGTGGATGGTCTGGGAAGCCACCACCATAGTCATTGGGATCATCGCTGCCAAAGTTATCGAGCATCAAAAAAGGATCTAGACGTCGTTGATGCGCTTGTGTGAGCACACGCGTGAGTTTGACGCCATCGCCGTCGCGGGTAGCCTGACCCACCACCTGCTGCTCAACGCGTCGGCCGATCAAAGAACTTTTGAGGGTTTCCATAGCAAGAAAAATGATTTAGAGACTTGGATAATCGGTATATCCCTTTGCGCCACCACCGTAAAAAGTGGCTCGCTCGGGCGAGTTGTAAGGGCCGTTTTGTTGAAGTCTACTGGCCAAATCGGGGTTGGCGATGAATGATTTTCCAAAAGCAATCAAATCGGCACCCGCGATCAATGCTTGGTTGGCGAGATCACGTTCATAACCATTGTTGAGCATCCATGCCCCCTTGCCGCCAGCTTGTTGATAAGCTTTTTTCAAGGCTACATAATCGAAGGACGTTTCACCTTGTTTGTAATCGCGCGCAGCACCTGTTGAGCCTTCGATGGTGTGCACGTAAGCCAAACTCAATGCGCCAAGACATTCGGCAACATATTCAAACAGTTTTTGCGGTGCGGCATCGCTCGCGTCGTTGGCTGGCGTGACAGGAGAGATTCGAATGCCACAACGTCCGCCACCAATTTCTTGCGTGACGGCGGTCATGACCTCTTTCAAAAAGCGCGTGCGATTTTCAATGCTGCCACCATATGCATCTTCTCGGTGATTGCTGTCGGCGCGCAAAAACTGATCAATCAAATACCCATTGGCAGCATGCACCTCGATGCCATCAAACCCAGCCAGCATGGCATGCTTGGCCGCGTTTCGATAGTCTGAAACGATGCCCGCTATTTCATTCAAGTCGAGAGCACGTGGCATGGATGTTGGCTCAAACCGTGCGACGCCATTTTCAATGAGTACCGTTTTTGATTTGGCCGCAATGGCAGAGGGCGCAACAGGCGCTTGTTGATGGGGCTGAAGACTGTTGTGAGAAATGCGGCCAACGTGCCAGAGTTGCACCACTATTTTTCCGCCTTTTGCATGCACGGCCTTTGTGACTTGTTGCCATGCCGTGACTTGCTCTGCAGACCAAATGCCCGGAACATCGGCATAGCCTTGGCCTTGATGGCTGAGGGCTGTCGCCTCCGTGATGATGAGGCCCGCACCCGTTGCAGGGTTGGCGCGTTGCGCATAGTATTCAGCCATCAGAGCATTCGCCAACGCATGGGGCGCACGATTGCGCGTGAGGGGTGCCATCACAATCCGTGTGGCAAGTTGCAGTTGGCCAGCTTGGCAAGGTTCAAACAAGTTTTTCATGATGCAAAGCATACGGTTTTTTTCGGCGCTCTGGTTAGCGATTTGCATCTCCATGTCGGCCGCGGTTTCTTTGGGCATGACTCGCTTTGCATATGCACTTCTTTTGCCGCCCATGCGCGAAGACTTGGCGTGGACCTATACCTTGGCCGGCAGCATGAACACCTTCAATGCCTTGGGTTATTTGATGGGTGCATTGATCACGCCGCGTATTTTGAAGCTTTGGGGCGCCGTGCGGGTTTTGCTTGGGGGTGCGTTGCTGGCCTCTCTGCTGATGGCGGCCACAGGATTTTTTTCAGAAACCAGCCTCCTTTTGCTTCAGCGTTTGTTGGCCGGCATGGCGAGCGCGACCGTCTTTGTGTCAGGCGGTTTGTTGGCCGCCAGGCTGGGCACACACATTCCGGCTCAGTCGGGGTTGATTCTCGGCATTTACTATGGTGGAACAGGTTTGGGAATCTCTTTGTCTGCGGTTTTGGTGCCCGTGACATTGGCGTCAGCAAATCAATATGGTCAAACCCATCCATGGTCTTGGGCCTGGTGGGGTTTGGGTCTTGCTTGCCTCGCCATGACCCTTTGCTTGTTTCTGATTCGACATGCCATGACGCGCTTCATGACGGAGGTGAGCGAGTCAAATCAGACTGACAACACGCCGGTGCAGGGCGCACGCCAAATGCATTGGCCTCAATGGTGGTTTGGACTTGCGGGTTACGCTCTTTTTGGTGTGGGCTATATCGGCTACATGACCTTTGTTGTAGCTCTCCTGCGCGAGCAAGGGGCCAGCTCAAATGAGATCACTTTGTTTTATGCCTTCTTGGGTTTGGCGGTGCTGGCCTCGTCCAGAATTTGGGCGGGATTGCTCAATCGCTATCAAGGCGGGCAGGCCTTGGCTATTTTGAATGCACTGTTGAGCGTTGCCACCGTAATGCCCGCCTTAACGTCGTCTTGGCCCGTCATGATGTTGTCGGGCCTGTTGTTTGGTGGTGTATTTTTATCCGTGGTGGCCTCTACCACGGCCATGGTGAAACACAATCTTGCGCCATCTGCTTGGGCCTCCGGGATCAGCCTGTTTACCGTGGTTTTTGCTGTGGGACAAATTGTCGGACCCACGGCGGTGGGTTGGATTGCCGATGGGCCTGGCGGCCTTCAGCGAGGCCTGGTATTTTCAGCGGCGGCTTTGCTGGTGGGCGCTTTGTTGGCATGGCAACAGAAGCCTCTTTCGACCTTGCCCGCTCAGACGTCGTAACCTGGATTTTCGCGATCAAGTTTTCGAATCAGGGACGGCCAAACAAAGTTGCCACCCAAGCCACCCGTCTGCACCTTCATTGCATGCGCAACGCCCGTTATAACTTGTGGGTCGATGGCGGTCAGGCCTGAAGCTTGTGTTTGCCCTGCCAAGGCATCAACTTGAATGCGGCAAGTATTTTCAAAGATGTACATTTGTAAAAAGGCGTCTGCAATTGTTTTGCCCACCGTCAGCAAACCATGGTTGCGCAACATCAAATAGTTGGCATCGCCTAAGTTTTTTTGCAGTCGCAACTTTTCATCATCTCGAATGGCAACGCCCTCATAGCCGTGATAGGCCAGCGAAGCCAGCACAAAGGTGCTTTGCTGACTGATGGGCAAGACGCCTTCTTTTTGCGCGCTGATGGCCACGCCCGCGCGAGTGTGCGTGTGAAGCACGCAGGCTGCTTCATGCCGCGCTTCGTGCACGGCGCTGTGAATGACAAAGCCAGCAGGGTTCACGGGATGCGGGTTATCTGTGTCTAGCTTGTTGCATTGCATGTCGACCCTCACCAGGCTGGAGGCGGTGATCTCGTCAAACATCAGGCCATAAGGGTTGATTAAAAACTGATGGTCTTCACCACTCACGCTGGCAGGCAGCTTGGCGCTGATGTGAGTGAACACCAAGTCGCTCCAACCATACAAGGCCACCAAACGATAGCAGGCGGCTAAGTCGACGCGCAACGCCCATTCATCGGGATGCATGCGATTTGCTTGGGTTTGGGCGGGCTTCATGTTGACTCCTTGTGTACTGTGCTGGACTGGGCTAGAGCTTAGCCCGAGAGGGGTTCTGACGGTGGTCGCGCATGGAACACGTGATGCAGATAAAATCAAGCCCTTTGGCCACGGGCCTCTCGCGGCGCGAGCAGCGCCGGCCTTCAGGTAACGGACTGGTGATTTGATGCTTTACCCACAAGAATTCGATGTGATCGTTGTTGGCGGCGGTCATGCAGGCACCGAAGCCGCGCTGGCGTCTGCGCGCATGGGTTGTCGAACACTTTTGCTGTCTCACAATATCGAAACCTTAGGTCAGATGAGTTGCAACCCGTCAATTGGCGGTATTGGCAAGGGCCACTTGGTCAAGGAAATTGATGCGATGGGCGGCGCCATGGGCATCGCAACCGATGAGGGCGGTATTCAGTTTCGAATCTTGAACAGCTCCAAAGGCCCTGCCGTTCGTGCAACGCGTGCCCAGGCCGATCGTATTTTGTACAAGGCGGCCATTCGCAGCCGCCTTGAAAATCAAGAAAATCTGTGGTTGTTTCAGCAAGCGGTCGATGACCTCATGGTGGAGTCTGATGGCAAAGAAGACCGAGTGGTGGGTGCTGTCACGCAAGTGGGCGTTCGCTTTCGCTCTAAAACAGTGGTGCTGACAGCGGGCACCTTCTTGGACGGCAAAATTCATGTTGGCTTAGAAAATTATTCTGCAGGTCGGGCGGGGGATCCCCCGGCGGTCAGTTTGTCGGCGCGCTTGAAAGAGCTCAAATTGCCGCAAGGGCGTTTGAAAACAGGAACGCCTCCGCGCCTTGACGGTCGCACCATCGACTTTTCAAAATGCCAAGAACAGCCAGGTGACGGTATGCCGGGTGGCTTAAACCCTGAGGGGGGCATCCCCGTTTTCAGCTTCATGGGCCGTGCTGATATGCACCCAGCCCAGATGCCTTGCTGGGTCACCCACACCAACGAAAGAACCCACGAGATCATTCGGTCTGGTTTTGATCGAAGCCCGATGTTCACTGGAAAAATTGAAGGGGTTGGCCCCCGATATTGCCCCAGTGTGGAAGACAAAATCAACCGGTTTGCCGACAAAGACAGCCACCAAATTTTCTTGGAACCCGAGGGCCTGACTACTCACGAGTTTTATCCCAACGGCATTTCCACCAGCCTG
Organism: Comamonadaceae bacterium; assembly: GCA_947484245.1. The sequence goes on from CANKOT010000005.1 coordinate 35,282, forward strand.
CCATTTGACATTCAGTATGAATTGGTGAGATCGATGAAGGGTCTCGAGAATGCGCACATTCTTCGGCCGGGGTATGCCATTGAGTATGACTACTTTGACCCGCGCTCTTTGAAGAGTAATTTTGAAACGCGTCAAATTGGCGGGCTGTTTTTTGCAGGACAAATCAACGGCACCACGGGCTATGAGGAAGCTGCGGCCCAAGGCCTTTTTGCCGGCATCAATGCCGCACTTCAGTGCCGCACTATGTCTGGGGCGTCCAATGATTTGGGCGGCGCATGGTTGCCAAGTCGCGATCAAGCTTATTTGGGCGTGCTGGTGGACGACCTCATCACCAAGGGCGTGACCGAGCCTTATCGCATGTTTACCAGCAGGGCAGAGTTCCGCTTGCAACTCAGGGAAGACAATGCTGACATGCGCTTGACCGAGGCGGGGCGCCAACTCGGATTGGTGGACGACGAGCGCTGGGCCTCCTTCTGTACAAAACGTGAAGCTGTTTCACGTGAAACAGACAGGCTGAAATCAACCTGGGTCAACCCGCGCAATCTGCCCGCTGCAGAGTCGGCGCGCGTTCTTGGCAAGGCCATTGAGCACGAGCACAACTTGTTTGATTTGTTGCGCCGCCCCGGTGTGGGCTATGAGTCCCTGATGACCTTGGACTCAGACCGCTTTGTGGCAGAGGCTGTTTCACGTGAAACATTGGGCGATCTTTCGAGTGCTGTGATTGAGCAGGTTGAGATAGCAGCCAAGTACGCCGGCTACATTGATCGACAAAAGCTGGAGGTTGAGCGCGCTGCCCATTTTGAAAACCTCAGGCTGCCCGCAAAACTTGATTATCTTCAGGTGTCCTCATTGTCCATTGAGGCCAGGCAAAAATTGGCCAAACACCGACCTGAAACATTGGGCATGGCCTCGCGAATCTCGGGCATTACCCCCGCAACCATTTCCTTGCTGTTGATTTACCTAAAAAGAGGTGGATTCAAGGAATTCATGGCAGTCAAGCCGGAATCGCTGGATTTGGATGTGAGTGTGGGTGGCATGGCGTTAGAGGGTGCGCCGAGCCTGACGTCATGACGGCCGATTCCTTGCGCGAGGTGAGTGTTCCTCAGGAACTTGCCCGTGGCATTGACGCAATGGGCTTGTTGGTGACGGAGGCTCAACAACTGCAGTTATTGGGCTACATGGATCTGATACAAAAGTGGAACAAGGTTTACAACCTCACGTCGCTCAGAAAACCGCAGGAAATATTGACCCACCATCTGCTGGACAGCTTGTCGGCAATTTCGCCGCTGCTTCGGCACATTGGCCAATACACGGGCTCGGCCGATGATCATTTGACTTTGTTGGATGTTGGTTCGGGTGGTGGTTTGCCGGGTGTGGTCATTGCCATTTGTTGCCCCTTTGTTCGCGTGACATGTGTCGACACTGTTTCAAAGAAGGCGGCTTTCGTGCAACAGGTGGCTGCCAGCTTAAAGCTGCCCAACCTGCAAGGTTTGCATGCCCGAGTAGAAAGCTTGTCGGGCCCCTTTGACGTGATTTGCTCTAGGGCGTTTGCATCTTTGCCAGACTTTGTGAACTGGTCGTCTTGCGCTTTGGCCAAAGACGGGGTTTGGATGGGCATGAAAGGCAAGCTCCCGGAGGCAGAAATGGCAGCCTTACCGCCCTTTGCAGAAGTGTTTCACGTGGAACAACTCAAAGTTCCTGGCTTGGAGGCGGACCGCTGCATGGTTTGGATGAAAAAATCAGCAACTTTGTCGGCAGCAGCAAGTGAGATGTGAGTTTCGCCCATTACACTTGGCCTAAATAAGAAGGCCTTTGATGTTTGGAATTTCTGACTACGGTGCTTTTGTTGCCGCCTTTGTGTTGCTTTTGTTCTTGCCAGGCCCTGGAAATTTGGCCCTCATTACCTCTACCTCTCAAGGCGGCATGAAGGGTGGCTTTGCCTCGGTCATGGGCTTGCTCTTGGGGGATCAGGTCTTGTTGTGGATGACCGTCGCGGGTGTGGCGGCACTTTTACAAACCTACCCTCATTTGTTCATGGCTTTGCAGTGGGTCGGCGCAGCCTACCTTGCTTGGCTTGGCTCTAAAATGCTTTTTGCAAGACCTGGTGAAGGGCCCTCTATCAAAATCACGCCCGGTAAGTACTTCAAAGAAACGATGCTCATTACCTTGCTCAATCCCAAGGCCATCATGTTCTTTTTTGCTTTTTTCCCGCAATTCATCGACCCAGAGCGCCACCAAGGAATGATTACTTTTGTATTCATGGCTTTGACCATTTCTGTATTGGGATTGATGTATTGTTTTGGTGTGGTGCTCATCACTCACAACATGGCGGAACGTCTTCGAGCCAATCCCAAATTTTCCGGACGCCTTCAAAAAGTTGCCGGATTGCTTTTGATTGGTTTTGGTCTCAAATTGGCCTTGGGTAAGTGAACGCACTCACTGAAAAAAGAAGTTTAAAAATGGCAAAAATTTTCTGTGTTGCAAATCAAAAAGGCGGTGTTGGCAAAACCACGTCTGCGGTGAACTTGGCTGCCGGTTTGGCCAAGGTAGGCCAGCGAGTTTTGTTGGTTGATCTCGACCCTCAGGGCAACGCAACCATGGGCTCTGGTGTTGACAAACGGCAGTTAGAACTCAGTGTGTATGACGTTTTGCTTGAATCAGCCAGCATTCAAGAGGCGGCTATATTTTCAGAGAAGTGTGGCTATCACGTGGTGGGCGCCAACCGCGAGCTGGCCGGTGCCGAGGTGGAGTTGGTTGACCTTGAGCGGCGCGATCAGCGATTGAAGTCTGCTTTGGAGGTGGCTGACAAGGAGTTTGACTTTGTCTTGATTGATTGCCCACCGTCCTTGTCCATGCTCACCTTGAATGGTTTGTGTGCGGCCCACGGCGTGATCGTGCCGATGCAATGTGAGTACTTTGCCCTTGAAGGTTTGACAGATTTGGTCAATACCATCAAGCAAGTTCATGCCAACTTGAACCCCGACTTGAAGATCATTGGCTTGTTGCGAGTGATGTTTGATCCGCGAATTACCTTGCAACAACAAGTGAGTGAGCAGCTGAAATCGCACTTTGGTGACAAGGTGTTTAACACCGTGATTCCTCGAAATGTGCGCTTGGCCGAAGCCCCAAGCTATGGTTTGCCTGGCGTGGTGTTTGACCCTTCGGCCAAAGGCAGTCAAGCTTTTGTGGAGTTTGCCAAAGAGTTGGTAGAACGGATACCAACACTCTAAGGCCTTGGCGCTGGCATCATGAAAAACCAAAAAACTCTTATTTTGCCTGGATGGCAGGGGAGTGGGCCCTCACACTGGCAGTTGCGCTGGGCGAATCAATATGCTTACCAAGTCGTAGAACAGCACGATTGGATGCGCCCCCTTCGGGGTGATTGGCTAGCCCAGCTGGAAGATGTGATGTCTGATGTGAATGAGCCGGTCTATTTGGTGGCCCACAGTTTGGGCTGTATTCAAATCGCAGCCTGGGCTCAAATTTCGGCACAACGTCACAAAGTGGATGGCGCCTTGTTGGTGGCCCCGAGCGACGTTGCAGCCTCGCACCTAGAAAATGTGCTTTCAAGCTGGCGGCCGATTGAATTGAAGGCGCTGCCATTCAAATCCATTTTGATCGGCAGCCAAAACGACCCTGATTGCAGTGCAAAACGTGCAGCACATTTTGCAAAGTGCTGGGGCTCCCGGTACCACAATCTAGGTGAATGCGGCCAGTTGAATGCCGAATCCAATTTGGGCGATTGGCCAGAGGGCCATGCTTTTTTAAATGAATTGATGAAAGAAAAAGAACATGGTCACTAAAAAACCTAAAGGCTTAGGCCGCGGGCTTGAGGCATTGCTTGGCCCCAAAGTGCAAGACGAAGCCAGCTCGCCGCAAGCAGTTGAAGCCGCCGCCAATCGAAGCCCCAGCACCTTGGCTCTCACCGAGTTGGTGCCCGGCATGTACCAGCCTAGAACCCGCATGGACGAGGGCGCACTTTACGAGTTGGCTGAGTCCATCAAAGCGCAAGGCATCATGCAGCCCATCTTGGTTCGCAAACTCAGCGATGGCCCCAACGCTGGCAAATACGAAATCATTGCCGGCGAGCGACGGTTCCGAGCATCACGCTTGGCAGGCTTGAACGAGGTGCCCGTGTTGGTTAGAGATGTGGCCAATGAGGCAGCGGCGGCTATGGCCTTAATAGAGAACATTCAACGCGAAGATCTCAACCCCTTGGAAGAGGCCATGGGCCTACAACGCTTGATCAAAGAGTTTGGCCTCACTCACGAAACGGCCGCGCAAGCGGTTGGACGCTCTCGAAGTGCTGCAAGCAATTTACTTCGCCTGCTGAATTTGGCCGAGCCCGTGCAAACCATGCTGATGGCCGGTGACATCGACATGGGGCATGCCCGCGCCTTGCTGGGTTTGGACAAGGCTGCCCAAATCACGGCGGCCAACCAAATCAGCGCTAAAAAAATGTCGGTGCGTGAAGCAGAAAGCCTGGTGAAAAAACTCAGCGCGGAGTTTTCTTTGGTTCAGCAAAAACCGAAAAAAGAAAAGTCGAGAGACATCAAGCGCGTTGAAGAAGAGTTGTCAGATCTGTTGATGGCACAAGTGGAGGTGCGCGTTAAAAAACGTGTGAAGCGACACGGACGCTTTGAAGAAATGGGTGAGTTATCGATTCAGTTTGGTTCTTTGGATGAACTCAATGGGCTGATTGAAAAACTGCGAGCATGAAGCCCAAAGCCAAAGCTTGATACAAACTCTTCGACACCCTCAAAATAGGGCCTTATTGATTGATCAGGCCCCTTTTTTCAATGGAAGATTTTTCCAGGGTTCATGATGTTGTGAGGATCTAGCGCTTGCTTCAAAGTGCGCATCATGTTGACGGCGCCCACCCCTGCCTCGGTGACCAGAAAATCCATTTTGTGCAGACCAATGCCGTGCTCGCCAGTGCAAGTGCCGCCAAGGCGCAAGGCGCGGCTGACGAGTTTGTGATTCAAGTCTTCAGCAATTTCGCGCTCACTTGGAATTTCGGGGTCGATCAGATAGCCAAAGTGGAAGTTGCCATCACCGACGTGGCCCACCAAAAAGTAGGGCAGGCCACTGGCTTCTGTTTCGGCCACCGAGTCAAGCAGGCAGTCGGCCAATTTGCTAATCGGCACACAGGTGTCGGTGCTGATGGCTCGGCAGCCAGGTCTGCTTTGCAGGGCCGCAAAATAAGCATTGTGTCTCGCGGTCCAAAGGCGTGTGCGCTCTTCGGGGGTGGTGGCCCACTCAAAGGCGTTGCCGCCATGGTCGCTGGCAATTTCTTGAACCGTTTCAGCTTGCTCCTTCACGCCCGCAGGCGATCCATGAAACTCCATCAACAACATGGGCTCTTCACGCAAACTCAATTTGGCATAAGCGTTGACCATGCGCACCGAGTTGTGATCGATCAACTCAACGCGCGCAATGGGCACACCCAACTGGATCACTTGAATGACGGTTTGTACGGCAGCCTCAATGCTGGGGAAAGAACAAACGGCGGCGGAAATGGCTTCAGGCAAGGGGTAAAGGCGAACCGTGACTTCGGTCATCACGCCCAAGGTGCCTTCGCTGCCCACAAACAAACGCGTGAGGTCGTAACCCGCACTCGATTTTTTGGCGCGCGTTCCGGTTCGAATGATTTCGCCAGAAGCGGTGACTACTTCAAGGGCCAACACGTTTTCGCGCATGGTGCCGTAGCGCACGGCATTGGTGCCGCTGGCGCGGGTTGCGCTCATGCCACCAAGGGTGGCGTCGGCGCCTGGGTCGATGGGAAAAAACAGCCCTGTTGATTTGATTTCTTCGTTCAACTGTTTGCGTGTGACCCCAGGTTGCACCGTGACGGTGAGGTCTTCTGCGTTGATGGACAAAACCTTGTTCATGCGCGTGAGGTCAATGCTGATACCGCCTTGAACGGCAAGCAGATGGCCCTCCAAAGACGAGCCCACACCAAAGGGAATAACGGGCACCTTGTAGTCGCTGGCCAACTTAACGGCATCGGACACATCTTGTGTGCATTCGGCAAAGATCACTGCCGAGGGTGGGGGAACAGGGGCAAAGGCAGACTCATCGCGGCCATGTTGCTCCCGAATGACCAGGGCGGTTGAGCAGTTGTTGCCAAAGCGTGCTTTTAGCGCGTCGATGAAAACCTGGGGGACAGGACGAGCGTTGACGACAGGTGCCAAATGGGCGGCGGGAGTCGGTGCGTTCATGGTGAAGCTCCAAATTAAAGACGGTTTAAACAGGTGGCATGACATTGCGCAATCACCATGGTCAGGGCAAATGTCGCCAAACTCGGTCAAAATCAGAGTTTACGCTGAGACTTGAATGATTGCATACCGTTTTACACAGGGGAAACACCATGGGTAACCGACTGACACAAATTGTCACCCGAACCGGGGACGAAGGCACGACTGGCTTGGGCAATAACCAAAGGGTGTCTAAAAACAGCTTGCGTGTGCATGCCATGGGCGATGTGGATGAGCTGAACTCGCACATTGGTTTGTTGCTTTGCGAAAACATGCCGGACGATGTGCGCCACTTGTTGATTGAAGTGCAGCACCAACTGTTCAATTTGGGTGGCGAGTTGTCCATTCCCGGCTTTGAGTTGTTAAAAACCGAGGCCGTGTTGGTTTTAGATGAGGCGCTGGAAAAATACAACTCGCATCTGCCCAAACTAGAAGAGTTCATCTTGCCAGCCGGCAATCGAGCCGCTTCACAGGCGCACATCTGCCGTACGGTGGCTAGGCGCGCAGAGCGTGCCACTGTGGCCTTGGGCAATGAGGAGGCGCTGAACGAAGCGCCGCGCCAATATTTGAATCGAATTTCCGATTTGATGTTCGTCCTCTCACGCGTCTTAAACCGAATGGACGGTGGAACCGATGTGTATTGGAAAAGTGAACGCATGAAAAAGTAAATGCGCGCTGAATCGATGCAGCGAGGGCTTCAAGGCCGAAGATGCTGTCACCTAAGCGCAAGCATTGGGGGTTTTCAGGGTGACAGCAAGCGGCGCGCAAGCTAGGCTATGGTTATGAACGCTAGCACCCCCAAGCCATTTTTATCGCCCTATCTTTCTTCCGTGTCAGACTTGCCCAAGCAAGCGCCGCAGGCTCCGAATGCCTACGTTCCGCAAATTCGCCTTTATCAAAATTGGTTGAGTCAAAACCGCGGCATTGCCTTTGAACATTACAAAGATCTGTGGCAGTGGTCCATCACCGAACTCGAAGAATTTTGGCAAAGCATTTGGGATTACTTTGATGTTCAATCACCCACACCACACACGGCGGTGTTGGCCAAAAATGCAATGCCGGGTGCCATTTGGTTTCCAGGTGCACAAGTTAACTATGCCAGCCAAGTCTTAAGGCATGTTCAGGCCGCGCATGCCGCAGGCTTTCCCGCCGTCATTGCCCAAAACGAAAAAGGCCAGCACCAAGAAATTTCATGGCCCGAGCTGCAACGCCAAGTGGCCTCCATGGCCTTGCACCTCAAAGCACAGGGCGTCCAACCGGGCGATCGGGTGGCTGCTTACTTGCCCAATATTCCAGAAGCCATCGTGGCTCTTTTAGCCACCGTGAGTGTGGGCGGCGTGTGGAGTATTTGCGCGCCCGACATGGGCACCTTGGCCGTTCTCGATCGCTTTAAACAGATTGAGCCTAAGGTGCTGATTGCCTGCGATGGCGTGACCTATGGTGCCAAGGATTACGACCGCATGGCGGTGGTGCAAGAGCTCAAGGATGCGCTGCCGACGGTTCAGCATGTGATCTTGCATGACAACTTGGGTGTTGCAGATTTGGCCAGCAACGAAGTGGCGTCAGCCGTTCGCATGTCGCAAACCACATCAAGGCATGGACCAGAAGTTGACGCATTTTGTCCGATGGCCTTGCCCTTTGATCATCCTTTGTGGATTGTTTATTCAAGTGGCACCACAGGTTTGCCCAAGCCCATTGTGCATGGTCATGGCGGCACTTTGATTGTCGCTTTGGCGCTCAAAATTTTGCACAACGACATCGGCTGCAGCTATCACCTTAACAGCTGGGGCGAGCGCTTTCATTGGTACAGCTCCACGGGGTGGGTCATGTGGAACGCGCAAGTGGGCGGCTTGATGAATGGCACCACTTGCGTCATTTATGACGGCAACCCAGGCGGCAGCAAAGACAACCCCGACTGGAGCACGCTCTGGCGCTTTGCCGCTGAAAACAAGGTGACATTTTTTGGTGCAGGCGCAGCCTTTTTTGCCAATTGTCAAAAGTCGGGTGTGGATCTCACACGGTGTGGTGATTTGTCGCGTGTTCGCGCATTGGGCACAACGGGATCGCCTCTTTCTGCAGACACCCAAAACTGGGGCAACGACCAATTTCAACGCATCAAAGCGCAGCATCAAAGTGCGCCGCACCTTCACCGCGAAACAGACGGCGATATTTGGTGGTGCAATATTTCAGGTGGCACAGATTTCTGTGGCGCGTTCATTGGTGGCAATCGTGAGCTGCCACAAGAAGCCGGTGTCATGCAATGCCGCTTGTTGGGTTGTGCTGTGGAAGCATGGAATGAGGCGGGAGAACCCGTGCACGGCGAGGTGGGGGAGTTGGTATGTGCGCAGCCCATTCCCTCGATGCCTTTGTACTTTTGGAATGACCAAAACAACACGCGGTATTTGGCGAGTTATTTCGAAATGTACCCAGCAGGCCATGGACGCCAACCTGGCGGCGGCGATGCAGATGCGGCTTATGGTGGCGTGTGGCGGCATGGCGATTGGTTGCGCATTGGCGCAGCAGAACAAGGCCAAAACGGCGGCGAAGGCTGTGTCATTTTTGGCCGCAGCGATGCCACCATCAATCGCCATGGTTTGCGCATGGGCACCAGTGAGCTTTACAGCGCGGTAGAAGCATTGCCAGAAGTGATCGACAGCATGGTGGTCGATTTGGAATACTTAGGCCGTGAAAGTTACATGCCTTTGTTTGTGGTGTTAAGGGCCGGACTGACCTTGGACGATGCACTGAAAAGCACGTTGAACAACGCCATCAAAACAGCCTTGAGCCCGCGCTTTATTCCCAATGAAATTTTCCAAGTGGCTGAAATACCGCGCACCTTGTCCGGCAAAAAACAAGAGTTGCCCATTAAAAAACTCATGCTAGGGCAGCCCTTAGAAAAGGTTGTCAACAAAGATGCGATGGCCAATCCAGCTTGCTTGGACTGGTATGTTGCGTTGGCAAAAAAACATTTGGCCAAAACGGCCTGATAAGAAAAAAGCCAGTGTGAAAAACACACTGGCTTCGCAGTTGGCGCCATGCGCACCTGGCGCAAGTTTAAAAATCAGTTCTTGTGCAAATCTGCGTTCAAGCTGCCCCAGCTTTCGGTGCGAGGAATGGCTTGCACTGCGCCGGATTGAGAATCCCGGCGGAACAAGATGCCATTTCGACCAGACAACTCACGCGCCTTGACCACACTGCCATCGGGCATTTTGACGCGCGTGCCGCCAGTGATGTAGCAACCGGCTTCCACCACGCAATCGTCACCCAATGAAATGCCAATGCCAGAGTTGGCACCCAGCAAACAACGCTTGCCCACGGAGATGACTTCTTTGCCACCACCCGACAAGGTGCCCATGATGGAGGCGCTGCCGCCCACATCGCTTTGATCATCGACCAATACGCCCGCACTGATGCGGCCTTCCACCATCGATGCGCCCAAGGTGCCTGCGTTGAAGTTGCAAAAGCCTTCGTGCATGACGGTGGTGCCAGAGGCCAAGTGCGCACCCAAGCGCACGCGGTCGACGTTGGCGATGCGAACACCCGAGGGCACCACGTAGTCGGTCATGTAGGGAAACTTGTCGACAGCTTTGACATCAAACACCACGCGAGCTGCGCGTGCGCGCAAACGTGCGTCTTGCAACTGGTCTAAGGGGCAAGGGCCCATCGATGTCCAGGCCACATTGGCCAGCATGCCAAAGATGCCCGTCAAGTTGGCTTGGTGCGGTTTGACCAAACGGTGACTGAGCAAATGCAAACGCAAAAACACATCGTGCGTGTCTTTGGCGGGTTCTGCCAAAGTGGCGATGCTGGTTTTGACGGCCACTACATTGACACCGCGCAATTCGCAAGGACCAAGCGTTTTGACAAAGGCTTCACCCAAATGCGCACGCGCATCGGCCTCTGAGAGAACCTGACTGCCATTCTCTTTCAAGCCTTCGGCCAGTTGAGGGGCGGGGTACCAGGTGTCTAACACGGTACCGTCTTTGGCGATGGTGGCCAAGCCGTAGGCGATGGCGCCACTTTGAATCATGGGAGGGGTTTGCATGGAGGTGTCTAAAAAATCAAAAGAGAGATTATCGGGCTTTGTCGGGTGCTTTGTCTTTAACGCAGTTCAGACAAGGCAATGGTTTGCTTTTTCAGCCATTCGCCTTGGGTATTTTGGAAGCCCAGTTGAATAAGCTGTTGGGGCCAATCAAATTCGATCAGCGCAAAGTGATTTTGAGTGATGAGGTCGCCCAGGCGATTGGGGCCCTGTTCTTTGGCAGAGGCCCATGCGTGCGTCATGCCACTTGAAGTGATCTCATACAGGGGGTAATTGTCAGGAACGGGGTTTTTGTAGATGGCACCAATGTGCCGGTCGCCCGACAAGAACGCCACACCCTTTGCGCCTGTCTGCTTGATGAGTTGTCGCAAGCGCAGTTGCTCAACAGGGAAGTTGTGCCAACCTTCAAAGCCATGCCCCTCCACAATCACTTGCACGCTTGAAACAATCAATCGAATGTCAGCCGGCTGTTTCAATTGAGCTTCAAGCCATTGCCACTGAGCCTCTCCCAACATGGTTTTTTGGGGGTCTGCGTCAGGCACAAACCTTTCTTTCCCCGGCGCACCACGCTGATCGGTGATGCGCAGCTTGGACCGAAACCAGCGGGTGTCCAACAAAACAACTTGGACGCGCTGGCCTATGGGCCCAAAAACTTGTGCGTGATAAAGCCCGGGGCGAGCTCTTCGGGGGTCGTCCGCTGGCAGACGCCAGAAGTCGACGAAAGCATTTTTAGCTTCTTGCTTGTGCACGAACTCCTCACCCCCATCGTTCAAGCCAAAGTCGTGATCGTCCCAAACGGCCAAGTGGGGAATGGCGGCACGCAAGGCGGCAAACCCGGGCTGCGCGGCTTGGGCCGCATAGGCATTTTCTAAATTCTCTAACTGCCATGGTTGGCTGCTTGCGTAAACATTGTCTCCGCCAAAAATAAACAGGTCGGGCTTTGCGGCCAAGATGCTTTGCCAAATGGGCTGCGGCTTTCTTTGATCAATGCAAGAACCAAAAATAATTTTTTGGAGTTGAGCCGGCCAAGCCCTTGGTCCGCCGGGGTTCTCAACCGGTTTGATGCTTCTTCCTTGTGCAAAAGCACCCAAGCTCGCAAGCATTGAGCTGAGTGCGCTGGCTTTTAAGAGTTGACGACGGTCCAAGGGTGCTCCTGTCTTGAAGGGGTCTTCAATGTGGTCTGGTGAGGGACGGTTGAGCTTGCGAAGGCAAAAGATTTACCAACTTAAACTCGAAGCCTATTTTATGACCGGCCAGTTCAAGTTTGGATATCGGTTGCTAAAATACCCACATGACAAGCACCACTGAGCCCCTCAAAAAATCATTCAAAGCTCAAATGCTAGAGGCCAGAGAGACAGCCATTACGGCTTCTGTCAATCGCCTCTTGGCTGAGAAAGGCTTTGATGCCATGACGGTGGATGAAGTGGCCGCGGAGGTGGGCATTGCCAAAGCCAGCCTTTACAAGCATTTCAGTAGCAAAGAAGAGTTGGCTTGTGCGGCCATGGTGCAGGCCATGCAAAAAGCACAAGCATTCTTGGAAGAGCTGCAGGCGCAATCGCTGAAATCAGAAGGTCAAAGCGTGGGCATTGCATTCAAGAAACTCAAGGCCACCACGCGTTGGACACTCGAAGTGAAGTTGGCCGGACAAATGCCAACCTTGCCCAGTCACAACTCCAGCTTGCGCGCTACCCTCATGGCCAGTCGACCCTACATGGACGGCCTGATGAATGTGAGTGATTTGCTGGGCGCCTGGATTGTTCAGGCGCAAAAAGAGGGTGATATCAATCCGGCTTTGCCACCTATTGCCGTGTTGTACACCTTGTATGCCCGCGCTTGCGACCCGGTGGTGGAGTTTCTCAAGATGAGCGAACTGCACAGCAATGACGAAATCATTGAAATGGTGATGAGTACTTGTTTTGAAGGCTTGGCGGCTAGAAAAAACTGACAGGCCATTAGACCGCGACACGCACTATTTTTTGTGGCTCAAAGTTGATTTGCTCGTTCTTGCGAGCATAGCCAAATGGGTTGGCAACCACTCGGCACCCCTGGTGAACATAATCATGAGCGCAGTGCAAGTGACCATGTAACCACACCTGGGCTTTGGGCATGAGGTGGTCAAGCGCGTTGCAAAAGCCAGCTGTGCCAGGTGTCAGGCCGTAGCGTGGATCGGCACTTTTCAAGCTGGGTGCGAAATGCGTGATCACCACGGTCGGCCCTTCAAAATCTTCTGACAAGGCCTTTGTCAGCCAGGCCTGATCGGCTTGCGCTTTGGCTTTCACGGCGGCAGATAAAAATGCCTCGCCATTCAAGGTGGTACCTGTTTTGCGAAGGTAAAAGTCAGCAGCACGCTCGGCTTTTTCGCGCGCTTTTAGTTGTTGAGAGAGCGGTCCGTTCTGGGGCACCAGCGCCTCAAAATCACTCCACAAGGTGCAAGCTACCAAGCGAACGCCTTTGAAAATCACCACGTCTTGATGCAAGAACGTGATGCCCAGGCGTTCGCATGTTTCGCGCAGGCGCGCATCTGCATCTTCAAACGGCATGCCATCGTACTCATGATTGCCGGGCACAAAGAAAACCGGCACAGGCCACGCGGCCAAATCTTTGCGCGGCGAAAACCGAGCCAAACCAAAGTCAGCGTCGTTCTGATCATTCAACATCGAGCCAGCTTGGTAGGAGCCAATGTCGCCCGCCAGTACCAGTAGATCCGCCAATGGATTGGCTTCTGGTGTGAAGTGGGGATGTGTTTCCAGATGCAAGTCAGAAAGCAATTGAATGTTCATGCGGGCCTTGCACTTTTAAAAACATCGCGCGCAATATTGATCAGCATCTCTCTAAGCCAAACGTGTTCGCTTTGTGCATGTTTGCGCCTGTGCCAGACGGCATCGACGTGCAGGGTGGGGACTTTGAATGGCAGCTCGCAAATGAACAACTCATCGGCAATGCCCGTGGTGGGCACAAAGTGTTTGGGCAGAACGGTTAGCAGGTCAGAGTTAACCACCACACGACCTGCGGTGAAAAACTGGTTGACAGTCATCACGACACGCCTTTGTTTGCCAATCGACGCCAAGGCTTCATCGATAAAACCGTAGGGCCGCCCAGAAAAACTCACCAGCAAATGGCGGGCATTGCAAAACTCCGCCAAGCTGATGTTCTTTTGAGCCAAAGGATGCTGACGCCGCATCACGCAGACATATTCACCGTCATACAGGCGCTGATGTTCGTATGCAAGCGCCTCGCCCGATTGCGCTTTCGCCGTGAGGTCTGCCAGAACGGCCGGAAAATAACCCAAGGCCAAATCGGCAATGCCATCGTTCAGCATGTTTCGGGGGTCGCGTGTGGTGAGCGGCAAAACACGAATCGACACATTGGGCGCATGCTTTTCCAAAACTTGACCCAAGTCTCCCATTAATTCTGCTGCGGTGGCGTCGGCCATGGCCAAGACAAAAGAATTGCGAGCTTCAGAGGGCATAAAGTGTTGGGGCACCAAAGCCGTTTGCAACTGATCAAGAGCGGCCCTGACGTTGGGCCACAGCAGCAAAGCAAAAGGCGTCGGCGTGATGCCATGGCCCTCGCGCCTGACCAGATCATCGCCCAATGTTTCACGCAGTCGGCGCAATGAATTGCTCACAGCAGGCTGAGTGATGGACAAGTTGCGCGCGGCTTTGGTCAGGCTTTTTTCAGCCATGACTTCATCAAAAACCCGAAGCAGGTTCAGATCCAAGCTTCGAAAATTGGTATGGACAGCCTCAATCATTTCCGTTGTGAATGACAAGCATCATCAATATAAAGTTGAACAACACTGGAGTAAACCCTAGTATTCGCACAAGGTCAAGCAAAAAGTGGGTTTTTCAGAAAGCCAAGACACCCAAGCCAAGACCCCAAAGTAAAGCCATCAAACCATTGACCTTCATGAATAGGAAATCCAAATGAAACACTATTTTGTCCACATAGAGTACCCCCAGACGCACGCTGGGGTCGATCGTGCCGAAATGGCCGTTGCCAATCTCAAACGCATGGCCGATAACTTCAGCCCCACACGCACATTGGCCGCCATGCTTTTGGCCGCCATCGTGGCGGCGTTGGTGGTGGTCGCTGACCAAATGATGGCCACGTGGGCTGATGGCCATTTACTAGCCGCCTGGGTTGCACTTTGGGCGGTGGTTTTTGCTGCTGTAGGCTTGTTTGCTGGCGTGTCTAAAACACTGGCCATTCAAACTAAGCAAGCCTTAGATGCTTGGTCCGCGCGCATGGCGCGGCGCCGATCAGATGAGCGTTTGTGGTCTATTGCACAAACCGACGCCCGCTTGATGGCAGAACTACAAGGCGCCTTGAGCCGTTCAGATGCAGAAGCCGCTTCGCTACAAAGCAGCACACAGCGACGTGTTGCGCGCATGCTGCAAAATCGTCAGTACTACATTTAAACCAGCGTTCACAAAGCCTCCTTCGGGAGGCTTTGTGTTTTTGGCGATCAAGCTGATTCGTTATTTTGAGATTGAGAATGGGCTTTCTGCGAAGCCAAATAAATACCCGGCAAAATGAACGCAGCGCCGACGGCGTGATGCCAGCCCAAAGTTTCGCCCAAGAACAGCCAAGCCACCACACCCCCGTACAAAGGCCCCAGGTAGAGGCTTGCAGCCACGCGGCTAGCACCTAGGGTTTTTTGACAAAACCCATAAGACCAGTAAGCGCCCACGCCTGGGAAAATTGCTGCTGCAAGAACAAGCCAAGCTGCATCCAAGCTCCACCCTGCATGCTGCGTGGCCGTCCACTCGGTGATTGCAAACGGCAGCAAAACCAGGCTGCCCCCAAAGCAAGTGGCTGCCAATCTGGCGGTTGAGCTCAATGGACTTGCCCACTTTTTAAGCAACAAGGCGTAGGCCGCCCAAGCCACCATGGCAATGACGACAAGGCCATCGCCTAGGACCCAAACAACTTGTGACAGTGCTGTCCACTGGCCTTTGACAACCACATGCAGGACACCCAGCAAAGCAATGCCAACCCCAAGTGACTGTTTCCAAGAAAATGACTCTTTCAGCCCGACAACGGCGCCGAGGGTGATCAAGACGGGTGAGGCGGCATAAATCAATGCAATGTTGATGGCGGTCGTTGTTTCTGCAGCCCAATAAACCCATGCGCCGCAAATGAGCATGCCCAGGCTGCCGAGCACCAGATACTGCCGCCAAGCTTGCATGGTGCTGTGTCTTTCGTGCCAGAGCTCGTGGCGGGCGATCAAAGCCAAAATGAGGCCTGCTAAAAACCAACGCCCCAATGCCAAAACATGGGGGCTGATGATGCCAGGCGCAGTTCTGGCCACAATGTAGTTCACCGACCACAAGGCCGGTGTGACCCATATCAAAACTTGCGCCAGCTTATGGCGCGCGTCTGCGTTGATCAGACAGCTGCTAAGCGCTGCTCAAACGCCGCTTTGGTGTCGAGCAGTGCTTTGGGCATGTTGTAAGCCAATTGCTCAAAGTGAGTGGTGTGCAATTGAAATTCTTGTTGCCATGCAGCTTTGTCGATGCTGGTGACCGTTTTGAACTGATCTACTGTGAAGTTCAAACCCGTCCAGTTCAACTCGCCATAAGTGGGCGTGATGCCAAACATGGTTTCTTGGCCTTGGGCCTGACCTTCCAAGCGGTCAATGATCCACTTCAAAACACGCATGTTGTCGCCATATCCTGGCCAGACAAACTTGCCAGCCTCGTCTTTGCGGAACCAGTTGACGCAGTAAATGCTTGGCAACTTGTAACCACCGGCTTGAATTTTGGCGCCCAAGTCCAACCAGTGTTGAAAGTAATCGCTCATGTTGTAACCGCAGAACGGGAGCATGGCGAAAGGGTCGCGGCGAACCACGCCTTGTGCACCAAATGCAGCGGCAGTGGTTTCAGAGCCCATGGTCGCTGCCATGTAAACACCTTCGGTCCAACTGCGAGCTTCTGTGACCAAAGGCACGGTGGTGGAGCGGCGACCGCCAAAGATAAAGGCGTCGATGGACACGCCAGCGGCATCATCCCAGGCGTCGTCAAGTGCAGGGTTGTTGATGGCAGACACGGTGAAGCGCGCATTGGCGTGAGCTGCTTTGGTACCCGTTTCTTTGGCAATCTGGGGCGTCCAGTCTTTGCCTTGCCAATCAATCAAATGATCAGGCAAGTTGCCTGTGTCTTTGTCCATGCCTTCCCACCAGACATCTCCGTCATCGGTCAAAGCCACGTTGGTGAAGATCACGTTTTTGTCCAAGCTGGCCATGCAGTTGGGGTTGGTGTGGTGGTTGGTACCTGGGGCCACGCCAAAGTAACCCGCTTCAGGATTGATGGCCATCATTTTGCCGTTGGCTTGCGGTTTGATCCAAGCGATGTCGTCGCCAATGGTGGTGACTTTCCAGCCATTGAAGCCTTCAGGCGGCACCAACATGGAGAAGTTGGTTTTGCCGCAAGCGCTGGGGAACGCTGCTGCCACATGGTACTTTTTACCCTGTGGGTTGGTGACGCCCAAAATGAGCATGTGTTCGGCCAACCAACCTTGTTCGCGGCCCATGCTGGAGGCGATGCGCAAGGCCAAGCATTTTTTACCAAGCAAAGCGTTGCCACCGTAGCCTGAGCCGTAAGACCAAATTTCGCGTGTTGCTGGGTAGTGAACGATGTACTTCAAACTTGGGTTGCAAGGCCAAGAAGTGGCGTCTTTTGCACCATTGATCAGGGGCGCGCCTACGGTGTGCAGGCATGGCACGAACTCGCCATCTGCACCGATCACATCAAACACGGCCTTGCCCATGCGGGTCATGAGTTTTTGGCTCACGGCCACATAGGCGCTGTCGGTCAACTCAATGCCGATGTGGGCGATGTGCGAGCCCAAAGGGCCCATCGAGAAAGGCACCACATACATGGTGCGGCCTTGCATGCAACCGTCAAACAAAGGGTGCAAGGTTTTGCGCATTTCAGCTGGCGCCATCCAATTGTTGGTGGGGCCGGCTTGTTCTTTCTTTTCTGTGCAGATGAAGGTGCGGTCTTCCACGCGGGCCACATCGGAGGGGTCAGAGCAAGCCAAGAAACTGCCAGGGCGCTTGACGGGGTTGAGTTTTTTGAAAGTGCCCTTGTCCACCAACAGTTTGCAAAGGCGGTCGTACTCTTCTTCTGAGCCGTCACACCAGTAGACATTGTCAGGCTTGCACAGGGCCGCCATTTCCGCCACCCAAGCAATTAGCTTGGGGTTTTTCACATAGTTGGGGGTGTTGAGGTTCAGGCCCTGCATCACGGGTGAGTTCATGGGAAAAGCTCCTAAGTTTAAAAATCGTTTTTTGAAAAGCCCTTGCTGATGCCAACAATGAGCTTTTCAAAAAACGACATCCAGTCCCGTAACCTGCTCGTAACCGGTCCCGAATTCTAAAGACGATGGCGGGAAAAGGGTGCTCTTTATGATGAAAACCCTTCAAAATGTATGCAAAACATACATAACCTTGGATGTTTGCTTGGGTTTCTGGGTGGCCTCGTTGTTGGGCGGGCGTAAAAAACCCGCCTTGAAGAAGGCGGGTAGGGCGATTTGAGATGGGCGTTTTAGGCCATGAAAACGGCAATGAAAGCCAGCAAAAAGATCAAAACTGCGCCAGCGACAGGAATCACGATGGGAATGTGCTTCACGACACCTTCAACAGGATCTTGGGTTTCGTGTGAATCGTTGTGTGCAGACATGAAAAAACCTCATTTAGTTCAGCCCGCTATTTTAGCTGAACTCGACACACCTGCAACACTTCCTGCCCATAGGCCTCTAGCTTTTTCACACCAATGCCACTGATGCCGCGCAAATCTTCCAAATTTTGGGGGTTGGCCGAGGCAATGTGCGCCAGTGTGGCATCGTGAAAAATGACATACGCGGGCAAGTTGTGCTCTTTGGCCACTTCAGCACGCCAAGACTTTAAGTTGATGTAGCGAACCAAATCGTCTTGGCCCAAATTGGCCGCTGCAGGCCCTGGCGCTTGGGGCTTGCGGCTTAGCTTCTCAGGCTTGTGGCTCACAGACTCTCGCAGCAACACCTTGATGTCACCCCGAAGCACGGCACGAGAACCTTCCGTCAGCTGCAAGGTATTGAACACTTGCCCCTGCACATTGAGCGCGCCCATGGCGATGAGTTGGCGCAAGACGCCTCGCAGTTGTGTCTCACTGAAATTAGCGCCAATGCCAAAAGTGCTCAACTGCGAGTGGCCGAATTGAGCCATTTTTTCGGTGGATTTGCCGCGCAAGATATCCATGATGTGACCCGACCCAAACGAAAAGCCGCTGTGTTGCTCTGCGCGGAAAACGGTGGACAACAATTTGCGAGCAGCGTCTGTACCGTCCCATACTGCCGGTGGATGGAGGCAGTTGTCGCAATTGCCACAGGGCTCGCTGTGCTCATCAAAATAAGCCAACAGTCGAACGCGCCGACAGTCTGTGGCCTCGGCCAAGGCCAACAAGGCATCGAGTTTGCCGCGCAAAAGCTGTTTGAAATTCTCTTCTGCGGGGCTTTCATCAATCATGCGCCGCTGGTTGACCACGTCTTGCAAGCCGTAAGCCATCCAGGCATCTGCGCGGAGGCCATCGCGCCCAGCGCGCCCGGTCTCTTGGTAGTAGCCTTCAATGTTTTTGGGCATGTCTAGGTGGGCCACAAAGCGCACGTCAGGTTTGTCGATGCCCATGCCAAAGGCAATGGTGGCCACCACGACAACGCCCTCGTCGCGCAAAAACCGATCTTGGTGTTTTTGACGGATGGCTGCAGTTAAGCCCGCGTGATAAGGCAATGCATCGACGCCGGCCTCTTTCAAAAGTTCGGCAACTTCTTCCACCCGCTTGCGTGATTGGCAATAAACCACGCCGGCCTCTCCTTCATGCTCGCGCTCAATGAAGCGAAGCAATTGGGTGCTGGCGTCTTTTTTCTCAACAATGGTGTATCGAATGTTGGGCCGGTCAAAGCTGCTAATAAAAAGGCGCGCGTCTTCCAGCTGCAAGCGCTCAATGATGTCGGCTCGCGTGAGCGCATCTGCTGTGGCTGTAAGGGCGACTCGGGGCACATTGGCATAACGCTCGTGAAGCACCGTGAGACCGCGGTATTCAGGCCGGAAGTCATGGCCCCACTGACTCACGCAATGCGCTTCGTCAATGGCAAACAGGCTCAAAGCATTTTGGCTGTAAAGCGAATCGAGCAAGGCCAAAAACCGGGGTGTGGTGATTCTTTCGGGGGCGGCGTAAAGCAACGTGATTTCGCCTCGGCGCAAGCGCTGCTCGATGGTCTGAGCCTCGTCCATGCTCAGGGTGGAGTTGAGAAAGGCAGCACTGACACCGGCTTCATGCAGCGCCCCTACCTGGTCGTGCATCAGGGCAATTAGGGGCGACACCACCATGGTGATGCCAAGGCCAGCGTTTTGCCTGGCAATGGCCGGAATTTGATAGCACAAGCTTTTGCCGCCGCCTGTTGGCATAAGCACCAGCGCGTCTTGCCCGCGGGTGACATGCTCAATGATGTCGCGCTGCGGCCCTATGAATGACTCATAGCCAAAGACCTCACTGAGGATACTCAGAATATTGGGTGAAATGAGGACATCGGTAGACACGTCGTCTATTGTCTCCGAAGCTTTGTCGTACTTTTGACCCCATGCCAGTCTATTTGAAGGTATTTGATTGCAATAGGCTTCAAGGTCCAAAGATGTTTTTTACAATAAGCGCATGAAACCTCTGAACTACACCCGTGCCCAAGCTCTGCCAGCCATTCTGGAAAAACGCATCGCCATTCTGGATGGCGCCATGGGCACCATGATTCAGCGCTTTAAATTGAGCGAAGCCGATTACCGCGGTGAGCGCTTCAAAGACTTTCCCAAAGACGTCAAAGGCAACAACGAATTGCTCAGCCTGACGCGCCCCGATGTCATTCGTGACATTCATGAAGGCTATTTGGCGGCTGGCGCTGACATGATTGAAACCAACACCTTTGGTGCCACCACCATTGCACAAGAGGATTACAAAATGGCCGACTTGGCCATTGAAATGAACCGTGCATCTGCAGCCCTGGCCCGCGCAGCCTGCGACAAATTTTCAACGCCAGAAAAGCCGCGCTATGCCGTTGGCGCATTAGGCCCTACGCCCAAGACGGCCAGCATCAGCCCGGATGTCAATGATCCCGGTGCGCGCAATGTGGACTTTGAAAGTTTGCGCACAGCCTATTACGAACAAACGCAAGCCTTGGTGGAGGGCGGCGTTGATGTGTTGTTGGTCGAAACCATCTTTGACACACTCAATGCCAAAGCAGCCTTGTTTGCCATTGAAGAATATTTTGCAGCCAGTGGCGAGCGCTTGCCCCTCATCATCAGCGGCACCGTGACCGATGCCTCAGGCCGTATCTTGAGCGGACAAACTGTGACAGCGTTTTGGCACAGCGTGCGTCATGCGCGCCCGTTGGCCATTGGTTTGAATTGCGCATTGGGCGCCACTTTGATGCGCCCTTACATTCAAGAGTTGGCCAAAGTGGCTGGCGACACCTACATCAGCTGCTACCCCAACGCGGGCTTGCCAAACCCCATGAGCGACACGGGCTTTGATGAAACCCCTGATGTCACCAGCCGCTTGTTGCATGAGTTTGCGGCGGAAGGTTTGGTCAACATTGTGGGCGGATGCTGCGGTACTACGCCAGAACACATTGGCGCGATTGAGCAAGCAGTGAGCCCATTGGCACCTAGGGGCTTGCACAAAGCAGGGTTTTACAAAGAAGCGGCTTAAATAAACTGTTTTAGCCAGTTAAAATAGCTACTTCCCCAAGGAGCGTTGCAGCCCGCCAGCCACTTAGGCCGCGGGTCAGGCTTGGGGCATCAAACGGGGCCAGGCCCTTTTTCATTTGCAAACTACGCTCACCTGCGATCCAAGGGGTGAGTCTTGTTTGATACTGTTTCTCCATTAAAACTGTCGGGTTTAGAGCCGGTCTCCATTGGAGCAGACTCTTTGTTTGTGAACATTGGTGAGCGCACCAATGTCACAGGTTCTAAAGCCTTCGCACGCATGATTTTGAACGGTGAGTACGAGCAAGCCTTGGCCGTGGCCCGTCAGCAAGTTGAAAACGGCGCGCAGATCATCGACATCAACATGGACGAAGCCATGTTGGACAGCCAGGCGGCCATGGTGAGGTTCTTGAACCTGATTGCGTCTGAGCCCGACATTTCCCGCGTGCCCATCATGATCGACTCTTCCAAATGGAGTGTCATTGAAGCGGGTTTGCGTTGCA
>CANKOT010000006.1 GCA_947484245.1 Comamonadaceae bacterium
CAGGATCGCTTGGCCACGCTAGGTTGCGAGCCTTTCAAGGGCACGGGCGATCAGCTTGCCCAAATTGTGAAGTCTGACTTGGTGCGCTGGGCGAAACTGGTGAAAGATTCTGGCGCCAAGATTGATTGACCTTGTTGCTTGACCTCGACTACACCCCGCCGTGGGGGTGGGTCGGGTCAATCCAAAGTACGTTTTCTGGTTTTTCGATGGGTTCAATGTCTAGGTTGACCGAGACAGCCTGTCCATCACTTCGGCACAGCACACATTCCAAAACCTCGGTGGCGCTGGCATTGATTTCTTGATGCGGCACATAAGGCGGCACGTAAATAAAATCGCCTGGGCCAGCTTCTGCGGTGAACTCCAAATGATCGCCCCAACGCATTCTGGCGCGGCCCTTGATGACATAAATCACACTTTCAAGGGGCCCGTGATGGTGTGCGCCTGTTTTGGCATTGGCGTGGATGGTCACAGTGCCGGCCCATAATTTTTCAGCGCCCACCCTGGCAAAGTTGATGGCCGCTTTTCGATCCATGCCCGGGGTCGACGGCACGTTGCCATCAAGCTGATTGCCAGGCACAACACGCACGCCATCATGCTTCCAGGCGGTTGTTTCTGGTTTATCTGAGTGTGGATGATGATGTTTTGTCATACTAACTAATTGTTGATTAACATATTGTTTGTCAACTATAGGTTTATTCACATAATGTTCTATAGTTGACGGATGCCGAAAACTCATTTTGAGCCAACTTGTGACTGTTTGTACAGCCTTTTAAAGTGCAGAGCTGCATTTTGAGGTAGTCTGACATTTTTTAAATCACTGATTTGACGATGAACCGACAAGCTGCAATCCAACGAGCCACTGAGGAATTTGAAAATGGTTCCTTTCAGGCAGTGCTCCGGCAAAGAATCTCTAGACCTACAGAGAGTCAAAATCCCGCCAGATCAGCTGAACTGCTGGCTTATTTAAGTGAGGATCTGCAGCCCGCTTTGCAGCAAATGGGTTTCCAATGCCGCCTGATCGAGCACCCCAAAGCAAAAGCGCCATTTCTGTTTGCAGAACGATTTGAAGCCGCAGAATTGCCAACCGTGCTGGGCTACGGCCATGGCGATGTGATTCGGGGGCTGGAGACGGAATGGCGTGAAGGCCTTTCCCCTTGGACTTTGACCGAGCTAGACGGACGCTGGTATGGCCGAGGCATTGCCGACAACAAGGGTCAACATTCGGTCAATTTGCGGGCCATGGCGTGTGTGTTGGCAGAGCGTGGGTGCTTGGGCTTTAATGCCAAGTTCATCATTGAAATGGGTGAGGAAACGGGCTCACCAGGTTTGAAAGATGTCTGCTCAGACTATGCAGACTTGTTCAAGGCAGACCTTTTGGTGGCATCTGACGGCCCCCGACTGAGAGCAGATCGTCCCACCATTTTCTTGGGTTCACGCGGCTGTCTCAATTTTGACCTCAGTATCGAGGCCCGTTCAGGTGCGCATCACTCTGGCAATTGGGGTGGACTGATTTCAAACCCTGGCATTCAACTGGCGCATGCCATTGCCTGCTTGGTCACAGACCATGGCGAAATTCTGGTACCGGAATGGAAGCCAAAGTCATTACCGGATGGCGTCAGGCGTGTGTTGGCCGACTGTGAGGTGGATGGCGGCGCTAATGGCCCGCAAATTGAGCCAGACTGGGGACAGCCGGGTTTGAGCCCCGCAGAACGGGTCTTTGGTTGGTGCTCCTTCGAGGTTCTGGCCTTCAAGACTGGCAACCCCGACAATCCGGTGAATGCCATTCCTCCCAGAGCAAAAGCCACCTGTCAATTGCGTTTTGTGGTGGGCATTGACAGCTCAGACATCTTGGACGCTTTGAGGCGGCATTTAGATCGCCATGGATTTGGCTACGTTCAAATAGCAGCCGCTCGTGATGAAATTTTTAAGGCCACGCGCATTGATCCTGACGATGCTTGGGTCACTTGGGCTGCCAATTCGTTGAAGCAAACCACCCAAAAAACGCCCGCCATTTTGCCCAATTTAGGGGGCTCTTTGCCCAATGATATTTTCACGGACGTGCTGGGTTTGAAGACCATTTGGGTACCGCACTCCTATCCAGGTTGCTCGCAGCATGCGCCCAACGAACATCTGCCGCCAGAGCTTTTGAAAGAGGCTCTTCAAGTCATGACCGGGCTTTATTGGGATATGGGCGCGGGCGGCACCCCTCACGCCACTTAAACTCATGTGGGCAACAAAGCCAACAATCTCAAAGGACAAATGATGAATGCGCGTTACGATTGTTTTTGCAAATTGACAGATCTGCTTGATGCTCAGGAATCCTTGAGCGAAGCCAGACGCCACTTGCACCGATTTCCTGAACTTTCATTTCAGGAAAAATCAACATCACAGTGGGTGGCTGACAAGCTCCAGGCTTGGGGTTATGACGTGACGCGCAATGTCGGCGGTTATGGACTGGTGGCCAGTTTGAAAAATGGCGAAGGCAAGGGCATTGCATTGCGCGCCGACATGGATGCACTCCCCATCCAAGAAGAGACTCAAAAGCCCTACGCCAGTGAGCATTCGGGCGCCATGCATGCTTGCGGGCACGATGGCCACACCACCATGCTGTTGGGGGCCGCTCAGCAATTGGCCAAAACTCGCAATTTCAAGGGCACAGTTCACTTGGTGTTTCAGCCCGCCGAAGAAGCAGGTAAAAACAGTGGCGCGCAGCAAATGATTGCCGATGGCTTGTTTGAGCGTTTTCCCTGCGATGCTATTTTTGGCATTCACAATCATCCGGGCGTGGACGTTGGAACCTTCATGTTTGGTGTTGGCCCATTCATGTCTGCTTCTGACACCTGCCACATCAAAGTCAAGGGCAAGGGCGGCCATGCTGCCAGGCCTCACCAGACAGTAGACCCTGTGGTCATCATGGGAAGTTTGATCATGGCCTTGCAAACGGTGGTGTCTCGCAACATCGACCCCTTGCAAACATCTGTGGTTACCATCGGCAAGGCACACGCGGGCAGTGTGGCCAACGTGATTCCTGATACTGCCAGCCTGGCACTCAGCATTCGTTCTTTCAGCCCAGCGGTGCGCGAGTTGTTGGAGCAGAGAATTACGAGCCTGGTTCGCTCTCAAGTTGAGTCCTATGGCGGTGAAGTAGACATCGTTTATGAGCGCGGTTATCCCGTCGTCATCAACTCGGCTGCTGAGACTGAATTTGCACGTCAGGTTGCTGTTGAGTTGGTTGGCGAAGACAAGGTTGTTTTCCCCTTTGGGCCCGTCACAGGCAGCGAAGACTTTGCCTACTACCTGATGCACAAGCCGGGTTGTTTTTTAAGACTGGGGAATGGTCGAGACAGCGCCTTGTTGCACAACCCCAAATACGATTTCAACGACCAAAATTTGTCCTACGGCGCTGCCTACTGGACGCGACTGGTAGAGCGCTTCTTAGAACAAGCCTGACGCCACAATCAACTTATTCATCATTTACCAACCGGAGACTCTATGACCATTTCCATGTACCAAGCCAGCGTGCCACGTTTGATCAATGGCTTGACCAATTTATCCCATATTTTGGACAAAGCCCAAGCGCATGCTGAAGCTAAAAAAATTGATCCCACTGTGTTTGCTTCGATGCGTCTTTCTCCCGATATGTTTCCACTGAGCCGGCAGGTTCAAATTGCTTGCGATGTGAGCAAAGGCCTTGTTGCCAGGCTAGCAGGGGTTGAGATTCCAAACCACGAAGACACTGAAAAAGATTTGAAAGATTTGCAAGCACGAATCGCCAAAACGATTGCTTTTTTAGAAACCTTCAAGCCCGCACAAATTGATGGCACAGAAGACAAAGACATTGTCGTGAAACGCGGTGAGAAAGAAACCCATTACAAAGGCATGCAGTATTTGCTGGGCCACGGCTTGCCCAATTTGCATTTCCACACCACCACCACTTACAGCATGCTGCGCGCCGGCGGTGTTGAACTGGGCAAGGCCGATTACTTGGGGAAAATCTGAGCCTTGCTTTTGGGCTTTGATGCCAAAGTGCGTTAGTCGTCCAAGCCAGACATGCCAAGGCGGTGAGCCAAGGGCTTAGGCCCCGCAATTCTGAACATCACTTGGCCAGGCCAAGAGAGATAGCCGTCTAGCCTGCGAGAGAACAAGACCCCATCGGTTTGACTCTTGTAGGTGGTGCGGGCTTTAGGTCCATTGGGGTTGGCGGGGTCAATCACATCGCATATGGCTTGTCCCTTTTTGACCTTGGCGCCAGGCTTGACATGAAACACCAGAAAGCCTGTTCCGTTGCTGTAACCCACATCCATGCCGCTGATGGGTGATGCAGGTGTTTTCATTTTCGGCAAAGGGGCTGCTTTTCCGTCAAGCACGCCTTGCCTCACAAGCCATCGATAGAGATTTTTGGCATCCGATTGGCCTAAAGCGTCACTCACATCGTGCTGGCTTCGCATTTCCAAGGTCACCGACATGCAGCCCTGAGGAATTTGGGCATGTGGAAATTTGTCTTGTAGCCTCGCCCACAAGGCGCTGTTGACGCCTGAAAAAGTGAGGGTGCTGGGATAGGGGTCGTTGTACATGGTGGCCTCGACACCCAGATCGGCCGCCAAGGCTTGCAAAGCGCCTTCGTTGCCCAAAGGGCCCTTTGGCCCTTTGACCCAGTCATTGCGTGCCGTGAACAAATGCAAAGCGGCATAAATATCGCAATGCAAGTCCAAAACGTAATCGGCGTCTGTACTGAGTTTTTGCATTTCAACGCGCAGCGTCTGAAGCTCATTGGCAGGCTTCATTTCGTTCAAAGCCGCCAAGGCAGCCTTGCGAATCATCTTCACATTGGCTTCAGGATTGGAGCCAATTTTTTTCCAGACTGTTTGCGCCACTGGTTCTGACAAATCGATCCAATTGCGATTGAAGTTTTCATGGCTGAGGTGGTTGTAGCGGCCAGAATGAGAGTTGCCTACCAGTTGTGACTGGCCAATGGGATTGACCGTTGGCACCAAAATGATTTCCCCTTTAATCAGTCCCTTTTTGTCTGCTTCGGCCAACATGGGCATCAAATGGTGCAGCGCCATGGTGCCTGGCATTTCATTGGCATGAATGGCGGCTTGCATGTAAACCTTGGGTCTTGCACCAGATTTGCCAAAACTCAGCACAGAAACAGTGCGATGGCTACCAGGCGTCATGCTGGGCAAAGTGACAATTTTCTTTTTGATGGCCATTTTTTAACCTTGAAGCGAAAGAATTTAGTTTATGCCGAATCCGTCTAAATCAAAACCCTAATACCGAATTTATAGATTAGAGTTAGGGTGCGATGTGTTGTCACTACTCATTTTTTCTCTGGAGAAGTTCATGAATGAAATTCAAATTAGCAGCTTGCTTGACAAAGTTCGCAGCAAGGACATGACTCGTCAACAATTCATTCGACGAATGCTGGGTGTTGGCTTGAGCGTTCCCATGGCGGCTCAAATGCTTCTCACATCAGGACTTGCCCAAGCGCAAACCAGTTCCAGCTACAAGCCTACCAAACGGGGCGGTGGCGGTGCATTGAAATTATTGTGGTGGCAAGGTGCCACGCTGTTGCAGCCTCACTTTGCCAGCGGCACCAAAGATCAAGAGGGATCACGAATTTTTTATGAACCATTGGCTGCCTGGGATCACGATGGCAACATGGTGCCTATTTTGGCGGCTGAGGTTCCCAGCTCTTCCAATGGTGGTGTTTCTCGCGACGGCAGGATCATCACTTGGAAGTTGAAGAAAAACGTCCTTTGGCACGATGGCAAGCCATTCACTGCAGATGATGTGGTGTTTACCGCGGCCTACGCTGCCGACCCTGCAACCTCCGCATACACCAAGGGCTCCTACAGTGACGTCAAAGTCACTAAAGTTGACAGCCATACAGTCAGAGTCGAATTCCAAAAGGCTTCTCCTTTTTGGGCAGATCCATTGGTCAGCGCAGCTGGGATGATCATTCCCAAGCATATTTTTGAGTCTTTCAAAGGCGCAACATCGCGCGATGCACCCGCCAATCTCAGGCCTGTGGGCACGGGTCCCTACAAGTTCACCGACTTCAAACCAGGTGACATGTTGCGCGGCGTGATCAACAACGATTACCACGAACCCAACCGACCTTACTTTGACAGCATTGAAATGAAGGGCGGCGGCGATGCAGTTTCGGCAGCTCGCGCTGTCTTGCAAACCGGTGAGTACGACTATGCATGGAACTTGCAAGTTGAAGACGAGTTGCTATTGCGCTTGGAGCAAGGCGGCAAAGGGCGGACCAGCATTACGCCCGGCGGCAACATTGAATTTATTCAGTTGAACATGGCAGATCCATGGACAGAAATTGAAGGCGAGCGTGCGCACTCAAGCTCAAAGCACCCCATTTTGTCTGACAGAGCTGTGCGCGAAGCCATCAGCTTGGTTGTCGATCGAGCCAGTGTTCAAAAGTTCATTTATGGCCGTACCGGCATTGCCACTTCCAATTTCCTGAACAACCCCAAACGCTTTGTTTCTCCGAATACAAAGTTTGAGTTCAATCCGGATAAAGCTGCCCAAATCTTGGAGGCTGCTGGATGGAAAAGAGGCTCCGATGGCATTCGCGAAAAAGGTGGCAAAAAACTTAAATTGGTTTTCCAAACCTCCATCAATGGTCCTCGCCAAAAAGCACAGCAAATTATCAAGCAAGCCGCTCAAAAGGCCGGCATTGACATGGAGTTGAAGTCGGTGCCTGCGTCGGTGTATTTCTCATCGGATCCAGCCAACCCCGATACCTACACCAAGTTCTTTGCCGACATTCAAATGTTCACGACCACCATGCCACAGCCTGATCCCGAAGTGTTCATGCAACAATACCAGAGCTCGCAAATTGTAACCAAGGCCAACAAGTGGTTGGGTCGCAATTCAACTCGCTACAACAACCCAGAATACGACAAACTGTATTTGGCGGCTCAATCTGAAATGGACCCCGTCAAGCGCGCCGCCATGTTCAT
This sequence comes from Comamonadaceae bacterium, assembly GCA_947484245.1. The sequence goes on from CANKOT010000006.1 coordinate 6,984, forward strand.
CAGAATGAACGACATGCCAATCAATGACATTGCCATCATTCCTTTGGTCTATCGCCCCAGAACAGCCGGTATCGTCAACAACTTGGTTTCCCCGCTGTCAGGTTGGGACAACGACTTGTGGCTATTGAAAGACTGGTACAAAACCACTTAATTGAGACGCTATGTTTCGTTATATTTTGCGGCGATTGATGATCGCCGTCCCCAGTTTACTGGGCATCAGTTTGGTGTTGTTCACGGTTTTGGCCATGGCGCCAGGCGATCCATTTTCGGAATTGGTATCCAACCCCAACATTCCACCCGAAGTGGCTTTGGCCTTGCGCCAGAAGTTTGGCTTGGATGACCCGCTCATGGTTCGCTATTGGAATTGGCTCACAGCCATGCTTCAAGGCGATTGGGGTTATTCTTTCATCAGCCGGATCAATGTCGAAACGCTCATCATGCAGCGCATTCCCGTCACCTTGCTGGTGATTGGTTCTTCACAGTTGCTAGCTTTGTGCATTGCCATTCCGGTAGGCGTTTATGCGGCAACCCGTCCTTATTCCATATTTGACCAAATTGCCAGTACCTTGGCCTTCATTGGTTTTTCACTGCCAACGTTTTTCACGGGTATTTTGCTCATTCTGTTTTTCAGTATCCATTTAGACTGGTTGCCTTTTGTCTACCGAGCCGATATTCCCGAAACGGGATGGCGCTTTTTTTGGGAACACTTCAAGCAAATGATCATGCCTGTGATGGTCTTGGGCATGTTCCAAGCGGGCGCTTGGACCCGGTATGTGAGGTCTGCTGTGTTGGACGTGATTCGTTTGGATTACGTCACCACAGCGCGCTCTAAAGGCTTGTCAGAAAAAGTGGTCATCACAAAGCATGTGCTGCGCAACGCTTTGATTCCAGTGGTGACTTTGGTGGCGCTGCAAATGCCCGCCATCTTTGGTGGCGCCATTGTCACGGAGCAAATTTTCCGGGTCCCTGGCATTGGCTCTCTCATCATCAGCTCTATGTTGGCCAACGACACGCCGGTTGTCATGGCCGTCACGTTTGTGTTTTCCACGTTGGTGATCGCGTGCAATCTTTTGGCAGATATTTTGTATGGCTGGCTCGACCCCCGTATCTCTTACAACTGAAGGCAAGGCGCCTTCAGTTGCAACCACCAATCACTCGCCCGGCCGAGAGGCCTGGCGACGCTTCAAGCGTCACAAATTGGCAGTCGTCTGCAGTGTTGTCCTTGGCTTGATTGTTTTGGCTGTTTTGTTAGGGCCCTGGGTATGGCGTGTCCCTATCAATGAAATTGACTTCAATGCGCGAATGCAGGGCCCCTCTCTTGCACATCCTTTGGGCACAGACGATCTGGGCCAAGATTTGTTAGCGCGCATGCTGTATGGCGGCCGCATTTCTTTGGCTGTGGGTCTGGCAGCCATGCTCATTGCCATCAGTGTCGGTGTTGTGGTTGGCGCTATTGCGGGAATGTCCAAAGGCCCCGTGGATGCTTTTCTGATGTGGGTCACTGACTTGTTTTTGTCATTGCCACAATTACCACTTTTGTTATTGATTTTTTACCTGTTCAACGACACGCTTAAAAAGATGATAGGACCAGAAGCGGGTGTATTCATTTTGGTCGTGGCCGTGATTGGGGGCTTGCGGTGGATGCCAGTTGCCCGTTTGGTGCGCGCTCAGTTTTTAACGCTTCGTGAAAAAGAATTCGTGGAGGCTGCACGCGCTCTGGGCGCAAGTCCTTGGCGTCAGGTCACGGTGCACATTTTGCCCAATGCCATGGGGCCAGTCATTGTGGCGGCAACCATCGACGTTGCAGCTGCCATCATTGCTGAGTCAACTTTGTCCTTTTTGGGGCTAGGCTTTCCGCCCGATATCCCCACGTGGGGCCGTATTTTGTTTGATGCAAAAGATCACATGGACGTTGCAGTCCATTGGGCACTGTTCCCTGGTGCACTGATCTTTATCACTGTGCTCACGATCAATTACATCGGTGACGGTTTGCGTGATGCTTACGATCCACGCCGTGTCCTTTAAAGAGGTTTCTGAATGTCCAACCCCTTGTTGAGAGTTCGTGACCTGCAAGTGCACTTTGATACCGACGATGGTGTGTTGCATGCCGTAGATGGTGTGAATTTTCACATTGACCGCGGCGAAACCTTGGGCGTTGTGGGTGAGTCTGGTTGCGGGAAAAGTGTGACTGCCATGACCATCATGAAACTTTTGGCGATGCCGCCCGGACGCATTGCCAAGGGCCAAATATGGTTTGAAGAGCAAGACTTGGTGCAAGCGGATGCGCAAACTATGCGCAATTTGCGGGCAAAAGAAATTGCCATGATATTCCAAGAGCCCATGACTTCGCTCAATCCCGTGTTGAGCGTTGGTGAGCAAATTGCAGAATCGCTGCGCTTGCATGAAGGCCTCACGCCCAAACAAGCGCTGGTCAAAGCCACCGACATGCTGCGTTTGGTGAATATTCCAAAACCAGACCAGCGGCTGAACGACTACCCCCACCAATTTTCTGGCGGCATGCGTCAACGTGTCATGATTGCCATGGCCTTGGCCTGCAAACCCAAATTGCTCATTGCAGATGAACCTACCACCGCATTGGATGTGACCATTCAAGCGCAAATTTTGGATTTGTTGAACGAATTGAAATCGCAAATGGGCATGTCGATCATGCTCATCACGCACGCCATGGGGGTGGTAGCAGAAACGGCTCAGCGGGTGGTGGTCATGTATGCCGGTCGAGTTGTCGAAGAAGCAAGCGTTAAAAAACTGTTCGCAACACCAGCACACCCCTATACGAAAGGCCTCATTCGTTCAATTCCGCGAATTGATTTTGACAGTGCACACAAGCAACGGCTTGAGGCCATCCCAGGATCTGTTCCAAAGTTGATCAATCCCCCCAAGGGTTGCCGATTTGCGCCGCGTTGCCAATACGCCAGCGATCGTTGTACGCAAGAAATGCCAGAACTGCGTGAAATTTCGACGGGCCATTTAGTGGCTTGTCACTTCTCTCTCTAAATCACATGACAGATACGCAACCTATCCCTCTCAGTTCTGCACCACTTTTGGAAGTCAAAGGACTGGCCAAGTATTTTCCCATCAAAGGCGGAATTTTTGGTCGTGAAGTTGACCGTCTCCATGCCGTGGATGGTGTGAGCTTTGACATTGCAGCCGGTGAAACTTTGGGCTTGGTGGGGGAGTCTGGATGCGGCAAATCGACCACCGGTCGTTGCATTCTGCGTTTGATTGAGCCCAGTTCAGGCGAAGTGCACTTCAAAGGTGAAAACGTCACCGCCATGGCCCCGCATGCCTTGCGGGAAGTACGCCGTGACATGCAGATTATTTTTCAGGATCCCTATGCGTCTTTGAACCCGCGCATGACGGTTGAAGCCATTATTGGCGAAGCCCTGACCATTCACAAGCTCGCGCCTACGCCAGACAGCTACCGAGCACGCATTGTCGATTTGTTGGAAACCGTTGGGTTGAACGCCGATCACATGAAGCGATTCCCTCACGAGTTTTCTGGGGGCCAGCGACAGCGAATTGGCATTGCACGCGCCTTGGCTGTATCGCCCAAGCTCATTGTGTGTGATGAACCCGTTTCTGCACTAGATGTTTCCATACAGGCGCAAGTCATCAACTTGCTGGAAGACTTGCAAGCCAAGATGGGTTTGACCTATTTGTTCATTGCACATGATTTGTCGGTGGTTGAACACATTAGCAATCGGGTCGCTGTGATGTACTTGGGCCGCATTGTTGAAATTGCGCCATCGCGTCAACTTTACACGCAGCCCAAGCATCCCTACACAGAGGCCTTGCTCTCTGCGGTGCCCATCCCTGATCCGACGGCCAAGAAAAAACGCATTGTGCTCACGGGTGATGTGCCCAATCCAGTCAATCGTCCGACGGGTTGTCACTTTCATCCACGATGCCCAAAGGCCATCGAAAGATGTCGAACTGAAGAGCCTGTCTTGAAAATTGTGGGCGACCAGCATCAAGCAGCCTGTCATTTAAATGATTGATTTTTTGACGCATTGGGCGTCAACGTTGAGAGGAAAATAAAGATGTTAGATTGGATTGATCAACGGATGCCTGTGCGCTTCATTGCCTTTTTTGTGGTGGTTGCGCTTTGGGTTTTATCGGCTTTGCAATTGGTGGTGGGTCAGGTCAGCTTGGTCTGGGTTTTACTTTTGTCTGCATTGGTCATTTTGGGCGTGCATGATCTTCAGCAAACCAAGCATGCCATCTTGCGCAATTACCCCATCATTGGCCATTTGCGTTTTTTGCTGGAATTCATTCGCCCAGAACTGCGCCAATACTTCATTGAAGGGGACAGTGAGGCTGTTCCATTCTCGCGGGCGCAACGCTCCTTGGTGTATGCCAGAGCCAAAGGCGATTCTGACAAAAGACCTTTTGGTACGCAGCTCGATGTTCGTGCAGTTGGTTATGAGTGGCTGACGCACTCGTTCAGTCCTTCGATTATTGCGTCTCATGACTTCAGGGTGTCTGTTGGTGGTCCTCAATGCAAGCAACCCTATCAGATGAGCTTGTTCAATGTTTCTGCAATGAGCTTTGGTGCCTTGAGTGCCAACGCCATCATGGCTTTGAACAAAGGGGCGCGTCAAGGTGGCTTTGCTCACGATACGGGTGAGGGTTCTATTTCAAGGTATCACCGGGAACATGGCGGCGATTTGATTTGGGAAATTGGCTCAGGCTATTTTGGATGCCGCAATGATGATGGCACTTTCAATGCCGAGCGCTTTGTACAAAACGCAATATCGCCTCAAGTCAAAATGATTGAAATCAAGTTGAGCCAAGGTGCCAAGCCTGGTCATGGGGGAGTTTTGCCTGGACCCAAGGTGACCCCTGAGATTGCGGAGGCGAGGGGTGTGCCAGTGGGGGTTGATTGCGTCTCTCCTGCGGCGCACAGCAGTTTTACAACACCGATCGAACTTTTGCAATTTCTCCAAAAATTAAGAGAGCTCAGTGGAGGTAAGCCGGTCGGCTTTAAATTGTGTGTGGGCCATCCCTGGGAATGGTTTGGCATTGCCAAGGCCATGCAGAAAACTGAAATTTACCCCGACTTCATTGTGGTGGATGGTGCTGAAGGCGGTACGGGTGCGGCCCCTGTCGAGTTCACCGACCACATGGGTATGCCGATGCTGGAAGGTTTGCGTTTGGTTCACAACACGCTAGTAGGTTTGAAGTTGCGCAAACAAATTCGTTTGGGCGCGAGCGGGAAAATTATCAGCGGGTTTGATGTGATGCGCACAATGGCACTGGGCGCAGACTGGTGCAACAGTGCAAGGGGCTTTATGTTTGCACTAGGTTGTATTCAAGCTCAAACTTGCCACACAGGCAATTGCCCAACGGGCGTGACGACCCAGGATCCAAAGCGACAAATTGCCTTGGTTGTTCCCAGCAAAGCAGAGCGCGTGTTTAATTTTCACCGTCAGACTTTAGAGTCAGTTCAAGAAATGCTGCAAGCAACGGGTTTGACGTCTCCCTCAGAGTTGCGACTGCATCACATCATGCGCCGTGTGAGTGAGCATGAAATTCAAAACTTATCCGATCTGTTGCAGAGTGTGCCTGGAGGTGCTTTGCTTGAACCTCAAAGCCTTGAAGGCTTGTTTGCCAAATACTGGCTGGCTTCTAGTCCCGACAGTTTTCAATTAACAACTTAATTTATCTCAGCCCTCTAGCCAAATCTGCAGGGTTTTGCATGACCTTATCCAAGTCTCTTTTCATTTGAGTTGAGAAATGTCAATGGCTCTTGGGAGGCCTTGCTGTATAGTCATGTTGCCGCTTGTGTTTGGAAAAAGTTAAGGACTGTATGTCGCCTTCCAGAGGTTTTTTAGCCATTGTGGCTTTGTTCATGATGGGTTTTTTGAATGCGCAATCGCAACCACAATCTCAAGCACAAACTGGTGCAGTTGCAGTAAGTTCGACCGGCATCTCAGCGTTGCCTCAAAGCGTCTATATTTGGCCTCAAATTCCTTTTGTCCGTGGCAAAGATTTGTGCCAATACCATGATGCCTATGGTCGAACAAAAAGTGAGCAAATGGCCGAGATCACACGCAGCATTCGTGATTTGTTGCGCGAGGGTGTTGACTCTCGCAACCTGGTGGCTTTGCTCAATGCCATGGATGGCCAAGTTAATCAACAAAGAACAGTGGCTGGAAGCAGTCCTGGCATGGACGTGATGCTTTCTGGAACACTCAAAGCTTCTCTTGACAAGGTGTACCGCGACCGTAATCCCCAGATTCGAAAGTTTGTTTTTTTTAACACCAAGCCCTTGAATGAGTTGCTGCGTGAAATGCGATCGCCTCAAGCCCAAGCCGCTTGGGATCCCAAGTTCATCAAGTCACTGTCTGGGGTCGCCTACGGAACTTATTCCTATGCGCCCAGTTGCAAGGGAGACTTGTTGGTCACGGTGCATGTCGATCTCAGTTGCGGCAACACCTATCATTTTCAAGCACAAGGCTTTCCTGAACAGGTCATGCAAAGCATTGGTCTGCAAATCTTTGAAACATTCCACCAAACACAGTTTCCATCCAAGTTAAAAATTGGCAACAAGCAATTGGAGTTGGTGGGTGCGCCTGGGACGGGTGTGAGTGTTGCACCAACGCCTCGATCTGCTGAAATGGCCTGTCAAGCTATTAAGGCCAGGTTGCCGACTGAAGATGAATACGAGTATTTGTCAAATTTGGGTGATTGGAATGGTGGAGTGACTTGTTCCCGCAATAAATTGTGGGCCATGGCAAACAACATGGTGATGGCGCCGGATCTTCGCAATCCATCACCCGTGAGGTCCGTTGCCGAATTTCCTGGACAGGTTTTTAGTTATTACTGTGTGCGTTAACTGTACCCATTCGAAAGAACATGTGATTTACAAATTCAAATCCAAAGTAACGGGTGATCTCATCATGCTCGAGCCTGATGCAAAAAGGCTTCTTCACATCATGAACAAGACTGATCAAACCAAAGGCATTTTGTTAGCAGAACAAATCTCTGAAGCAATGGCTGCTATTGAAAAAGCAGTAGCCCATGAAGAGATGGAAGGCGTAAAAGATCCTAAGCAAGTGAGCTTGCGGCAGCGAAGCTTGCCCATGTTGAAAATGTTAAAGCAGTGCCACGCGCAGTCTGAAGATGTGGTTTGGGGTGTTTGACAAATTTGCGTTCAAGCTTGCAAACTGAATCTGACCGTAGGACGGATATTTTATTTTGCAAACATCGGTCCAGTGAGCTTAAACCCAGCTTGTACGTTGCGTTTTGCAAACCATCCTTGGTTCATTTCCAAAACAAACCGAACAGGTTTTTTGGAACAGTGTGAGTCATCGTTCATGGGCTTCATGTCGAGCAAATTGACAATGGTGCCATCGTCTGCCACAAATGCTGCTGTCAGTGGCAGTAAGGTATTGCGCATCCAAAAACACTGAATAGAAGGCTGTTCAAAGATAAACAGCATGCCCTCGTTTTGAGGCATTTCTTTGCGCCACATGAGGCCGATTTGACGTTGCTCAAATTCCTGCGCTAATTGGACTTGGATGAGATGCATTCCCGCAGTCAATTGGGCTTTTTGCAAATTGGATTGGGGGCTGCCCTGAGCGCTTGCAGAAAGTGATATCACTGAGATAAACAGGCAGCTTAAAAAATACTTTAACTTTGCTTGCGAAAGTGCGGATTGAAGGGCATGAAGAGTTGTCATTTGGAGGCAGAACAGAACCAGAGGTAAGCCTGATTGTGACTTATTTTGTCCTAGAATGAATTAACGGAGATTTAGTCTATGTACCAGCACATTCAAGTTCCATCGCAAGGCGCAAAAATCACGGTCAACGCCGACAATTCATTGAATGTTCCGCTGAACCCAATCATCCCATTCATTGAGGGTGACGGTACAGGTATTGACATTACACCGGTCATGATGAATGTGGTCAATGCCGCTGTCAAAAAGGCCTATCAAGGACAGCGTGAAATTCATTGGATGGAGGTTTTTGCCGGTCACAAAGCAACCCAACTTTATGGGCCTGATGAGTATTTGCCATCTGAAACTTTGACGGCTCTCAAAGACTTTGTGGTGTCTATCAAAGGCCCTCTGAGTGCGCCTGCCTCTGGCCACATTCGATCCTTGAATGTGGCCATTCGTCAAGAACTTGATCTTTATGCATGTATCCGGCCACTGCGTTACTTCAAAGGTGTGCCATCCCCAGTTCGCGAACCAGAAAAAACCAACGTCACCCTGTTTCGTGAGAATTCTGAGGACATCTATGCTGGCATTGAATATGCAGCCCACAGTGAAGCCGGTCAAAAGTTGATGGCTTTTTTAACGCTCGAGCTGGGTGTCAAAAGCATTCGCTTTCCAGATTCCTCGGGCATTGGCATCAAGCCGGTGTCAAGTGAAGGCACTCAGCGCTTGATGCGCAAGGCCATTCAGTATGCAATTGACAACGACAAACCCAGTGTGACCATTGTGCACAAAGGCAGCATCATGAGGTACACAGAGGGCGCCTTTCGAGATTGGGCTTACGAATTGGCGCAGAAAGAATTCTCTGCACAGCCCATGGATGGCGGCCCTTGGTGCCTTTTTCAGAATCCCAAAACAGGTAAGAGCATCACCATCAAAGACATTGCCATGGATGCGTTCTTGCAACAAATTTTGATGCGACCCCAAGAATTTTCTGTGGTGGCCACTTTGAATCTCAATGGCGACTACATCTCTGACGCCGTGTCAGCTCAAGTGGGGGGCATTGGAATAGCCCCAGGTGCCAACGTGTCTGACACGGTGGCTTGCTTTGAGGCCACCGTTGACGCTTTGTCAAAATTCGCGGGGAAGGACTACGTCAATCCTGGCTCTGAAATTCTCTCTGCAGAAATGATGCTGAGGTACATGGGGTGGACGCAGGCAGCCGATCTCATCATTCAAGCCATGGAAGGCGCTATTCAGAGCAAAAGGGTGACCTACGACTTTGCAAAACTCATGGAGGGTGCCTCGCAAGTGAGTTGCTCGGGATTTGGTCAGGTGATCATTGATCACATGCCATGAAAGCGGTCACATTTTCAAGGCGTGACCGCCATGGATGAAGACAATCAAAGCTTTGTGCCTGAGTCATTCGTGGCTTTGTTTGTCAAGCCTGGTCACGACAAACCCAGCTTGCTACGAACTGAGATTTTGAAAAGGTACGAATTGTGCGAAGACCTGGCCAATATGCTTCAAGACACCATCAGTACCCAACAATTCCAACTTGGAATTACTGAAAACGATGCTTTAAAAACATGCTGGCAAGGTCTGTTGGCGCAGCCAGAACTGGTTCAGCCTGAAGAGGCATTTTGGGTGGTTTGTCGACTGGCAGAACTTTTATCTTGGCCTATTCCAGAACATCCCTGGCCTTAAGCACACAAGCTTGTTGAAGGTGTTGTTTGCCACTAAAACTCACACTAAAGCAAGAATTCTCAAGCTTAGTTAAGATCAGCGCATGAGAAAACTTCCACCCTTGAATGCTGTCAGGGCCTTTGAGGCTGCTGCGCGTCATATCAGCTTTACCAAAGCAGCCAAAGAACTTTTTGTCACCCACGGTGCGGTTAGCAAGCAGGTTGCAAGCCTAGAAACTTGGTTGGGCACGTCACTTTTCAATCGTGCGCAATCGCAATTGAGTTTGACAGATGCCGGCAAGACCTTTTTGGCTGCCGTCACACCGGCCCTAGACCGAATTTCAATCACTTCAATGCAATTGTTGGAGCACACAGAGCCCACAGCCTTGCGAATCAGTGCGCCACCTACGTTCACAATGAGGTGGTTAATTCCCAGAATCTCTGCGTTTCAAAGGAAACGAGGGGGCGTTGAAGTCAAATTGACCACTTCGACGGCCCCCGTGAGCTTTGATGACCGCATCTATGACGTAGCCATTCGAGGTTCTCACCAACCTATTCCTGGCATGCTCTCGGTTCCTTTCATGACGGAAACCATCGTACCCATTTGCCATCCAGATTTAATGGAAAACGGCCAGTTGGATTACCCAAAGTTGCTGGCTAACCATACGCTCATCAGTTATGACACTGAGCCCGTGTCGTGGTCAGAGTGGTTGTCCATGGCATCTCAACCCGATCTGCGCGTCTTTCATTCCTTGCAGTTTGAACAAATGTATTTCGCACTGCAGGCTGCCGCTGAAGGCCTGGGCGTTGTACTTGTGCCTTTGTTCCTAGTGGCTGACGACATCATTGCTGGCCGCATGTGTGCCCCATTCGGTTTGCTGGGTTCAAGGCAGCGCCGCTATTACGCCAATGCGTCGCTCAGCAATCATGAAAGTCCCATCATTGCAGGTTTTTGTGATTGGCTTTTGAAAGAGGGCCAAGATACTGAGCAATCAATTGACCAATGGTCTTCGGCGATGGGTTGGACGCCTTCCATGCCGTCATGATGTTGGATGTCTCATGTCGTTTGTGTCCATTCCAATGTTCTAATGACCTTGTCAGTCCTCCAAATTCCCATTCCTCCCTTGAATGAGTATTCTTTTCATGCAACAAGATATCCTAATCAATTGGTCTCCCCAAGAAACGCGTGTCGCTGTTGTAGAGCAGGGGGCGGTTCAAGAGTTGCACGTTGAGCGTGCGCTAGAGAGAGGATTGGTGGGCAATGTTTATCTGGGCAAGGTGGCGCGTGTTCTTCCCGGCATGCAGTCAGCCTTCATTGACATTGGACTTGAGCGGGCTGCCTTCTTGCACGTCGCCGATGTGTGGCAGCGACAGCCCGAGGGTGAGCCACCCCAAGTGGCTCGAAGCAGCCAAGCCTTGGTGCCGATTGAAAAACAGGTTTTTGAAGGGCAAGCCTTGATGGTTCAAGTGGTGAAAGATCCCATAGGCACCAAAGGCGCTAGGCTTTCAACACAAATTAGCATTGCGGGACGTCATCTTGTTTTCTTGCCTCAAGATGATCACATCGGTGTTTCACAAAAAATTCCATCTGACCAGCGCGATGCTCTGAGGGCGCGTTTGCAGAATCTAGTTGGCCAGGATGGCGGCGGTTTTATCCTTCGAACCAATGCGGAAGATTCTAGCGATTCAGAATTGGGCGAAGATATCTCTTATCTTCGCAAAACTTGGTCGAGGATCAAAGACGCATCAGTTCGCTTGCCGGTGCAGTCATTGCTGCATCAAGACCTCACCCTTTTGCAGCGTGTTTTGCGGGACTTGGTGGGTGAAGGCACTCAAACCATTCGCATTGATTCAAAAGAGCAATTTGAATTGTTGTCTGCTTTCGCCAAAGAGTTTATGCCGGATGCTGCAACGCGTTTGCAGCTTTACAAAGGTGAAAGGCCCATCTTTGATCTTTACGCCATCGATGAAGAAGTGGCCAAGGCTTTAGGTCGCCGTGTCGACCTGAAGTCGGGCGGATACCTCATCATTGATCAAACTGAGGCTTTAACGACGGTGGACGTCAATACCGGTGGATATGTCGGCGCGCGCAACTTTGACGATACGATTTTCAAAACAAATTTAGAAGCAGCGCATGCCATTGCACGGCAATTGAGACTGCGCAACCTTGGTGGCATCATCATCGTCGACTTTATCGACATGAGCCGTGAAGAACACCAAAACGCGGTATTGGAAGAGTTTAAAAAACAATTGAGCCGTGATCGTGTCAAAACCATGGCGGGTGGGTTCTCCCAACTTGGCCTGTTGGAGATGACTCGAAAGCGCACAAGAGAGTCCTTGTCTCACATGTTGTGTGAACCGTGCCCCAGTTGCGAGGGAAAGGGCACAGTCAAAACCACACGCACAGTGGTCTATGATATTTTGCGCGAAATTTTGCGGGAAGCTAGGCAGTTCAACCCTCGCGAATTTAGAGTGGTGGCCGCGCCTGGTGTGATTGAACTTTTACTCGATGAGGAAAGCCAGCATTTGGCCGCTTTGTCAGACTTCATTGCAAAGCCTGTGTCTCTTCAAAGTGAAGCTGCAATGGGTCAAGATCAATACGATATCGTATTGCTTTGATTCAATTGGTTTCGCCTTTGGAGTGCAGTCGTGAGTAAGTGCCGCCTGCTTTGAGAAGTTCCTCGTGCCGACCTTGCTCCACAATTTCTCCTTTTGACATGACGATCACTCTGTCGGCATGCTCAATGGTTGAGAGTCTGTGCGCAATGATCAACGTGGTCCTTCCCTTCATTAGATTTTGAAGAGCCTCTTGCACCCAACGCTCTGACTCATTGTCGAGCGCCGATGTTGCTTCATCCAAAATCAAGATGGGTGCGTTTTTATAAAGTGCGCGTGCTATGGCCAGTCTCTGTCTCTGCCCGCCTGAGAGCTCGGTAGCGTTGTGGCCAAGAACCGTGTCGATGCCTTGGGGGAGTTTGCCAACGTGCTCTGCCAGGTTGGCAGCCACTAAGCAATCTGCAATTTTGTCTCGATCGATGGGCTGCCCCAAAGCAACATTGGCTGCAACGCTGTCATTCAACATGATCACATCTTGGCTGACCATTGCAAATTGTTGGCGCAACTCATTCAATGGCCATTCTTGAATAGGTGTGCCATGCAAAAGAACTTTTCCAGCGCTGGCCTGCACAAATCGAGGGAGCAAATTGACCAAGGTGGTTTTGCCTGAACCACTGGTGCCAACAAAAGCCACTGTCTCACCAGCCTGAATGCGCAGATTCAAATTCTTCAAAGCGGGTGAAGCATCGGAGGCATATCGAACGTCGATGTTTTCAAATTCAATGATTTGGCTTGAATCGGTCTGTTCTGCACCTCTGTTTTGCTCACCATACTGACGCGTTGATGTACCCTCAGTTTCAATGTGAACTTCTTCCAGCAAGCGCAAACCTCTCTCAAGTGCAGCCAAGCCTCTGGTAATTGGCGTTGCAATGTCTGCCAAACGCTTGATGGGCGATACAAGCATTAGCATGGCGGCGATGAAAGCCACAAAACCACCCACAGTTGCGCCTTGTGTTCCTGTTCGGCTTTGAATCAAGGCAACGACCAAAACGGTTGACAGCGCAATTGCAGCCATCAATTGAGTGAGAGGCGACATGGCCGCAGATGCGATGGTGGACTTCAGGGCCAAACCCCTGAGGCGATGGCTTAAAATCTTAAATCGTGAGATTTGGTTTTCTTGGGCGCCATGCAGCCGAACGACGCGGTGAGCCAATACATTTTCTTCAACAACATAGGCCAAATCGTCTGTGGCTTTCTGACCATCCTTGGTCAACTTGTAGAGTCTTTTTGAAAGATTTTTCATGATCCAGGCTGTTCCTGGCACCACGATGAAGACCAGCATGGTGAGTTTCCAGTTCAGAAACATCAGGTAAGTGATTAACGCAATAAGCGTAAAGCCATCTCTGGACAAACCCAACAGCGCAGAAATGAGTTGAGTTGCCCCAGTTTGCACTTCATAGACCAGCGTGTTGGACAAGGTACTTGCAGACTGTTTGCTGAAAATGGACATTTCAGCCTGAATCAATCGTTTGAAGAGCGCTTCGCGAAGTGCTTGCATGCCATCATTGGCAATGCGTGCAAGGGCATACTGAGAGACAAAAAAAGCCATGCCTCGGACCAAAAAAATCCCAATGACTGCGGCAGGCACCACCCAAAGGGGGAGGCTATTTTCAGCAAAGCCCTCATCCAGCAGTGGCTTAAAGAGAGCGGGAATTAGGGGCTCTGTGGCTGCAGCCACCACGGTGGCCAATACGGCAAGCGCCCAAACACCTCTTTGTTTGCCAAAGTAAGGCCATAGACGGCGCATCCGGTTCAGGTAACTTAAGTCCTGTTGGCGGCTATCGTGGGCGGTTTGTGTCATCAAAATGATTTTACTGCGTGTCAAAATGCTAAATTAGCGGTGTACGGACTAATATTTCATATGAAGCACATCTCATTTTCGACCTTTTTCTTCCCTTTGAAGCGGAATTTGAGCGCCTTGTTGCTCTGTCTTTCCTTGGTTTCCAACTTGGCTTGGGCCCAGTTCAAAGTGGAGGTTTCAGGCGTTGGCTTGACGCAAGTGCCCATTGCGATTGCTTCTTTCAAGGGCGAAGAGACTGCACCACAGAAAACATCAGCCATTTTGTCGGCTGATTTAGAAAGAAGCGGGCAGTTTAGGGTTGTGCCCAATTTGGGTTTGAGTTTGGACGAACTCTCTCGCCCAGATCATGCGACCTTGAGGCAAAAAAATGCCGATGCGCTGGTGGCTGGAAGTGCCACCCGTCTGGCCGACGGACGCTATGAAATTCGCGCCAGATTGTGGGATGTCGTGTCAGGTCAAGAGCGTGGCGATTATCGTGAGACTGTTGCAGCAGCAGATTTGCGCTTGTCTGCCCACCGTTTGGCAGATTGGGTTTACGAAAGGCTCACAGGTGAAAAGGGCGCTTTTGCCACCCGAATTGCCTACATTACCAAAACATCCAACAAGTACAACCTCTGGATTGCAGACTCTGATGGTGAGAACGCTCAATCGGCACTTTCCAGCGCTGAGCCTATTATTTCGCCGGCATGGTCACCCAAAGGCACTCAGTTGGCATATGTTTCTTTCGAATCTCGAAAACCTGTGATTTACGTGCATGAGTTGGCAACAGGCAAGAGAAGGGTCATGGCCAATTTCAGGGGTTCGAACAGTGCGCCGTCTTGGTCACCCGATAGCAGTTCCCTGTTGGCTACGCTGAGTCGCGATGGCGGGTCCCAGCTTTACCAAATAGATGTTGCATCTGGCGAGGCTAAGCGCTTAACCCAAAACTCAGGCATCGACACTGAGCCTAGCTACTCTCAAGATGGATCTAAGATCTACTTTGTGTCGGACAGGGGAGGTAGCCCCCAGATTTACCGAATGAACGCCAATGGTTCGGGTGTGGAAAGAGTCACATTCAGTGGTAGTTACAATATCTCACCTGCACTGAGTCCTGATGGGCGGTGGCTGACATACATCTCGCGGGTTGGGGGACAGTTCAAAGTTCAAGTTTTGAATTTGAGCACGGGCCAGGCCAGCGCCATCACTGAAACTTCAGCCGATGAGCGCCCTAGCTTTGCACCCAATAGCAAGTTGATTGTGTATGCCACGGTGCTGCAAGGGCGAGAGGCACTCATGACAAGCACATTGGACGGCAAAATCAAAGCCAAATTGGCTGGCCAAAGTGGTGACATTCGCGAACCGGCCTGGGGCCCTTACCGATAATTTATTTAATGTGGAGTTTTCATGATCAAACGTAGTCTTGGGATATTGGCACTGACAGCCTTTCTAACCGCCTGTTCATCAGGCGTTAAATTGAACGAAGTTCCTGTCGAGGACAAGAATGCTTCCGCTGCAACTGCACCTGCCGACCCCAATGCGGCTTCGTCACCAGTCTCCAGCGCGGCCCAAAGCAATGTGGCTTCGGTTGTGGGTGGCAGGGCAGGTGCTCAGGGTGTTGCACCTGCTGGCGTCAATGTTGTTTATTTTGAATACGACAGCTTTGCTTTATTGCCTGAGGCACGAGCTGTGTTGGAGCGCAACGCAGCGCACCTTCAGGCCAACAAACAATTCAAAGTCCAACTCGAAGGCCACACCGATGAGCGCGGCGGTCGTGAATACAACCTGGCTTTGGGTCAAAAACGCGCCGAGACAGTTCGTCGCGCATTGACCTTGTTGGGAGTGAGCGATGCCCAACTCGAGGCTGTAAGTTTTGGAAAAGAGAAACCAAGCGCACAGGGCGCAGATGAGGCTGCATTTGCAAAGAATCGCCGCGTTGAAATCAAATACTAATTGATTCGCTATATGAGACCCATTGCCAGTCTGCCTGCTTTCAAATTGACTTTGGCCATTGCATTGGCAAGCCTGAGTTTTGTAGCCAGCGCCGCCTTGTTCGGCGATGATGAAGCTCGCAGGGCAATTTTGGATTTGCGCCAGAGGTTGGAGGCTACCCAGCAAAAGCTGGACGCTACTCAGCAGAGGCTTGAGACCACGCAGCAATCTGTTAAATCTCAATCTGAAGATAACGCCAACTTAAGACGCTCACTGCTTGATCTGCAAAATCAAATTGAAGGCCTGAAGAAAGAACAGGCTGGCATGCGCGGTTCATTCGAGCAGTTTTTAAAAGAGCTGTCTGAAGTCCAACTCAAACAAAAAGATGTCTTGCAAACGGTAGACACCAGACTGAGCAAGTTTGAGCCCATCAAAGTTGTTTTAGATGGTCTTGAGTTTCAAGTGGATCCCGCAGAAAAAAAGCAATTTGATGCAGCCCTGGTCGTCTTCCGAACGGGCGATTTTGCTGCTGCACAAAACAGTTTGTTGGCCTTTTTGCTCAAATATCCGGCCAGTGGTTATGCCTCTTCTTCGCTCTTCTGGCTTGGCAATGCGCAGTACGCCACCAAAGATTACAAAGAGTCCATCGCCAATTTCCGCAAGCTTCTCAGTCTGTCGCCTGAGCACCCACGTGCACCTGAGGCCATGCTGGCTATTTCAAATTGCTGGGTCGAGCTCAAAGACCTGAAAGCAGCTAAAAAAGCCATGGAAGACTTGGTCAAGCTTCATCCAAACAGTGAAGCGGCACAAACTGCCAAACAGCGTCTTACTCGTTTCAAGTAAGCCGTGATGAGTGAACTTGAACTGGCACAGTTGCAGTGGGTGGTTCTGTCCGCGGTCGCGCTTGTTTCTGTTTTTTTCGGGGCTCTTCTTCACCGCACTCACTTCTGCACCATGGGCGCAGTCAGTGACATGGTGGTGATGGAAAACTTTGACCGTTTGCGTCAATGGGCTCTTGCTTTGGCCGTTGCCGTTTTTGGTTTTGGCTGCATGACTTTTCTTGGCCTGGTCAGTCCCCTTCAAACAATGTATGCCACCAAGGATTTATTCTGGCTATCCGCATTGCTTGGGGGTTTGCTTTTTGGTTGGGGCATGGTGTGGGCTTCTGGCTGTGGGTCAAAGTCTTTGGTCAGGCTAGGTGCAGGAAATTTGAAATCGCTGTTTGTTTTGCTGGTCATGGGCTTTGTTGCGCTCTCAGCCATGAAGGGCGTGCTGGCAGTTGTCAGAGTTCAATACATTGACAGTGTCAAAATAGAAATGCCTCAAGGCCTTTTTATGGGAGAGTGGTTGAGTCACTATTTCAAGATTAGCTTGCAAGAGGGTAGTTTGTGGGCTGCTATTTTGGTTTCTGCCATCTTGCTTGTCTGGGTCTTGAAAGACAAAAGCTTCATCACTATCCACAAGCTCTCTACAGGTATTTTGGTAGGGCTTGTCATCTGTGCTGTGTGGTGGATTTCTGGTGTCTTGGGGCACGGCATGGAGCATCCTGAAACATTGGAAGAATTTTTCCTGGCAACTGCTAGTCGAAAAATGGAAGCGCTCAGTTTTACCGGCCCTGTTGCTCAAGCCATTGATGTCCTTGCATACTTTAGTGACGGCACCAAGCGATGGACCATCGGTCTGGTCAGCATCATGGGCGTTTGTGCAGGCTCTTGGATCAGTGCGCGGCTTCAAGGAACACTGCGCTTGGAAGGATTTAACAATGTGGCTGATATGCGCCGACATCTAGTGGGTGCATCATTGATGGGCTTGGGCGCGGTGCTCGCCATGGGCTGCTCTATTGGCCAAGGCTTGAGCGGATTTTCTACCCTTAGCATTGCCAGTGTCATTGCCAGCCTGGCTATTCTTGCGGGTGCCTACGCTGCCTTGCAATACGATTTTCGGCAGGCTTGAATGAGCCTCCAATTCGCTCAATGAATGATGTGAGTCCCACGTCACTGACCTCTCGAAGGTTTGGAGGAATGGCCAGACTTTATGGTGTGTCTGGCGCTGCTCAAATTGCCAATGCACATGTTTTGATTGTAGGCATTGGTGGGGTGGGCTCTTGGACTGCAGAAGCCTTGGCCAGATGCGGCGTCGGTGAACTGTCCTTGATCGACATGGACCACATTGCTGAATCCAATATCAATCGACAAATTCATGCGTTAGAGAGCACCTTGGGACAAGCCAAAGTATTGGCCATGAAGGAAAGAATCGCGCAGATCAATCCTGAGTGTCGTGTGCATGTGTTCGACAACTTTGTCACGCCTGAGAATTGGTTGCAACTTGTCTCTGATGCCCACGCTGCCTCCCCCAATTTAACCAAAGTCAGCGCAGTCATTGATGCTTGCGACCAAGTCAAAGCCAAAGTCGCAATGGCAGATTGGGCGATCCGCTTGAACGTGTTCTTGGTGACGTTGGGTGCAGCGGGTGGTAAGCGAGAAGCCCATCGTGTAGAGCAAGCCGATCTTTCAAAAGTCACGCACGATCCCTTGTTATCTCAATTGCGCTACAGACTTAGAAAAGAAAAGGGCGCTCCCAAAGATGGCAAAAAGATGGGGGTTCATTGCGTGTTCAGTCGTGAGAATGTGGCGCCGCCCGATGCCTCTTGTCTGTTAGAAGGAACGGCTGAAGGAGACGGCTCTCTCAATTGCCATGGCTACGGTTCAGCCGTGACAGTGACCGCCACCTTTGGCTTGGTGGCTGCTTCCATGGTGGTAAATTATCTTGGCAACGGCTTGGCAAACCCAAAAAAATGACGCTATAATTTAAGGCTTGAGTAAATGGGTCGGTAGCTCAGTCGGTAGAGCAGCGGACTTTTAATCCGTTGGTCGCGAGTTCGAATCTCGCCCGACCCACCAAATACTCAAATTTTTTAAAAACCCCGCTGCGCTTGTCGCCGTGGGGTTTTTTCTTTGTGTGGCCCATCCTCAATTGAGTCTCTTTATGGCGACCTTTTAAGCCGATCCTGTTACCAGATCAAGTTTTTCGAGCTCCTCTGACCAGGCCAGCCATTGAATTTCCAATTCTTCCAATGCCATATTGACTGCTTTGAGAAGTTTACCCGTCTCGGCAATTTCGGTTGGTGATAGTGGAGAGGCGAGTTTGCTTTCGAGACTCAGCTTTTCTGCTTCAAGTTGAGCCATTTTTTGATCGGCCTTTTCAATCGATTTTTTCAAAGGTTTTTTCAGCGCTGACATTTGTTGACGCTGCAAAGCATCTTCTTTTTTCTGATCCGGTGTGCGATTGGCTTGCTTGGCGTTGATGCTGATGGGCGTGTGAGTCTCCGCAGCGATTTCGATCGCCGCACTTGGCAGGGCGGCTGGCGTAGGGGTAAGCTCTTGTTGGGAGTCGTTTGCTTTGGCCTCTTCTCGAAGTCGTTTTGATTCTTCCAGCAAGTAGCGCTGGTAATCATCAAGGTCGCCATCAAAGGGCTTGATCTCACCGCGGCCGACTAGCCAAAATTCGTCACAAACTGCGCGCAACAGCGCTCGATCATGGCTCACGAGCATCACAGTGCCTTCGAACTCATTGAGCGCCATTGACAGGGCTTCTCGGGTTGCCAAATCCAAGTGATTGGTTGGCTCATCAAGCAACAATAAATTGGGTCTTTGCCAAACAATCATGGCCAAGACCAAGCGTGCTTTTTCACCACCGCTCATGGAGCCGACACTTTGCTTCACCATGTCCCCCGTGAAGTTGAATGTGCCCAGAAAATTCCGCAGATCTTGCTCGCGGCCAGATTGGCCCGAGGTAGAACCGAGCTCCTTGACCAACCTAATCATGTGCTCAAGTGGGTTGTCTGCGGGGTGAAGAACGTCCAGCTCTTGTTGCGCAAAATAGCCAATGTTCAAGCCTTTGCCTTCTGTCAATTCTCCCGACAGCGCTTTGATACTTCTGGCAATGGTTTTGACCAGCGTAGATTTGCCCTGACCGTTGGCACCCAAAATACCAATGCGCTGACCAGCCAACACCGATTTGTTGACTTGTTTGACAATGATTTTTTCTTTGCCATCGACGGAATAACCCAGATTGGCATCGCTGATGGCCAACATGGGATTGGGCAAATTGACCGGTTCTTTGAACTCAAAGGTGAAATCGGCATCTGCAAGTATCGGCGCAATTTTTTCCATGCGCTCAAGTGCTTTCACACGACTCTGAGCTTGTTTGGCTTTGCTGGCCTTGGCCTTGAAGCGGTCAATGAATTTCTGAAGGTGAGCAATCTTGTCTTGCTGTTTAGAGAAGGAGGCTTGTTGCAATTCAAGTTGTTGTGATCTGAGAGTTTCAAAGGCACTGTAATTTCCGCCATACCGATTGAGCTTGGCGTGTTCAATGTGCAAAGTGACATCCGTCACCGCATCGAGAAATTCTCGGTCGTGGCTAATGACGATCATGGTGCCTGTGTAGCGTTTAAGCCATGCTTCAAGCCAAACCAACGCATCCAAATCCAGGTGGTTGGTGGGTTCATCCAGAATTAACAAATCAGAGGGGCACATGAGTGCGCGAGCCAGCTGAAGACGCATTCGCCAGCCCCCAGAGAAACTGTTCACAGGATGATTCAATTCGCTTGTTCTGAAACCGAGTCCCAAAATTAAGGACTGAGCGCGAGGAACGGCATCATGTTCGCCTGCATCGGCCAAGTCAACGTGCGCATGGGCCATCGCCATGCCATCTTCTGCAAGCTCAGCGGCATGCAGCGTTGCCCTCAACTCCGCCAAAAGGGTATCGCCGCCGAGCACAAAATCGGTGGCACTTTCGTCAGTCTCTGGCATGTTTTGAGCCACTTGGGCTAAGCGCCATTGCTTAGGCATGGCGAAGTCACCGCCATCCTCATGAAGCGTGCCATTGAAGAGTGCGAAAAGGGTGGATTTGCCGGCGCCATTGCGCCCGACCAAACCTACTTTTTCACCGGTATTTAAAGTAACCGAAGTCGAATCGAGCAATACTTTGGCGCTTCTGCGCAGCGTGACATTTTTGAGTTGAATCATGAATGGGTTTTAAACTTAAGAAGGGCTTCTTTGGTGAGCAACAAGACTTGATCTTCGCCAGCACTGGTGTCTAACCAGACCGCTTCAAGTCTAGGGAAGGCCGCTTCAAAGTGTTCGCGCTCATTGCCAATTTCGAGAACCAAAATGGCTTTATTGGTCATGTGATCTGGCAGATCGATAAACATATTTTGGATGAAATCCATGCCATCTTTGCCACCAGCCAACGCCAACGAAGGCTCAGCTTTGAATTCCTCAGGCAGCATTTGCATACTGGCTTCGCACACATACGGTGGATTGCAAATGATGCAATCGAATTTCTGTGTGAGGTTTTTCAGGCCATCGCTTTCGACCAGTTGGATGCGATCTGCAAGCTGATGTTGTTCAACATTGATTTTGGCGACAGCCAACGCATCTAGAGAGATGTCTGCCGCGATCACCTTGATATCCGGATAGGCCATGGCAGACAAAATTGCCAAGCTGCCATTGCCAGTGCAAAGGTCTAAGAACATGTGTGAGTTTTCTGAAAGCCAACCATCGAACCCACCATCAGCAATGAGCTCGGCAATATAGCTGCGCGGCACGATGCTGCGTTCGTCAACATAAAAGGGAATGCCTTGGAGCCATGCTTCTTGTGTCAGATAGGCAGCTGGTTTGCGAGTTTGAATGCGTTGAACAATCAGTGCTTGGCATGCTTGGATGTGTTTCAAAGAAATTTGAACAACATCAAGTTGAGCTTGCAATGTCAAAACTTGTTGCTGAAGGTGCTTGAGATCTTCAGACAAGTCGAGGTCCAGTGGCAACTTGAGTTGCCACAAAACAAGCCATGTGGCTTCGTCGTGGGCGTTCAAGGTGCCGTGGCCATAAGAAAGTTTGGCCAATTCCAGTTGTTCAGCGCTGGTCTTGATAAGTTGTTTCAAATCCATTGGGTAAAAGCCTTAAGGCGCTTGACCTTTGTCGAGGGCGCAGGCTTGATTCAAATTTAACAAGACCGATTTGTAGATGTTTTTCAAGGGTTCAATGTCGGCCAAAGCGACATGCTCATCAATTTTGTGAATGGTGGCATTGGGTGGACCCAATTCAATCACTTGAGGGCATGTTTGTGCAATGAACCTGCCATCACTGGTGCCGCCCGTGGTGGACAATTCTGTTTTGAGACCTGTCACCGTTTGAATGGCTTCTTGCACCGCCTTCACCAAGGTGCCAGGTGTTGTGAGAAAAGGAAGTCCACCCAGCGTCCAGTGGATGTCAAACTTCAAGTTGTGCTTTAAGAGAACATCTGTGAGTCTCTTTTTCAAGCGGGTCTCTGAGGACTCGGTGCTAAAACGAAAGTTGAAGTCAATGATCATTTCGCCAGGAATGACATTGGTGGCGCCAGTGCCGGCTTGAACGTTGCTAATTTGCCAGCTTGTTGGCGGGAAAAATTCATTGCCTTCGTCCCAGACCATGCTGGCCAATTCGGCCAAGGCGGGTGCCGCTCGGTGCACAGGGTTGTCTGCCAATTGCGGATATGCAATATGACCTTGTATGCCTTTCACAACCAGCTTGCCGCTCAGGGAGCCCCTTCGGCCATTTTTGATCATGTCGCCAGTTTGTTTGACGGATGTGGGCTCTCCGACGATGCAATAGTCGGGTGTTTCTTTTCGCTCATGCAGTATTTCGCAAATGCGCACAGTACCGTCGAGGGCGGGGCCCTCCTCATCACTGGTGAGCAAAAACGCAATTCCCAAAGCTGGGTGAGGACACTCTTGGTAAAACTCTTGGGTGGCTACCACCATGGCCGCCAGGGAGGTTTTCATATCACTGGCACCACGCCCAAACAATTTGCCATCGCGGTGTGTCGGCGTGAATGGATCGCTGGACCATTGTTGAAGTGGGCCTGTCGGTACCACATCGACGTGACCTGCAAACGCCAATGTTTGACCTGAGGTGCCTGATCTTTTGGCCCAAAGATTTCTGACGCGAAAGTGGTCAGGCCCTAGATCAATCACTTCACATTGAAAGCCTAAGACCTCAAGGTGCGTGTTGATCAGTGCTGTGCAACCGCCATCTTCGGGTGTGACAGAGGGCCGTGAAATCAATTGCTCTGCCAGTCTGAGTGTGGCGCTCATGATTCGCGTCCTGATCGAATAAAGCGAGCAATGCGGTGTGCTGCTTCTAAACACTCTGAGGTCTCGGCTACCAAAGCCATGCGAACACGGCCATGGCCAGGATTGAGTCCATTCACGGTTCGTCCGATGAAACTGCCGGGTAAGACAGTGACATGTTCCTTGGCGAATAGCTCACGCGCAAAATCGGTATCACTGCGATTCCATGCTGCTGGAACACCCGCCCACAGGTAAAAACTGGCATCTGGTAATTTGACATCCATGACTTCTGCGAGCACGGGCGTGACTTTGGCAAATTTAGTGCGATAGAGGTTGCGATTTTCAACAACGTGAGCTTCATCGTTCCAAGCTGCAATGCTGGCGGCTTGAACCACACCGCTCATGGCACAACCATGGTAGGTGCGATACAGCAAAAAGTCTTTGATGATGGCGGCATCGCCGGCTACAAAGCCGCTTCGCAAGCCAGGCACATTGCTGCGTTTGGACAAACTGGTAAAGGCGATCAAACGTTTGAACTCTTTGTAGCCCAAAAGATAAGCTGCTTCCAGACCGCCCAATGGGGGCTCATCTCTAAAGTAAATTTCGCTGTAGCACTCGTCGGAGGCAATCACAAAGCCGTATTTTTCGCTGAGCTCAAACAAGGTTTGCCATTCGGCCAGGGGCATGATCTTTCCGGTGGGGTTGCCTGGAGAGCAGACAAAAACAAGCTGTGTCTTGCGCCAAATTTCTTCAGGAACGGCATGCCAGTCAGCCGAAAAGTCGTTTTCTGGGGAATTGGCCACATAAAAGGGCTCAGCTCCTCCCAAGAGGGCGGCACCTTCGTAAATTTGATAGAAGGGGTTGGGACTGACCACCTTGGCACCTGCTTGAGTGGGGTCTAAAACAGCCTGAGCTAGGGCAAACAGGGCCTCTCTTGAGCCATTGACCGGCAAAATTTGGCTACTTGCTTCAATTTCAATGCGATATCGGCGCTTTAGCCATTCAGCGCAGGCTTCCCGCATGCGCAATTCGCCGGCAGTGGCTGGATATCCAGACAGTGCGGTGTCTAGCGACGATTTCAGCGCTGTTTTGATGAATTCGGGGGTGGCGTGTTTGGGCTCGCCAATGCCAAGGCTAATGTGCGCGCGGTCTGAAGGCGGTGTCGCGCTTGCAAACAATTGACGAAGGCGCTCAAAGGGATAGGGTTGTAGGGTGGCCAGTAGGGGATTCATCCCCCAATTATCCGGGATTGTGGTGCCATTTTTGGCTTCAATTTCAAGTGAATTCTGGCCTGATGGGCGCATTGGGTCGGTTAACATGGCATCTTCGGGCACAAGGTGTGCCCCTCGACTCTATTTCTGATTGCTGTGCGCCTCAATTCCATCAAATTATCTGGATTCAAATCCTTTGCAGAACCCACCAATTTTGTCTTGCCTGGGCAGTTGGTTGGTGTTGTCGGACCTAACGGTTGCGGTAAATCCAACATCATGGATGCCTGTCGCTGGGTTTTAGGCGAGTCCAAAGCCTCTGAGTTGCGTGGTGAATCCATGCAAGACGTGATCTTCAATGGCACCAACACCCGCAAAGCAGCAAGCCGAGCCAGTGTTGAGTTGATTTTTGACAATGCAGATCATCGTGCAGGAGGCCAATGGGGGCAGTTTGCAGAAATTGCTGTGAAGCGCGTTTTGACGCGCGATGGCAACAGCAGTTATTTCATCAACAACCAGCCCGTTCGCCGACGTGACGTACAAGATGTTTTCTTGGGCACGGGACTCGGCCCACGCGCTTACGCCATCATTGGTCAGGGCACCATCAGTCGAATCATTGAGTCCAGACCCGAAGAGTTGCGTTTGTTTCTTGAAGAGGCGGCTGGTGTTTCCAAATACAAAGAACGTCGACGTGAAACTGAAAACCGTTTGTCTGACACGCGTGAAAACTTGACGCGGGTTGAAGACATTCTGCGTGAATTGAATGCCAACCTAGACAAGTTGGAAAAGCAAGCAGAAGTGGCTCAGCGCTTCAATGATTTGAAAGCTGACAGTACCTTGAAGCAGCAGCAGCTTTGGTTTTTCAAACGGGCTGATGCTGAATCCGATCAGATCAAAATCAAGGCTGAAGTTGACAAAGCGGTCATTGATTTAGAAGCTCGAATTGCAGATCTTCGCCACGTGGAAGCAGATCTCGAGACAGTGCGTCAAGCGCATTACGCGGCAGGTGATCAAGTCAACCAAGCGCAAGGGCTTTTGTACGAAGCCAGCGCCGAAGTCGGTCGCCTTGAGGCAGAAATTCGATTTGTCGTAGAAGGTCGTCAGCGTGCCGAGCAGCGCTTGACTCAATTGCAAGCACAATCCGCCGATTGGTCTGACAGGCAAACTCAAGCTCAAGCCGAGCTGGCGTCTTTGGCTGAACAAGCATTGCAGGCGGAAGATCAATCAATCACACTGGCGGCGCAGGTTGAAGACCAAGCGCAAGTCTTGCCTGAGCTAGAAGAAGCTTTGCGACAAGCCCAAGCCAAGGCCAATGAACAACGAGGCAGCGTGGTTCAGGTGCAGCAGCAAATTCAAGTATTGGCTGCAGATCAACGCAATATTGAAGACCAGAATCGCCAACTCACGCTCAGGCGCGAGCGTTTGGTGGCTGATCGAAATGCCTTGGATGCACCCGACGATCAAAAACTGTCCCAACTGCAATTGCAGTTGCAGTTGGCTCAAGCTGACGCTTTGGCCAAGGAAAGCCATGCCCGGCTTGAACAGTTGGAGGCGCAGACACCCCTTCTAGATCAAGAGCGCCGCGATCAACAACAGGCTGTCAATGATGAATCGGCCAAGTTGTCAGATCTCACGGCCAAAATTGAAGCACTCAAATCACTCCAAGAAAAAGTGAAAACCGATGGCAAGCTGAAGCCTTGGTTGACCAAGCACGGCTTGGACGGGCTTCAGGGTTTGTGGAGCAAGATTCACATGGAACCCGGTTGGGAAAATGCCATGGAGTCGGCACTGCGGGAGCGGCTATCGTCCTTAGAAGTATCTCGCTTAGACATGGTGAAGGCTTTTGCCGCTGATGCACCCCCCGCTAAGCTTTCTTTTTATTCGCCCCCCAATGCGAGCCAATCTACTGCTCGCAAAGGCTTGCCTTCAGCGTGTCGCCCACTTTCGAATTTGCTGAGGCTTTCCGATGCAGGCCTCTCAGCCTTACTGACAGATTGGTTGCAGGGTTACTTTACCGCGCCATCGCTAGAAGATGCCATGGCTTGGCGTGACCAACTTCAGGGCTCTGAGTGTTTGGTGGTGCAAGCAGGACACGCCATTGGCAAGCACAGCGTTAGTTTTTATGCGCCAGATTCAGAGCAAGCAGGCCTTTTGGCTCGCGCACAGGACATTGAAAACTTTGAGAAACAATTGCGTGCGCAAACGCTGATTGCGGAAGAGACTCGGTCTGCTTCTGTGCGTGCAGAAGCAGCCTATTCAGACTCAGCCCAGCGCTTGGTCTCTGTTCGTCAAGAAGCTTCAGAGACTCAAGCCAAAGCGCATGAACTCCAAGTGGAAACACTTCGCCTCTCACAATGGGCTGAGCAAACTCGAGCACGGACCGAGCAAATCGCAAGTGACATGTCTGAAGTTGACTTGAGCTTGGAAGATCTGCAAGAGCGCCGCATGACTGCCGAGGCTCGTTTCGAAGAACTCGATATGCAATTGGCTGACAACCAAGAGCGGCATGCGCAATTGGATGAGCGTGTCATTGAGGCCGAAAGAAAAATGTCTGAGTGTCGTGAGCAACAGCGCACCTTAGAGCGTTTGGCTCAAGAAGCCACTTTTTCTCAGCGCAGTCTAGACGCTAGACGCTCAGAATTGCAGCGTGGGCTTGAAACTGCGAGTCAGCAAATCCAAAGCATTGCTGAAGAACAAGAGCGTGCGCGAGAAGAGTTGTCTCGTCTCACCGATGCGGCGGCTCAAGCAGGCTTGCAAAATGCGTTGGCCATGAAAATGGAGCGAGAAAAAGTATTGGGACTTAAACGCAGCGAATACGATGATTTGACAGCACGTTTGCGCGCAAGCGATGAACGCAGAATGAGTTTTGAGCGTGAGCTTGACCCCCTGCGACAAAGAATTACTGAGTTGCAGCTCAAAGAGCAGGCCTCGCGCTTAGGTCTTGAGCAGTACACGCAGTTGCTGATGGATGCAGAGGCCGATCTAGAAGCTTTAGCCAAATCAATCGAAGAGGGCAATGTGAGATTGACGGGCCTGCAATCCGAAATTGATCGACTCAACCGCGAAATTGCAGCCTTGGGTGCTGTTAATTTGGCGGCCTTGGATGAGCTCACAGTCTCTCGTGAACGCAAGATTTTCCTAGACGCCCAAACCGCCGACTTGACCGAGGCGATGACGACTTTGGAAGATGCCATCAAGAAAATTGATGCTGAAACAAGAGATCTTTTGAGTGGCACTTTCAAAATTGTCAATGAACATTTTGGCCGCATGTTCCCTGAATTGTTTGGCGGCGGTAACGCACGGTTGGTCATGACGGGCGATGAAATTTTGGACTCTGGGGTGCAAGTCATGGCACAACCCCCAGGTAAAAAGAATCAAACCATTCACCTTTTGTCTGGCGGCGAAAAGGCCCTGACAGCCATTGCCTTGGTGTTTGCTATTTTCCAGCTCAACCCAGCACCATTTTGTTTGTTGGATGAGGTCGATGCACCCCTTGACGACAGCAATACCGAACGCTATGTCAAGTTGGTCAAGAGCATGGGCAAAGAAACCCAGTTCTTGTTTATCAGTCACAACAAAATCGCCATGGAAATGGCAGAACAATTGATAGGTGTGACGATGCAAGAGCAGGGGGTATCGCGCATTGTGGCAGTCGACATGGAGGCCGCAGTGTCTATGGCCGAATTGATTTAACTTGGCTTACATTTTTTTAAATACCCCGTTTGCATTCCAATCATGAGCTCATTGCAAATCAGTCTGTTAATTGTTGGTGGCCTAACCCTGGTGGGCGTTGTTTTGTACAACATTTGGACAGCTCGACAAAATTCTCCTCGGCAAGCGGCACCAGAACTATCGGACACAGGACTTGATCTAGCGCTTGATCCTTTACTCGCAGAGCGCCAAGGTCCACAGGATCCATCCTATTTGGATGATGTCATTGACATTCTGCCTACACCAGAAAAAAAACCGCCTCTTGACGCTCTCATTGACGTCATCGCTGCCATTGAGGTGGATGTTCAGGTATCTGGCGATGCAGCGTTGGCCGCGCTTCCGGCTACGCGACGTGTCGGCACCAAGCCTTTTGCGGTGGAAGGCTTGAACGACACCACTGGGGAGTGGGAAATGCCCGTGGCGGGTCGTCGTTATCACGCGTTTCAAGCGGGGGTGCAATTGGCCAACCGTGTGGGTCCTTTGAATGATATTGAGTTCTCAGAATTTGTAATTAAAGCGCAAGCGTTTGCTGACTCTGTGGGTGGGGCGCCTGAATTCCCTGACATGTTGGAGGAAGTGGCGCGTGCAAGAGAGCTGGATCAATTTGCCAGCGCGCACGATGCGCAATTGAGTTTTACCGTGTGTGCCACATCGGCTGCCTGGAGTCCCGGCTATATTCACCAACATGCAGCCCGCTGGGGATTTGTTGCAGGCGTGATTCCTGGTCGAATGGTTTTGGCTGCGGCAGTGCAAGGATTGCCACCGATCTTGTCATTGTCTTTTGACACACAGGCTGCCATGGCAGATGACCCTGCATTGTCAGCCATCCGTGAGTTTTCACTGAGTCTGGATGTGCCTCAAGTACCGAGAGAAGAGAGTGCTTTTGCTCGACTGAGAGAAGCTGCGCGCATTTTAGGCAAGGAGATGGATGGCGTCATTACAGACGGCGCTGGCCATGCCCTGAACGAGTCCGACTTGAATGCCATTGCTCTCGATTTGGAACAACTCTATGATGCACTCGACGAGCGAGAATTGTCAGCAGGATCGCCGCAAGCACGTCGTTTGTTTTCATAATTGAGTCTAGCTGGTCACGTGAACTTAGATTTGTTTTCAGATTCGCAAGACGACATGCCGCAAGTGCTCAAAAGCTTAGAACTTGCCGATCAAAAAGCCTCGCAGCTTCGCAACATATTGCATCGGTACGCACATGCGTACTACACATTGGATGCACCAGAAGTTCCAGATGCTGAGTACGACCGACTTTTCCGGCAACTCCAAGAGATTGAAAATCAATACCCATCCTTGGCATCGGCTGCTTCCCCCACTCAGCGTGTGGGCGGTGAGATTTTGCCGGAGTTCACCTCAGTGCGTCATCAAGTTCCGATGCTGAGCATTCGAACGGAGACGGATACCGATGCCACTGGCGCAACTGCTTTTGATGCGCGAATCAGAAAAGAATTGGGTTTGACAGAGGGTGCATCTGAAGTAGCCTATGTCGCAGAACTCAAATTTGATGGCCTTGCCATGAGCCTGCGCTACGAAAACGGTGTTTTGGTTCAAGCGGCCACAAGGGGCGATGGTGAGCAGGGTGAAGATGTCACACACAACATTCGAACCATTGGACAAATTCCTTTGCAACTGCCGCCAGATGTTCCTGCTATTTTAGAAGTGCGTGGCGAAGTTTATATGCGGCGAGATGACTTTGATGCGCTAAATCAACGGCAACTCCAAAAAATTGCTGATGGCATCAAGGGTGAGAAAACTTTTGTCAATCCGCGAAATGCTGCAGCTGGGGCTGTGAGGCAACTCGATTCCAACATTGCAGCTCAAAGACCGCTGAGTTTTTTCGCATATGGTTTAGGCGAGGTGGCGGGTTGGCCAAAGGGCCACGCAGCTTTTCTGCACCATGGCGATTTATTGCAAACGCTCAAAGCCTGGGGCTTTCCGGTTGCCTCTCAAACCAAGTGCGTCATGGGTGCGTCTGGACTAATCGCTTTTCATCAAGAAATTGCCCAGCAACGTGACACTCTGCCCTACGACATTGATGGGGTGGTCTACAAAGTCAATGAGTTAGCGCTGCAAGAAAAGCTGGGATTTGTCACCCGAGAGCCTCGATGGGCCGTGGCACATAAATACCCTGCACAAGAAGAATTGACCACCGTACTGGCCATCGATGTTCAGGTAGGCCGAACAGGCAAGTTAACGCCAGTTGCCAAATTGGCGCCCGTTTTTGTGGGCGGTGTGACCGTGACCAATGCCACCTTGCACAACGAAGACGAGGCTCGTCGCAAAGATGTTCGCATTGGGGATACGGTCATTGTGCGGCGGGCTGGCGATGTGATTCCTGAGGTGGTCAGTGTGATCATGGACAAGCGCCTAACAGGTTCAGAAATTTTCACGATGCCGCATATTTGTCCTGTTTGCGCAAGTCCTGCGGTGCGGGATGAAGATGAAGCCGACTATCGCTGTACGGGTGGTCTTTACTGTGGCGCACAGCGCAAACAAGCCTTCTTGCATTTTGCTCAGAGAAGAGCCGTTGAAGTTGACGGTTTGGGCGAGAAACTGATTGACCAATTGGTCGATGCAGGGGTTGTTCGCACCTTACCCGATTTGTACAAGTTAGGCTTAACGGCTTTGGTGCAACTTGATCGAATGGCAGAAAAATCTGCACTCAATGTGTTGAAAGCCTTAGAGGACTCCAAAGAGACCAGTCTCCCCAGGTTCATTTATGGTTTGGGCATCCGGCATGTGGGTGAGGCCACAGCGAAAGAATTTGCGCGCCACTTTGGAACGCTCGATGCATTGATGAATGCGTCGCTTGATGAGTTATTGCAAGTTGCTGATGTGGGGCCCATCGTGGCTCAAAGCGTACTGACTTTTTTTGCGCAAGCGCACCACCAAGAAATTGTGGCGCAACTCAGGGCTTGTGGTGTCAGGTGGGAGGAAGGACCGCCGGCAGAAAGAGCGGTTCTGCCTTTGACAGGCAAAACGATTGTTCTGACTGGCATATTGCCAAAATTAAGTCGCGATGATGCCAAAGCCATGTTGGAAGCAGCCGGTGCCAAAGTGGCAGGTTCGGTCAGTCAAAAAACAAGTTATGTGGTGGCAGGTGCTGAGGCTGGCAGCAAGCTTGAGAAAGCCTTGGCTTTAGGGGTTCCGGTTTTGGATGAAGCTGGTTTGTTGGCATTGTTAAAGGGAGATTCGCATGGCAATTCGTGAAATATTGAAAATGGGTGATGAGCGTCTGTTGCGTCACGCCAAACTCGTTTCGGCCTTCAACACGCCAGAATTGATTGAAGGCATTGCGGACATGAAAGAGACCATGTTGGCAGCCAATGGGGCAGGGCTGGCTGCGCCCCAAATTGGGTGGGATATTCAGCTCGTGATCTTTGGCACAGGCCAAGTTATCTCTCGGTATCCTGATGCTGCGCCCATTCCATTGACCATCTTAATTAACCCCGAAATCACACCCCTAGGCGATGAGCTTCAGCATGATTGGGAAGGGTGCCTCTCTGTGCCAGGCTTAAGAGCCATTGTGCCCAGATGGCAGCACATTCAATACACTGGTTTGGATGAGCAGGGCAAGCGCATAGAGCGAACTGCCAGTGGCTTTCACGCCAAAGTGGTTCAGCACGAGTGCGATCACTTGGTGGGAATTTTGTACCCACAGCGCGTCCGTGATTTCACAAAGTTTGGTTTCAACTCTGTTTTGTTTCCCCACCTGGCGCCAGAAACAGACGATTAAAGTCTGGCCAGTCTTTCGATAGCGGCTTGCAAGTTGCTGCCAGCATGACGGTGATCAAGGCTTGCTTTGCGCCGGTCATGAGCGGATGTTTATCTTCAAATTTCGTAGTCATTGACATGACCCGTCATGGCTTTTGCAACCAGAGATGCCGTTAACCTGTCGCTCAATAACTCGGCAAATTGATAAACAAAGTTTCTGAGATATGCACCGCGTTTGAAGGCTACTCGCGCTACGTTTTTACCCAGCAAATCTCCCAAGGGGCGAGCCATTAAATCGCCAACAGGGTCATCCTTCATGGCCATTTCGGCCACGATGCCAACACCCAATCCCAATCGCACATAAGTTTTGATGACATCAGAGTCAATGGCCTCAAGGGCTATGCGAGGATGCAGATTTTTACTCGCAAATGCGGCGTCAATCTTTGTTCGGCCCGTGAAGGAAGGGTGGTAAGTAATCAATGGTTCTTTGGCGATGTCTTCCAAATGAAGATGTTTTTTGTTCGCCAAGGGATGATCTGGCGGAAGCACCAACATGTGTTGCCATTCATAACAGGGCAGCGTGACCAGTTCTTCATAATTGGCCAATGATTCTGTGGCCATGCCTATTTCGGCAGTGTCATCAAGCAACATCTTTGCTACTTGATCTGGCGAGCCCTGATGCAAACTGATGTTCACTTGGGGATACAGCTCGCGCAATTTGGCGACGGGCAATGGCAGCACATACCTTGCTTGGGTATGGGTGGTTGCAATTGAAAGCGTGCCATTGTGCTGAGCGCTGTATTGGTCTCCAATTTTCTTTAAATTTCCAATTTCGCGCATGATGATCTCAATGCTTTTCAGAACGTGTTGGCCAGGTTCTGTGATGCGCTTGAGTCGCTTGCCATGTCGGGCAAAGATGTCGATCCCCAGTTCTTGTTCAAGTTCAATTATGGCTTTTGACACGCCAGGTTGGGATGTGTGAAGCGCTTTGGCTGCTTCAGTCAGGTTCAGATTGCGACGAGATGCCTCTTGTACAAATCGAAATTGATGTAAGTTCATGTCAATAAGCCCAGTAAGATTGGGTTTATTATGCCTTATTGATCTAAAGAATCCGCAAATCAACCCGCATCAGAAAGGCTCAGAAAAGCTGTGTCAGTTCGCCCGCAAAGCAATGGAGGCCATGATACGAATCAGCTCAGGCTCTTCCCCAACAGCCTGGCGCAACTCAAAAAACACATGGGGGTATTGAAGTTTGAGTTCTTGAACCAGTTTGGGCAAGTCCTCTCTTGCATGTTTACCCACACCCAAAAACATGGGAACAATGCGGACGGCATCAATGCCATTTAAAAGCAATTGTGCAACGGTTGATGGCAAATCAGGTTCAGTCAATTCAAGGTAGGCGCAGACCACTTCTGTGGTGGGCGAGAGTTGTTTCATTTGCTGAGCCACGGCCTCAATCGGACGCCGCCAAAGCGCGTCACGAGAGCCATGAGCAAATAAGATGACAGCCTGTTGAGGGGCTTTAGAAGACATGAAATGCTATTCCTTACTGACGCAACACAAGCCAGCCAAAAGTAGCCAGCGAGATGAGGCTGTAAATGAGGGCGGGGGCGGCTGCAGTCAGCCAAGGTTGCCAGTTTTGCAAGTTACCCATGAATCCAAAAACATTGTTCAATAAGTAAAAGCTGATGCCGGCCATCACTCCACCAAAGACATAGCCCGCAATATTGCCTGATCGAAAGTGTAAATAAGCAAATGGCAAAGCCAATGTCAACATGACCAAACAACTTAAAGGATAGAAAACTTTTCGCCAAAATTGAATTTCGTAGCGTTGTGCGCTTTGTCCATTTGCAGCCAAATGACGCATGTATTGAAACAAGTCGACGGTCTTCATGCGATCTGGGCTCAATAAGGCGGCAGAAACCATTTCAGACGTAATTTCTGTTTGCCAAGCCCATTCCGGCAGCGTCAATGTTTCAATTCGTGACTCTTGATTTTTCTGTGCTGTAAAAATTCTGCGATCAGCAGATTTTAAAAGCCAAGCGCCATCAGTCATGATTTGCGCTGAGGGCGCAAATGTCATGGCTTTGAGTCGACCCTCATTGTCAAATTCATGGACGCGAATGTTTTCAGGCTGACCTTCACTGCTCAATGATCTGACATTGACAGCAAATTGAGAGTTGACTTGTTTTTCACGCAACCAAGCACCCGTTTGACCAATGGTAATTTGACCTTGGTAATGCGCTTTTAGCAATTGAGCTTGCTTGTCAGTCCAGGGCGAAATGTAGTCGCCAAAAATGAATGTCACAAAGACAAAAATGAGACCCAATTGAAAAAGCGAGAGAAGCGCTCGCCATGGCCCCAAGCCACCCGTTCTTAAAATGGTGAACTCTGAGTTTTGTGCAAAGCGTGCCATCACAAAAATAGAGCCAATGAGCACAGAAATTGGGAGCAGCTCATATAAATGGCTTGGCATGAGCAGCGCCACATACATCAATGCGTGCTGAATTTGGTAGCCTTGAAATTTGTTGCGACTCAGTGTTTGAAGCTGGTCAACCAAATCAAAAAAAACAAACAAAGCCAAAAATCCCAGCAGCACGAAGCCAACTGCGCGAATGATTTCACCGTGAATGAGTCGACGAATGGTTTTCATGGTGCAACCTTTGTAGCCCGATTCAATGGCAAAAACCAAAGATGGCGCCAGGATAAATTGAAGTGCCTGAAAAGCAGCCAAGCCATTGCAAAGCAAAACGCGCCGCCATGCAGCCCCAGCATCAAGGCAGGAAAAGTGGTCTTGCCAGAAATAATCCAGTTTTGACCGACATTGACCATGTTGTAGTAAGCAACGAAGCAAAACAAGGCAAGGGCCAAGTGGTAACTTTTGCCGATTCGAGGATTCACACTGGCCACTGCAAGGCCCATGATGAGTAAATTGATTGCTGCAATTGGCAAGCCCATGCGCCAAGACAACTCACTCAGGTGGACAGAGGTCGGCTCTTTGATGAGGCCAAGCGTACTAAGCGTTCGAATTTGAGTGCCAGACACTGCCATTTTAGAAGTGGGGTCTATCAACAATTGATAGTCTTGGAACGCCGTAACCCGAACATCACCCGTTTGGTGATTGAGCAACATTTGTTGTCCAGACTTCAAACTTAAAAAACGTTCACCCTTTTGAATTTCAATTTGACCTTGTTGCGCTGTGGTGACTGACTCAATGTGGCCATCCAGACTGGAGACAAAAACATTGCGGCCCGTCTGGTTGTTGGGGCTGTCTTTGTCGATGAAAAAAACTCGCTTGCCGCCTGATGACTCCTGAAACTGCCCAGGTGCTACCCGCTCAATGTCATTGCGTTGTTCGTATCGGTTTTTGAGGTCTTGAATTTGTTTGTTGCTCCATGGCCAGACGAAAAAAGCCAGTAAAGCGATGGCCAAAAAAACAGGGCTTGAAAATTTGAAGAGTGGTTTTGCAAAAGAAGTCAGACCTTTTCCGCTTGAAAACCAAATGACCATCTCGCTGTCTGAATACATGCGCGACAAAGTGGACACCACGGCAATGAACAAACTCAGTGTCAAAATGGTGGTGAGGTGACCAATGACCGTCAAACCCATGATCAGCATCACTTCTGAGGGATTGACAGTTCCTTTGGTGGCTTGGCCCAAAGTTCGGATCAAAATAATGGTCATCACAATTGTGGCCAAAACCACAACGGTGGCACCAAAACTTCGTGCCAAATCTTTTTGAATGGAAGAATGGAATAACATTGTCGGGTATGAAAACCTCAATTATGAACTTCGAATTAAAAACACTCAGCCTGGCCGCCGCCAGCAAACTCCAATTAGACACCTTGATTGTCCTCATTTCTGATCAATTTCAAGCCGGCAAAGACCCGCTTTCGACATTGATTTCAAAAGCGATGAAGGCCAAGGACTTTTCCTCTAAGTCGGGGCAAATGCTTCAAGCCTATGCCAGTCCGGGCATTTCTGCTGGCAAAGTGGTGTTTTTGGGCATTGGAAACGGCGCGCCTCAAGACATCAAATCGGCTGTTTCAGCCCTGATTCCAAGCTTAAAGTCCAACGACACCCAAGAATTGTGCCTTGTGTCAACCGACTCGGGTAAGGCCCCCAGCATTCAAAGCTTGCTGGTGGCCTTGGCAGACGGAACATATGTCTACAGCACAACCAAATCCAAACCGCTTTCACGCAGTTTGCGCCAAGTCACTTTGGGCTTGCCTAGCACCACAACTGCTTTGGAATCTGCATTCAAAACCACCGTTGCCATGATCAGAGGCATTGAGCTGGCCAAGGAGTGGGCCAATCGTCCTGCCAATCATGCAACGCCCACCATGCTGGGAAAAGCCGCGCAGGCCATGGCCAAATCTGCGGCCATCAGTTGTGAGGTACTTGGCCCCAAAGAAGTGGCCAAACTGGGCATGGGCTCGTTCATGGCCGTTGCCAAGGGCTCAGCTGAGCCCCTTCGCTTCATTGTTTTGAAATACCAGGGTGGCGCTAAAACTGACGCCCCCACAGTGTTGGTTGGCAAGGGCATTACTTTTGACACAGGTGGTATCTCTCTTAAGCCTGCCGCTGAAATGGACGAAATGAAATTTGACATGGGTGGCGCTGCCAGTGTTTTAGGCGTGTTCCACTCATTGAGCCAGATCAAACCCAAGATCAATGTGGTTGGGCTTATTCCTGCTTGTGAAAACATGCCAGACGGATTGGCCGTCAAGCCTGGCGATGTGGTCACCAGCATGAGCGGTCAAACCATTGAAATTTTGAACACGGATGCGGAGGGGCGCTTGATCTTGTGTGATGCTTTGACCTACGCTGAGCGCTTCAAGCCCAAAGCGGTCATTGACATCGCCACGCTCACTGGCGCTTGTGTCATTGCTTTGGGCGCTGTTCGAACGGGCATGTTTGCCACCGAGGACGATTTGGCCCATCGCTTGCAAAAAGCGGGAGACGACGCCAACGATCTTTGCTGGCGCATGCCACTGGACGAAGCTTACTCAGAGGCTTTGAAAAGCAATTTTGCAGATATCGCCAATGTGGGCGGACGTGCAGGTGGGGCCATCACAGCGGCCAAGTTCCTGCATCGTTTCACCAAAAAATATGCATGGGCCCATTTGGACATTGCGGGCACAGCGTGGAAAGGTGGCGCCTCTAAAGGCGCTACAGGTCGACCTGTGGGTTTGTTGTTGCACTACTTGCTTTCACAAGCGTCGATGCCTTCCAAACAGCCCTCCAAGACGGTCTCCAAATCACCTAAGTAATTGGCAGGCAGAGACGCCGGACAGCACCCCATGACGCAAGTTGATTTTCATTTCAATGCCAGTGAAAAATTGCCTTATGTTTGCCGCTTGTTAAGAAAGGCTTCCGGGCAAGGCCGAAGAGTGGGTGTGTTGGCTGACCAAGACACAACCCACTTGCTAAACCAGGCCTTGTGGAATTTGAATGCCATCGATTTTGTGTCTCATTGCGATGTCACCGATCCCGCCCATTTGCTGGAACATTCCAGCGTCATTTTTTCTACAGACTGGACGCTTTTGCGGCAGCACCCAAAGCTCGATGTGTTTTTGAACATGAACGAGCTTGCTCCAGATCATTTGCAAGGGGTCCCTCGATTGATTGAAGTGGTGGGACCTGAGGAGAGAGACAAATCAAGCGCACGGCAACGCTGGAAGCACTACTCGCAGCTGGGATTTCAAATCAATCGATTTGATTTGGCAGCTGCCAGCATGGGCTAAGTCGTTCTCTTCTTTCTATTTGTTGAATGGGCCTGCGAGCGAGTTAGGCCATCAACCCACGCTTGGTGAGCAATGGTGTAACGGTAGGTTCTCTGCCTCTGAATGCAATGTAGGCCTCCATAGGGTCTTGGCGGTTGCCAGCTGAATAAATGTGCTCATACAATTTTTGGGCAGGCTCTGCAGCAAAAAGGTCGCCGGCTTCTAAGAAAGCATCAAACCCATCGGCATCCAAAACCTCCGCCCACATGTAAACATAATACGCAGAGGCATAGCCATTGGAAGAAAACAAATGAGAAAAATGAGGCAGTCTGTGTCGCATGCCAATGGCCGGTGGCATTTGAATGGCATTCAATGATTGCGTTTCAAATTCTTGGAAATCTAATTTTTCTAAATCTGTGTTTTCATGCAAGGCCAAATCGACCAAAGCACAAGACACGTATTCGACGGTTGTGAAGCCTTGATTGAAAGTTTGTCCAGCAAGGATTTTTTCAATCAGCTCGTTGGGCATGGGCTGACCCGTTTCTGCATGCAATGCAAATTCCTTCAAAATTTGCGGTTGCATCAACCAGTTCTCATAAACCTGAGATGGAAACTCTACAAAGTCTCTAAGCACACTGGTGCCTGAAAGGCGAGGGTACTTTACTTGTGACAACAAACCGTGCAAGCCATGACCAAATTCATGGAACAGGGTTCGGGCATCGTCCAAGCTCAATAGCGTCGGTTTTCCCTGTTCACCTTGAGAAAAGTTGTTGTTGTTCACCACAATGGGGCGAATTTCTTGAGTCAAATTCATGGGGTCGCGGTAGGTGCTCATCCAAGCGCCAGATCTTTTGCTGCTGCGTGCAAAGTTGTCACTTAAAAATAAGCCGACGTGCTTACCACTGGCATCAGTGACCTCCCAACCAGTGACTGAGTCGTGGTATTTCGAGATGTTGGTCACTTGCTTGAATTGAACGCCAAACAAGCGGCTTGCGACGGCGAACATGGCTTCCGTGAGCTTGTGCAGTTGCAAGTAAGGTTTGATTTCTGCCTCGTTCAAATCAAATTTTTCTTTTCGAACGCGCTCGGTCCAAAAGTGCCAGTCCCATGCGGCCACATTGGAAAAACCAGATAGTTTTTTCAGGTCTTGTCCTTCCTGAATGGCTTTCAATCGGGCTGGGCTCCAGACCCGCATGAGCAAATCTCTTGCTTTTGCAGCGCTGCCAGCCATGGTGTCAGCCAATGCATATTCAGAAAAATTTTGGTAACCCAAGAGGCGCGCTTGGGCCAATCGGATTTTTAAGATTTCTTGCATCACCAATTGGTTGTTGTGAGGGCCTGCGTTTTCCCCACGCTTGCACCACGCCTTCCACATGGTTTCACGCAAGTCACGTCGTTCAGAAAAAGTCATGAACGGTGTCAGAGACGATCTGGAAAGCGTGAACGCATGCGCATTGGATTGCGCCACACCACGGTCTTTGGCCTGCTGTTTGGCCGCACTCCTGACAAATTCTGGTAGCCCTGCAAGCTGCTCTTCTTCGGAGAGGATGAGGCAAAATTGGGCTTCATCGGCCAAAACATTTTGGGAAAACTGTGTGAAACAGCTTGCCAGTCTTTCGGAATAGGCCGCAAATGTTTGTCGATCTTGGTCCTTTAGCTTTGCGCCTGCACGGACAAAATCCAGTTGGTATCTTTCAATCAGGCGAACACTCACCGAATCTAAGTTGAGGTGGGCTCGATGGAGATACAGTTTTTCAATGCGTTGAAAAAGTGCTTCGTTCAAAAATAAGGCAGCGTTGTGAGCGGCAAGTTTGGGGGCGATGTCGCGCTCAATGCTTTGTATTTCTGGAGAAGTATGGGATGCGCTGAGGTTGAAGAAAACGGAGGTCGTTTGATTCAACAGGGCGCCACTTGCCTCTAGTGCAAGCAAGGTGTTTTCAAAACTTGGTTCGTCTTGTTGATTGGCGATATTTTGGATTTCAGTTTGATGCTTTGCCAATGCCATGTTGAAAGCTTCGGGAAAATGATTGGCTTGAATGTCTTCAAAGGGGGGCATCTCAAAGGGGGTCTGCCAAGTTTGCAACAAAGGATTGGTCATGGGTCAGTCTGGTGAAAAAGATGTTGAATATTTCACTTTGAGGGTTAACTTGCAATTAAGGCATGCATGTAAGTAATAACCCTTCATCGTGTCGATTTGCAAAGAATTTGCATGAAGTTAGATTATTCTCCATCCTTTGATTTCAAGTGTATTTTGTGTCTGTACTGACTGAGGAAAAATGTGCATCTAGTTGTTGGTTCAAAAATGACGTCCAGCTCATCTGCATGGGTGACGCTCTCTGGCTTGGCTTTTCAAAAGGTGCTAGCTTGTTTGGTGCTGGGCTTATCGATCACGATGGCATTGGCCAGCCCAAACCCAAAAGCCAATCCCGCCGACCCAGGCAAGGTTTTGAAGGTGGCTTTTCCCGCTCCTGAGACGGGGTTTGATCCTGTTCGTGTCAACGACGTGTATTCCAACACCATCACGGCGGTTATTTTCCAGCCGCTCTTGACCTACGACTGGATGGCCATGCCCACTCGCTTGGTGCCAAATGCTGCAGAATCGATGCCACAGGTGTCGGCTGACCAAACAACTTTTACATTCAAAGTGAAAAAGGGTTTGTATTTCACGCCCGATGAGGCATTCAAAGGACAAAGACGCGAGCTTACTGCACAGGATTTTGTCTACACCCTGCTGCGTCATGCCGATCCCAAAAATCGCAGCCCCCAAGTCTCAGATTTGGATGACAAGATTTTTGGCTTTGCTGAATCTCGGAAAAAAGCCATCGTTTCTGGTCGATTTGATTATGACCAAAAGCACCCAGGCATCTATGCCACTGATCGTTACACGCTTGTCATTCAACTGATCCAGCCCGATCGCAATTTTCTTACCCTGCTGACCAGTCCTTACTCGGGCGGTATGGCGCGTGAGGTTGTTGAAAAGTATGGCTTTGAAGGCATCATGGCCAACCCAGTGGGCACAGGGCCTTATATTCTTGAAAAGTGGGTTCGGGGTTCCAAAATTATTCTCAGAGCCAACCCTGAATTTCCTGGCTTTGTTTGGGACTTTCAAGCTCCCAACAATCCTATCGAAATTCGAATCGCCAATCAAATGCAAGGCCGAAAAATGCCTCAGATTGGTCGCATTGAAGTGAGCATCATTGAAGAGCCTCAATCGATGTGGTTGGCTTTTAGTGGCAAAGAAATTGACACCGTCGGCGTGCCGCCCTCGTTCATTGAAAAGGCACTGACGCCCAACAACGATTTGCTTCAGACATGGGTTGCCCAAGGCGTGAACATGTACAGGAGCATTGAGCCCGACATACGCTACCAATTCTTCAACATGAGGGACCCTGTGATTGGTGGCTATACTCCTGAAAAAATTGCCCTCAGGCGCGCCATCATCATGGGCTTTGATGTTGACGAAGAAATTCGAGTCATTCGAAAAGGTCAAGCAGTCAAGGCTCAGCAAATGGTTTCACCTGTCGTGGCCGGCCATGACCCCAACTACAAGAGCCTTGTGAAGTTCAGCCCGCTCTCTGCCAATGCCTTGCTTGATCAGTTTGCTTACAAGAGGGATGCAAAGGGCTACCGAAACATGCCTGATGGCAAGCCGCTTGTGTTCACCATTTATTCCTCTACATCCTCTGTTGATCGCGAGAGGGATGAACTTTGGAAAAAATCGATGGACCGTTTGGGTATTCGACTCAAGGTTAAAAAAGACAAGTTCCCAGAAATGCTCAAACAGGGAAAGCAGTGCGCTATTCCCTCTTGGTCTTTGGGCTGGACGCGGTCTTCTGAAGCCGAATTTGTCATGAAGTTGCTGTACTCCAAAACCATTGGTCAAAACAATTACGCTTGTTTTGAGAGTGCCGAATACGATGCTTACTTTGAGCAACTCAAGCGTCTGCCTGATGGCCCTGAGCGCACCCGGGTTTTGCACAACATGTACCGATTGATGGAAGTCAATGGCGTATTGGGTTTGAGTTCGACTGGCATCGCCACACGACTGAGTCATCAGCGAGTGGAAGGTTTTCGCAAGCACCCCTTGATTTTGGGTGATTGGATTTACTATGACATTCAAAAACCATAAAGGGCATTGACACATGAGTGCCTATATTCTTCGCCGCATTTGGCAAATGATCCCCACCCTGGCTGGTGTAATTTTGTTGGTTTTCTTTCTGTTCAATTGGATTGGTGGCGACCCCGCCTACGTTTTAGCAGGCTTGTTTTCAAACCAAGAGCAAATTGACAGCATTCGCGCTGAACTTGGATTGGATCAACCCCTGGTTGTGCAACTTTGGATATTTGTCAAACAGGTTGCCACTTTTGATTTTGGCAACAGTTGGACAACCGGTGAGTCAGTTGCCGATATTTTTGCAACGCGCTTACCCGCATCCTTGACCTTGATGGCTCCTTTGCTGTTGATCGAAACGCTTGTGGCGCTGGTTCTGGCTGTCGGCCTTGCATGGGTCAGGGGTTCTTCCACTGATCGAGGCACCATGGTGGTGTTCACGGCACTGATGTCTGTCAGTATTTTGGTCTTTATTATTTTGGGCCAGTACGTGTTGGCATATCGCTTAGGTTGGTTTCCCGTTCAGGGTTGGAGCGACGATTACTGGAAAAATATCAGTACCTATGCACCGCTGCCTATCTTGTTGGGTTTGTTGGTCAGCATTGCCCCGAATACACGCTTGTTTAGAAGTTTTGTACTGGATGAAGTAGATCAGGACTATGTTCGAACCGCGCGGGCTAAAGGCTTGTCTGAGCCGCGGGTCATGTTTGTCCATGTGCTGCGCAACGCCCTTATTCCAGTCATTACATTTGTCATCTCCAATCTGCCAGGACTTTTGTTGGGCGCTTTTTTGCTGGAGCGATTCTTTGGAATTCCAGGTGTAGGCCGTGAAATTATCTTGGCTGTGGAGCGCAGTGATTTTCCGGTGATCAAGGCTGTGACCGTGTAC
The DNA here is from genome assembly GCA_947484245.1 of Comamonadaceae bacterium. The sequence continues at coordinate 49,154 of CANKOT010000006.1, forward strand.
GTTGCCATTGCCACCATGATCTTCAATTTGATAGGTGATGTTCTTTATCGCATCACCGATCCTCGAGTGCAGTTGCGCTGAGATTTGTTTACGTTTTATGAATATGCAAAGTCAATCAAATGTCGCAAACAACGTGAGTGAAGGTGCGTGGGCGCTGGCTTGGCGACGCTTCAAATCTGACCGTGTTGGGATCTGGAGTGGCATTACTGTCATCCTATGCTTGGTCTTGGTCTTTTGCACACTGTTAGGGACTCTGGCCTCCGATTGGGAAAAGGAAGTGGCCATTAGCAATGCACCGCCTTCGTGGGCCATGAGTGGCCTGAAGGGAGATGACGGTGCTGCCGCAACGGCTGAGATTGTTCTTTACGAACCTACACCCTCAGATGTTGTAGATCCCATTGCGCCGCAATGGGAGTTGGCACAAAAAGCTGTCAAGCCCGCAGGCGAAAAGGTCAATGCACTTTCAACGCACTTGCCGATGGGCTCTGACAAGTGGGGCAGGGATGTTTTGGCGAAGACCATCAAAGGTGCTGAAACCAGTATTTTGGTCGGCTTGGCAGCCGCCCTGATGGCCACACTGTTGGGCTCGGTGCTTGGCGCAGTTTCAGGCTGGTACGGAGGCGTTGTCGATGATTTGAGCAATTGGCTTTACAACGTGTTTCATTCCATTCCTGGCATCTTGCTCATCTTGGCCATTGCGGCAGTGCTCAACACAAAAGGCACCATGGCCGTGGTGCTTATTTTGGGAACCACAGGTTGGACGGGCACCTACCGCCTAATGCGAGGTGAATACCTGAAACACCGCAACCGAGATTATGTGCGTGCTGCGGATGCCATTGGCGCCTCCAACAACCGCCGCATGTTTGTCCATATTTTGCCCAACGTCAGTCACGTTATCCTGGTTCAGTTTTCACTGCTCACAGTGGCTTGTATCAAAGCGGAGGTCATTTTGTCTTTCCTTGGGTTTGGTGTGCCGGTGGATGGTGTTTCTTGGGGCACTATGCTTACTGAAGCACAAAACGATTTGTTGGTAGGCAAGTGGTGGCAATTGTTATCAGCCACGGTGGCGATGTCTATTTTTGTCACGGGCTTGTCTCTTCTTACAGACTCACTGAGGGATGCTTTAGATCCCAAAGTGATCCATTGAGTTTTATGGATTGAATGCTTTTCATGGCGACACGCAGACCCCCTCCACCTATCGCTCAAATTTCTGACAATTTGTTGGAAGTGAAGAACCTCACGGTCGATTTCATCAGTGCATCCAAAGCACCGGTTCGAGCGGTGGAAGAAGTTTCTTTTGTGATTCCCCGAGAAAGAACAGTTGCATTGGTTGGTGAGTCTGGCAGTGGTAAGTCTGTCAGTGCTTTGGCCATCATGGGTTTATTGCCGCCCCAAAATGCCAAAGTAGCCCTGCATTCTTCTATTGAGTATGACAACCGATCTTTGTTAAATCTCTCAAGGTCTGAATGGCAATTGATTCGGGGTTCCCGCATTGCCATGATTTTTCAAGACCCGATGACGTCTTTGAATCCTGTTTACACCGTGGGTTTTCAGCTGGCAGAGATGTTGAAAATTCACAAGAACATGCCCAACAAAGAGGCCGCCTTGCGAGCCTGTGACCTTCTTGAAGAAGTGGGAATTCCAGAACCTCGAAAACGCGTCAATGCCTATCCACACGAGTTGTCTGGTGGCCAACAACAAAGGGTCATGATTGCCATGGCGCTGGCTTGCGAGCCTGAGCTTTTGATTGCTGACGAGCCCACCACCGCCTTGGATGTGACGGTGCAACGGCAAATTTTGTTGCTCCTCGCGCAATTGCGTGAGAGGCGTCGAATGGCCATGCTGTTCATTACCCATGATCTCGGGTTGGTAAGTGAAGTAGCAGACCAAGCCGTGGTGATGCGCAAGGGCACAGTGCGCGAAGCCGGACCCGTCAGAACACTGTTTACCCAACCGCAAGACCCTTACACCAAGGCACTTCTAAGCTGCCGCCCAAGCGTCGAGCGTCAGGGGCTAAGGCTCTTGACCATTGACGATTGGATGTCTGCCAATAGCTCCGAAGAGGTGGTGGCTTCTTCTGTCTCCCGTTCAGTGGAGCCCATTGCCGTTGTCAATTCGTCTGATTCAGGCAAGCCCTTGTTGGAAGTTCAGGGCTTGCGAAAAGTTTTCAAACGTTCTGGACCATGGTTTCAAAATGATGACTTTGTCGCGGTTGAGAATGTCAGTTTCCAGCTAATGAGGGGGCAGACTGTCGGGTTGGTTGGTGAGTCTGGCTCGGGTAAAACCACCATTGGCTTGTGCATGTTAAGGCTGCACGAGGCTACGGCTGGCAAGGTTCTCTACGAAGGCAAAAACTTGCTGGACATGTCCAGTAAAGAGTTTTCAACATACAAACGCAGGCTGCAGATTGTTTTTCAAAATCCGTATGCTTCTTTAAATCCCCGCTTTACGGTTGGGGAAATTTTGAGTGAACCGATGCAGCTTCACGGAATTGGTTTGAACAGCGCCGACTGGGAGAAGAAATCTTTGTCTTTGTTAGACAAAGTGGGAATGCCTGCTTCTGCACTCAAACGCTATCCATTTGAATTTTCTGGCGGGCAACGCCAGCGAATTGCCATTGCACGCTCTTTGAGTTTATCGCCCGAGGTGGTGGTCTTGGATGAAGCTGTGTCTGCTTTGGATGTTTCTGTTCAAGCACAAGTACTGAACTTGCTGAAGGATTTGCAAAAAGATTTGGGATTGAGCTATTTGTTCATTTCCCACGATTTGGAAGTTGTGCGATACATGTCTGACTCCTTGCTTGTGATGAACAAAGGCCAAGTTGTGGAGCAGGGCGATGCGGCCAGCATTTACCAGCATCCTCAACATGCTTATACGCAAACATTGTTGGCCGCAGTTCCGAAGGTTCAAGAGTCATTCGCTTGATTCAATGCCGGCAATTGTTTGATTGACCTTAATTGCGGTCTAACATAGGCAATGGTGGCAACAAGCAAGGTGCCTATGCCTGCGCACAGCAAAGAACTGCGCATGCCAACATGCTCAGCCATCCAACCTCCCAAAATGGCCCCTGGGGCAGCAGGCAAGGTAATCAACCAACGCATGGTGGTCGTCATTCTTCCTAGTAGTTCGGTGGGTGTGTAAGACTGTCTCAATGACAAAAAATTGACGAACAGCAAAGTTGCTCCCCAACTAAAGCAAAGCAGCATCCATGCGAACAGAACGACGCCAGGTAAGCGGCCTTCAAGCAAGAGAAGGCTTAACCAGCCGATGGAGGTGATCACAATTCCCAGAATCAGTGCGGGCCCTAAACCCAGTCGTTTAGAAATGGGCGGCCCAGCCATGCCTCCCAAGATTGAGCCAAGACCCATCGCCACAAAACTCAAGGCCACCAATGCTTCATCTAAGCCCAGATCTTTGACGGCAAAAATGATCTGAACTGAAAGTGCCATTTGCGCAAAGAATTGCCATGCCCCGACTACGACGGCCATTTCAATCAGCATGTTGTGAGATCGAACAAAATTCAGTCCTTTCAAAAGCTCTGCTTTGAATGACCGATCCTTCCAGGTGGACCTGGGCGGTACTTGTTCATGGATTCGGATGCCTTTGAGAATTGCCACCGAGCCAATGAGCAGAATGGCATCCATGACAAGCGCCAATGGCGCACCAAACACTTTGATCAAAATACCTGCTAAACCTGGTCCCATTACTTCGGCCATCGAACCAGCAATGGCGTTTTGTGAATAGGCTTCAACCAATTTGTCACGCCCAACCAATTGGGTGAGAACCAGTTGTGAGGCTGATCCAGCGATGGTGTAAACAGCGCCAATGGCAAAGCAAACGGCATACATCCATTCAATGGTGAGTAAATTGAAGGACCATGCAATGGGAATGGTGAGCAAAGAAAGTCCCATCACAAATTCACCCGCAATGTAGACCGGCAGCTTTTGCATTCGATCAAGCAAAACACCACCTGGCAAAGACAGAAGCACGAATGGTGCAATTTCCATGGCAGTCAGAAGTCCCATTTGAGTGGGAGACGCATCCAGCAAAAAGACCGCGGTGAGAGGCAGTGCTAGGAGCGTAATTTGCCCCCCTAAATTGCTAAACAAAATTGAAAACCACATCCGCTGGTAGCCAGGGATTTTGAACAAGGGACTTTGAAAGATGTTCATGCGGTTGAGAAATACCTAATTCAAACGGGTGGTGTGAAGCTAAAAAATAAGAAAACCCCACTAAAACGGAGTTCTAGCAGGGTTTTTAATGTGGCGGAGCAGGCGGGATTCGAACCCGCGGTGGGGATAAACCCACACACGCTTTCCAGGCGTGCGACTTAAACCACTCATCCACCGCTCCTGACCTGTCAGTATAGCATTGGGGGCGATAATCGATTAATCGTTATGCATAAAGTCATGAAAATTCATTACACTTTGCGCTTCTTTATTTTTTCTCAGAACCAAGGCTGGCTCCATGAAATTCCGTTTTCCGATCGTCATCATTGACGAAGATTATCGCTCTGAAAACACATCCGGTTTAGGCATCCGCGCCCTGGCGCAAGCCATTGAAACCGAGGGTTTCGAGGTCTTGGGGGTTACCAGTTATGGCGACCTTTCGCAGTTTGCGCAGCAGCAATCAAGGGCCAGTGCGTTTATTCTGTCAATTGACGATGAAGAATTCACCCCCGGCCCAGACCTCGACCCTGCGGTGTTGAGCTTGCGTGCCTTCATTGAAGAAGTGCGTCGTAAAAATGCCGATGTGCCCATTTACATCTATGGTGAAACCAAAACTTCGCGCCATATTCCCAATGACATCTTGCGCGAATTGCATGGCTTCATTCACATGTTTGAAGACACACCAGAGTTTGTATCGCGCCACATCATTCGGGAAGCCAAAAGCTATTTGGAAGGCGTTCAGCCACCATTCTTCAAAGCTTTGCTCGATTACGCAGAAGACGGTTCTTACTCATGGCATTGCCCAGGTCATTCAGGCGGCGTCGCATTTTTGAAGAGTCCTGTGGGTCAGATGTACCACCAGTTTTATGGCGAGAACATGCTGCGTGCCGATGTGTGCAATGCGGTGGAGGAGTTGGGTCAGTTGCTGGACCACAATGGCGCCATTGGCGAAAGCGAACGCAATGCGGCCCGTATTTTCAATGCCGACCATTGTTTCTTTGTGACCAACGGTACCAGCACTTCCAACAAAATAGTGTGGCACCACGCTGTTGCGCCAGGTGATGTGGTGGTGGTCGATCGCAATTGCCACAAGTCCATTTTGCACGCCATCATCATGACGGGTGCCATTCCCGTTTTCTTGAAGCCCACA
>CANKOT010000007.1 GCA_947484245.1 Comamonadaceae bacterium
GCCAGAGTTAGTGTCTTGCGGCCGTGATTTTTACGGCATGATTGAAAACTTTCCGCTTCAACGCGCAGTACCGATGATTTTCAAGGGCAGTGGCGATTGCACCAAAATCGATTGGATATTTCTGGGGGGCTCTATCGCCAATTGGTCGTTTGCCGTTTTCATGAGCATCTTTTTTCTGATGATCTATCTGCGACTGCGTGACGGCTTGTTGAGAACGACTCCCAACCTAGAAGCCATAGAACCCCTTAGCTGAGTTTTTTAACCAGCACTTGGCTGCGGCGGTCCCAGTTGTATTTGCGCTTGCGGCCCTCTGGCAGCCAGTCGGGGTCCATTTGCACAAAGCCACGCTTGATAAACCAATGCATGGTGCGTGTGGTGAGCACAAAAATACTTTTGACTCCCATGGCCCGCGCACGTTGTTCGATGCGCTTCAATATTTTTTCGCCATCGCCTTGGCCTTGTGATTGGGGTGACACAGTGAGCGCAGCCATCTCGGCGGTTTGTGCCTCTGCGTAGGGGTACAGGGCAGCGCAGGCAAAGATCACGCCGTCGTGTTCAATGATGGTGTAGTGGTCAACGTCACGCTCAATTTCTGTTCGATTGCGCTTGACCAGCGTGCCGTCATTTTCGAAGGGCTCAATCAGTTGCAAAATGCCGCCGACGTCGTCTGAAGTGGCTTCTCGCAACTCTTCGAGTTTTTCATCGATCACCATGGTGCCAATGCCATCGTGCACATAAATTTCTAACAGTAATGCGCCATCAACCGCAAAGGGCAAGATATGGCTTCGCTCAACCCCATCTTTGCAAGCTTTCACGCAGTGTTGCAAATAGAAAGCAATGTCAGTCGGCAAAAGTGCAGGCGGCAGTTTTTTCAACAAACTTTCTGCAGCAGCCAACGGCAACTCTGTGTCGATGGGATTGTCTTCTGACTCAGGCTCTTCTGGCTTGATGCGCAAGCCAGGAATTTCGGTCAAGAAAATGAGTTTGTCGGCTTGAAGTTCAATGGCCACACTGGTGGCCACTTCTTCCATGGACAAGTTGAATGCTTCACCAGTGGGCGAAAAGCCAAAGGGTGAAAGCAAGACCATGGCGCCCATGTTGAGGGTTTGGGTAATGCCAGCGACATCCACTTTGCGAACCAAACCTGAGTGCTGAAAATCGACGCCATCAACAATGCCAACGGGCCTGGCTGTGAGAAAGTTGCCGCTGATGACGCGCACCGTTGAGCCTGCCATGGGTGTATTGGGCAGGCCTTGGCTGAAGGCGGCCTCTATTTCATAGCGCAACTGCCCCGCTGCTTCTTGGGCGCAATCTAGCGCGACTTCGTCCGTAATTCGGATGCCGTGGGAGTACTTAGGCACATGTCCTTTGGCCAACAGCTGCTCATTCACCTGGGGTCTGAAGCCGTGAACCAACACAATTTTCACGCCCATGCTTTGGATCAAGGCCAAATCTTGAGCCAAATGCTGCAGTTTGCCTGCCGCAATGGCTTCGCCAGCAATGCCCACCACAAAGGTTTTGCCGCGGTGCATGTGAATGTAGGGTGCCACCGAGCGAAACCAAGGCACGAAGGTGAAGTTAAAGACAGTGGACATGGGCTTGTGGATCTCTAGTAAGGGGCCAAGACAGCGGATAATTCAGGCCTTACGCCATCCCTGATTTTTACAGAAGTTTTGCCATTGTCTTCCACCCCCTTGAAAATCGAGTTCCCAGAGTCTTTGCCGGTGTCGGCAAAGCGCGACGAAATCGCTCAGGCCATGGCGGAACACCAGGTGATTATTGTCTGTGGTGAGACCGGCTCGGGCAAAACCACTCAACTGCCCAAAATTGCCCTGACTCTGGGCCGCGGTCGTTTGAACGCAGCGCCAGGGCAACGGGGCAAGTGGATTGGCCACACTCAGCCACGGCGCATTGCCGCCAGCAGCGTGGCCAAGCGCATTGCAGAGGAGCTCAAAACACCGCTGGGTGAGGTGGTGGGCTACAAAGTGCGGTTCCAAGACAGATTGTCTAAAGACGCCTCAGTCAAACTCATGACCGATGGCATCTTGTTGGCCGAAACGCAAAACGACCCCCTGCTAGAGGCCTACGACACCCTGATCATTGACGAAGCGCACGAGCGCAGTTTGAACATTGATTTTTTGTTAGGCTATTTGCGTCAAATTTTGCCACGCCGGCCCGATCTCAAAGTGGTGGTCACCTCGGCCACCATTGATGCCGATCGGTTTGCTCAGCACTTTGCTTCGAGCAAAGGTCCCGCACCTGTCATCATGGTTTCGGGCCGCACTTTTCCAGTCGAAATGCGTTGGTGCCCCTTTGAAGAAACACGTGAACACGACTTGAACGACGCCATTGCGGAGGCGGTAAATGAGTTGTGGATTGGCAATGCGGCTGGTGACATCTTGGTATTTTTGCCAGGTGAGCGCGAAATTAGGGAAGCGGCAGACCATTTGCGCAAGCACCTTTCTCACAACGCCGTCACAAGGGGTGCAGAAGTGTTGCCACTCTTCTCGCGTTTGTCTCAGGCAGACCAAGAGAGAGTGTTTGACGCTCATTCAGGGCGGCGTATTGTGCTGGCCACCAATGTGGCAGAAACATCCCTCACGGTGCCTGGTATTCGGTATGTGGTTGATGTGGGCACAGCAAGGGTCAAACGTTATAGCCTGCGCAGCAAAGTAGAGCAACTGATGGTTGAGCCCATCAGCCAAGCGGCGGCCAATCAACGCGCGGGTCGATGTGGCCGTGTGGCCAACGGCATTTGCATTCGTTTGTATGAAGAAAAAGATTTCAACGGCAGGCCGCGCTTTACCGATCCAGAAATTTTGCGTTCATCCTTAGCGGGGGTAATTCTTCGCATGAAGTCTTTGCATTTGGGTGTGGTTGACGATTTCCCATTCATTGAGGCGCCCTCAAAACGTGCCATCACCGATGGGTATCAGTTGTTGGCCGAGTTGGGTGCAGTGAATGACGCCAATGACCTTACTCGAACTGGCGTTGAGTTGGCCAAGTTGCCTTTAGACCCCCGCGTAGGGCGCATGATTTTGGAAGCTCGCGACAGGCAGGCATTAGATGAAGTACTGGTGATTGCCAGTGCTTTGTCGGTCCAAGATGTGCGCGACAGGCCCCTCGAGGCACAAGCACAAGCCGACCAAGCCCATGTCAAATTTGAAGATGAGAAAAGCGAATTCTCGGGGTATTTGAAACTCTGGAAATGGTTGGGCGAAGCACGCGGCGGCAAAACACCAGCTGGTGCGGAGCACAAGCTCAGTAACCGGCAGTATGAACAATTGCTTCGACAAAACTTTGTCAACATACGGCGCGTGCGAGAGTGGCGCGACACCCACACTCAACTTCACACCACGGTGGCAGAGCATCGTTGGCAGTTGAATGCCAAGCCTGCTAGCTACGAGCAAATTCACATGTCGATGTTGGCTGGCTTGCTAGGCAACGTAGGTTGCAAGCAAGACGATGAGGATGTGTATGTCGGCGCGCGAGGGATCAAGTTTTACCGCCACCCTGGCGCCCATTTATCCAAAAAACCAGGACGTTGGACAGTGGTGTCTGAATTGGTTGAGACCACGCGTTTGTTTGGCCGCGGCATTGCCAACATTGAAGCCACTTGGTTAGAACAGGTGGGCGCTCATTTGCTGCGCAAACAACTTTTAGATCCGCATTGGGAAAAGAAATCGGGGGAAGTGATTGCCCTAGAACGTGCCACGCTTTATGGCCTGCTGGTGTACAGCGGAAGACGGGTACCTTATGGCAAAGTCGATCCGCAATCGGCACGCGAAATCTTTATTCGAGAAGCATTGGTTCAAGGTCAATGGGAAACCACTCTGCCTTTCTTGGCTGCCAATCACAAGATGATTGCCAAAGTAGAAGAGCTGGAACACAAGTCGCGCAGACAAGATGTATTGGTGGACGATGAGCTGATTTTTGCTTTTTACGACCAACAAATTCCAGCGGATGTTTGTTCTGGTCGCTTGTTAGAGGCTTGGTACCGCAATGAGGTCATGCGCCAACCTCAATTGTTGTTGCTGAGTCGTGAAGAATTAATGCGCCACGAAGCGGCAGGCATTACAACGCAGGCCTTTCCCAAAACCATTCGCCTGGGCGGTACCGATTGCTTGGCCACTTATTTGCACGAGCCAGGCGATGCGCGCGATGGCGTGACAGTCACGGTTCCCTTGTTTGTATTGAACCAAGTGAATGAAGACCGTTGTGAGTGGCTGGTGCCTGGGTTGCTCAAAGACAAAATTCATGCGCTTCTGAAGAGCTTGCCTCAAAAGCCACGTTCGAGATTTGTGCCTTTGCCTGAATCGGCATCCAAGCTGGCAGAGGCTTTAGGTTCGCCAGAAATTTTTGGGACAGGCTCATTGACCGATGCACTTTTGAAGAAAGTGCGCGACATCACCAGCTTGGACGTGAAGCGAGCTGACTTCAAGCTCGATATGTTGAGCGAGCACTTGTTCATGAACTTGCGAGTGGTTGATGAGCATGGCCGGCAAATGGGCATGGGACGTAATTTGGGAGCCTTAAAGGCCGACTGGGGTGCGCAGGCGCGAGGGGCCTTTCAAGCTCTGGCACAGCTCAAGGTACAAGCCAGTGCTGGTGTATCTGCGCCTTCCAAGGTGGGTGATTTGAATGCCAAGGCAGAGCTGGCATTAGCGGGAGCTAAGTCGAGTGCAAAGCAAAGTGAAAAGTCGATCGAAAAGCCGAGTGCAAAGCCTTCTGTTGTTCAGCAACGTTATACGGCCTGGACCTTTGGCGATTTGCCAGAGCTCATGGAGATCAAGAAGGGTGGTCAAAGCTTGATCGGCTTTCCGGCACTGGTCGACCTGTCCGATGCCGTGCAAATTGAGGTGTTTGACGAGCCCGACGTGGCTGCGCAAAAGCACCGTGAGGGCTTGCGCCGCTTGTTTGCTTTGCAAATCAAAGATGCGTTGAAGTATTTGGAAAAGAACATTCCCGATTTGGAAAAAATGGCCGTGGCCTACATGCCACTTGGCACGGCAGATGAGTTACGCCAGCAAATCATTGAAGTGGCCTTAGACCGTGCATTCCTTATGGAGCCTCTTCCAGCAGATGAGATCAGCTTTAAAAAACGAATGGATGAGGGCCGAGGTCGGCTGACGCTCATTGCCAATGAAGTGGCTCGCTTAGCAGGTGTCATTTTGCTTGAATTTGCCGCAGCTAATCGCAAAATCAAAGACACCAAAAATGCACCTGAAGCCACCGCCGATTGTGCGCAGCAGTTGCAGCGATTGCTGCCAAAACGCTTCTTGGCACTCACACCTTGGCCTCAACTTCAGCACTTTGCACGCTATTTGAAGGCCATGGTGTTGCGTTTGGAAAAATGGCGTGCCGATCCAGCGCGCGACACCGCTAAGTTGTTGGAGTTAAAACCGCAAGAACAACGCTATTGGCGTTTGGTGGCCGAGCGCAAAGGTGCCGTTGACGATCGCATGTTGGAATTTAGATGGCTGCTAGAAGAATTGCGCGTGAGTTTCTTTGCACAAGAGTTGCGCACGCCACAACCTGTGAGTGTGAAGCGCCTTGACAAAGCTTGGGCGCAGTTAAATCACTGAGTATTTCTTTGTTGATTTAGCTTGCTTTGGGCAAGGTCATCAAAGGAATGTCGTTCTCAGCCGCCAGCTTGTCCAACTGCTGGCGTGTCTTGTCGGCCAAAAAGGCTGCAATGGATTCATGAGTTGACTTGGCAAACAAGGCCTTGATATCCGTGGCCACAATGCCAGCCGCATCACACAATGACTTTGCAAAATGCGGCTCAAGTGCGGCCACTGCAACACGGCCGTTTTTGCAGGCGTATATTTTGTAACCTGCGTGGGCGCCTCCAACGGCCCCTTTGGGCAGGGTCATGCCCCATTGCCTAGGTAAGGCCAACCATGCAGCTGCATCACTCAAGGCCACTTCGTGAAAGCTCCCTTTGCCAGAAACTCGTTGCCTTAAGGTGGCTTTTAACACCGCTTCACTCGCCATCATGGCGCCACCCATGTCGGCAAACAAACTGGCAGGCAACGCCATGCCGGGAACCAAGTCGACCTCGGCTTGGTAAGTGAGGTCGTGACCTGGAATTTCCGCCAAGGGGCCTGGACTACCAACGATGCTGACACAGCTTAATTTGGCATGCCGTTGGTGCAAAGCCTTCCAGCTCAGTCCCAATTTGGTCAATGCTGAAGGCCTGAAGGATGTGAGCAACACATCTGTTTGAGCCAACAGTTGATGGAGGGTTTGTTGTCCCTTTGGATTTTTCAAATCACATGTGATTTGCTTCACACCCTTGTGCAAGCTTTCATAGCCAGCAGGTGTGTAGTGGGCCATGGGGTCGCCTTGCGGTGGATTGATTTTGGTGCAGGTGGCGCCCATTTGTGCCAAACGCATGAGGGCGGCTGGGCCAGGTAAATTAAGGGCCAAGCTGACAACGCGGACACCGCGCAAAGTAGAGTCTTTAGACATGATGGCGTTGAATGTTGGTGTGTTCGTTTTAGACACCCAGATGCTGAGCCATGATTTCCGGCTGCGCTTGAAGCAGTTGGGAAGTGCCTTCAAAGACCACTTCGCCTTTAACCAAAATCACATTCCGATCGGTAATTTGGGTCACATGTTTCCAGTTTTTATCCACAATGACGCTGCTGATGCCGCTTTCTTTGATGACGCTGCAGATGCGCCAAATTTCTCGGGCAATGAGGGGCGCCAAACCTTCGGTGGCTTCATCCAAAATTAACACATCGGGGTTGGTCATGAGGGCCCGTCCAATGGTGAGCATTTGTTGCTCACCACCAGACAGCTGCTGCCCGCCGTGCCCCAAGCGCTCTTTCAAGCGGGGAAACGTATCGAGCACTCGGTCGTAAGTCCAGTCGTTTTGGCCTTTTGTACCGGGGCGAGCAGCCATCTTTAGATTTTCAACCACACTCAGGTTGGCAAAGATGCCGCGGCCTTCTGGGACATAGGCAATGCCTTGTTGTGCCACTTCAAAAATGGCGCAATCGTTCATGCGCTTTCCCTTGATGCGCACTTCACCGGAGCGAGGCTTGACGATGCCCATGATGGATTTAAGCAAAGTACTTTTGCCCATGCCATTGCGGCCCATGAGGCCAATGGTCTCCCCACGCTTCACATCGAAATTGACATTGCGAAGAATGTGGCTGGCCCCGTAATAGCTGTTGAGGTCTTTCACATGAATCAATGTGTCACTCATCTCAATGATCCTCACCCAGGTAGGCTGCTTGAACGCTTGTGTCGGCTCTCACGGCTGCTGGCAGGCCGCTGGCAATGACTTGACCGTTGACCATCACGGTGAGTTGGTCGGCCAAAGCAAACACTGCATCCATGTCATGCTCGACCAGCATCATGGCGTGTGATACTTTTAAGCGCAACAGCAACTGCACCATGCTTTCGGCTTCTGCCTGGCCCATGCCCGCCAAGGGCTCGTCTAACAGCAGCACTTGAGGTTCTGTGGCCAAGGTCATGGCAATTTCAAGCTGGCGTTGCTCGCCATGGCTGGCAGCACCCGCCATAGCATGACGGCGATTTTCTAAACCGGCCAATTCAATGGCGCGCTCTGCACGAGCGTTGACATCCTTCATGTGAATGGCTTGGGTGAACCAAGCCAATGGGTTGAAGGGGCCCGGTTGGCTGCGCGATTGGGCCGACAAGCGGACGTTGTCCCACACGCTGAAGCTTTTAAAGATGTTGGTCTTTTGATAGCTTCTACCCAGTCCGTATCGAGAAATTTTTTCGGGTGTCCAGCCGGTAATGTCTTGGCCATTCAAAGAGACATGCCCCGAGGTGGGCGGCAAGTCTCCGGAGAGTAAATTAGCCAGTGTTGATTTGCCTGCGCCATTGGGGCCAATGACCGCATGAATTTGGCCTTTGCACAAATCGACAGAAACTTCATTGACAGCCGTGAGTCCACCAAAGTTTTTGGTGACTTTGTTGGCATGCAAGAGCACTTCTGATGCAGATGAGGCCTTAGTCATGACCCTTCTCCTTGCCTTTGAGCAGCGTGGCCAACAAGCCCAAAATACCGCGAGGTGCCAATATCACGAGGGCCACAATGAACAGGCCCATCCAGAGCTGCCAATGCTTGCCCAAATTGAATGCGCCCACGGTAGGCAAGTCTTTGAACACATGCAGCAAATATTCGAAAGAGAAAGCGCCGACGATGGCGCCTGCAAAGTTACCCATGCCGCCCAAAATAACCATCATGATGACGTGCGCACTCATGTGAAACCCCATGAGCTCTGGGTTGACATAGCCCGATTGCGCGCCCCACAAAAAGCCAGCCAGACCCGCTAGCGCACCTGCCAAGGTGAAGGCCGCGAGTTTGTGGCTAAAGGTGCCATATCCCAAAGCACGCATGCGATGCTCGTTCACTCTGATGCCTGCCAATGCACGTCCAAATGGACTCCATAGCAAACGTCTTAAAAATACATAGACCAACACCATGAGGGCCAAGGTGAAAAAGTAAAAAACTTTTTTGTTTTCTAAATCAAACAATACAGCCTCAGGCTTGAAGTTGATGTAGATGCCATCTGAACCGCCCAATGCCTTGTTGTCAAAGAAAACGTAGAACACCATTTGGGCAAATGCCATGGTCACCATGATGAAATAAATGCCATGGGTTCGAACCACCAAGAAACCAATGACGAGGGCCAACAAAGCAGAGATACCCACAGCTGCAGGCAATGTCCACCAAAAAGAAACGGGTTCGCCCGGTGGTGTTAAAAATGCCAAGGCATACCCCGCCACACCAAAGTAAGCGGCATGACCCAAAGAGACCAAGCCCGTTACGCCTTGGAGCAAATCAAGACTCATGGCAAAGATGGCCAAGATCATCATGCGCGTGACCATTTGCAAGTAGTAGTCGGTTCCCACAAAAGGAAACGCAGCCAATGCCAGAAGGGCTGTGCCTAGTAGAATTTTCAAACTGCGCGGCAGCGTTTCAAGTGGGGCGTGTGCGTCGCTCATGACATGCCCCTTAGTTCTTGAACAAGCCTTCAGGCTTGTAAAGTAAAACAATGGCCATCAACACATAGACCAGCATGCCTGCCACTTGCGGCAATAACACTTTGCCAAAGGTGTCGACCAAGCCCACCAGTATGGCTGCAACAAGCGCGCCTTTGACAGAGCCAATGCCGCCAATGACCACGACCACAAAACACATGATGAGCACTTGCGAGCCCATGTTGGGATAGACACTGGAAACGGGTGCCGCCACCATGCCTGCGATGGTAGCCAAGCCCACGCCCATGGCAAATACCAATGCATGAATGAGTTTGACGTTGACACCCAAGGCCTCTGTCATTTCGTGATTGAAAGCGCCTGCACGTATTTTCATACCTAGGCGTGTTTTTGAAATGAGTAAATAAAGACCCAAAGCCAATAGCAAACACACGCCCGACATGAATAAGCGATAAACGGGGTATGAGAGTGTTTCTGTCAGGGGAATAGAGGCACTCAATGCTGCTGGAATGGTGACGCCATGCACATCGTCGCCCCACAAAATTGAGCGCGTTTCTTCAAACACGTAGATCAGACCAAACGTGAGTAGCACTTGATCGAGGTGATCTCGTTTGTAGAAATGCCTGAACAGCAACCATTCGAGCAGCAAGCCAAACAGGACTGAGAGCAGCGTGCCTAAAATGATGGCGAGTGTGAAGCTGTTTGTGAGAGCAGCCAAAGACCAAGCCAAATAGGCTCCTAGCATGTAAAAACTACCATGCGCCAAATTGACCACGCCCATGATGCCAAAAATCAAGGTGAGGCCAGCAGCCAACATGAAAAGCAACAAGCCATACTGAACACTGTTCAGAAGCTGGATGAGGAAGTTGACGAAATCCATAGAGAAAAGATTAACACTAATGTGCTTGCCTGTTGCAAACTTGAAGGCGGAAAAAAAGCGGCGGAAAAATCCGCCGCTTTGGCACGAGTTGGGTGCTTAGCCCATCTTGCAGCCAGTGCCTGGGTCGGCCAAGGCTTTGGCAGCCACGCCAATGACTTTGTTTTCACCGTTTTCTACCACGCGCAAGTACATGTCTTGTATGGGGTTGTGGGTTTTGCTCATGGTCCACTTGCCACGTGGGCTGTCAATGACAGCGCCTTCCATGGCTTTGTACAAATCGGGCTTCTTAGACAAATCACCCTTGACGGCATTGGCGCCTTGAATCAACAGCAAGCCTGTGTCGTAGCCTTGAACAGCATAAACATCGGGTTGCATTTTGAATGATTTGGCATATTCCAAACGGAATTTTTTGTTGCGCGGTGTGTCCAGTGAATCGCTGTAATGCAGTGTGGTCATAACGCCATCAGCGGCGGGACCAGCAGCTTGCAAAACACCTTCTGTGAGGAAGCCAGAACCGTAAAGAGCAATCTTGCCTTTGAGGCCAGCTGCAGCAAAGTCCTTCATGAACTTGGCGCCTGAAGGACCAGCGAAGAAGCAAGCCACTGCATCGGGTTTGAGTGCCGCAATTTCGGTCAGAAGGGCTTGGAACTCAACGTTAGGGAATGGCAGGCCCAGCTCTTTGATGATGGTGCCGCCAGCCTTGGTGTAGCTTTCTTTGAAACCTTCAAAGGCTTCGTCGCCAGCTGCATATTTCCAGGTAATCCAAACCGCTCTTTTGTGGCCTTTATTGACCATGGTTTGACCCAAGGCCAATGTAGGTTGGCTGTTGGAGAAACTGGTGCGGAAAACATTGGGCGCACAGAGGGAGCGTGTAGCTGCATGAACGCCTGCATTGGGAATGAAAGACAACACGCCTGAGTCGCGGGCCACTCTTTGGATGCCCATTTGCACGCCTGAGTGAACGGTGCCAATGAGAACATCTACTTTGTCACGTTGAACCAATTTGTTGGCATTTTCAATGCCTTTAGACGGATCTGATTCATCGTCGACTTTGAACCATTCAATTTCGCGGCCCCCCAGCTTGCCACCTTGTTCGTTGATGGCCATGCGAACGCCATTTTCAATGGCGACACCCAAGGGTGCAAAGGCACCAGAGTAGGGCAACATGAGACCAACACGAATTTTGCCTGTTTGTGCCTGAGACTGTGCGGGCATCAACAGTGTGGAACTGGCGGCGCTCACCAGTGCAGCACTGCGAGTCAAAACCATACGACGTGAGGGTGAAGTAGTCATGAGAAATCTCCTTATGAGATGCATTATGTTGCATATCAATGGGAAAAAAAGCTAGGCAAAACCCTGATTTTGCGAATTTAAATCAAATGTTGGAATGACGTCGACGGTGTAGGTGGCCTGCCCGGAGGGACTCGAACCCCCGACCTACGGCTTAGAAGGCCGTTGCTCTATCCAGTTGAGCTACGGGCAGATAAAAAAGGCCCTAGAACCAAAAAAGGTAGGGCCTTCATAGAAAAATGGTCGGAGCGAAAGGATTCGAACCTTCGACCCTCTGGTCCCAAACCAGATGCGCTACCAGACTGCGCTACGCTCCGACAAGCCTTGTATTCTAATGCGGGATAAGGCTAATTCTTGAAACTTACTTAAAAAGTCCTGCAAAAAATAGACTTAGCTGCCTCTTGTAATTGGCATTTCAACTTCGCCAGGCATGAGCAAATGTTTGGCCAACTCCAATTTGGCCAAGGAATTGCGGTGCACTTCATCGGGACCATCTGCCAAGCGCAAAGTGCGCTGGTGTGCGTAGGCGTAGGCCAAGGGGAAGTCTTGCGACACACCACCGCCGCCATGGGCTTGAATGGCCCAGTCAATGATTTGGCAAGCCATTTGAGGGGCCACAATTTTGATCATGGCAATCTCTGCTTTGGCGACTTTGTTGCCCACTGTGTCCATCATGTAAGCAGCTTTGAGAGTCAGCAAACGGGCTTGCTCAATCATGCAGCGTGACTCGGCAATGCGCTCTTGCCATACAGTTTGACGTGCTACCTCACGGCCAAAAGCCACGCGACTGTTCAAGCGCTTGCACATCAGTTCAAGGGCTCGTTCTGAGACGCCAATGGTGCGCATGCAGTGGTGAATGCGTCCTGGGCCTAAGCGGCCTTGTGCAATTTCAAAACCACGACCTTCGCCCAGCAACAGATTGGCTGCGGGCACACGCACATTCTTCAACACCACTTCCATATGGCCATGAGGCGCATCGTCGTAACCAAAGACAGACAGTGCACGAACAACGGTAATGCCAGGCGAATTGGCTGGCACAATGATCATTGACTGTTGCTCATGACGGCCAGCGTCTGGATTGGTTTTGCCCATCACGATGTAGACCGCGCAGCGTGGGTCACCCGCACCAGAAGACCACCACTTGCGACCGTTGATGACGTAATCATTGCCATCGCGTTTGATCTCGCATTGAATGTTGGTGGCATCGGAAGATGCCACGTCGGGTTCGGTCATGAGAAATGCTGAGCGAATTTCACCTTTGAGCAAGGGCTCTAGCCATTGGTCTTTGAGTTCTTCGCTGGCATAGCGTTCAAAGGTTTCCATGTTGCCAGTGTCGGGCGCTGAGCAGTTGAAAATTTCAGCAGCAAAGGGCACACGGCCCATGATCTCGCACAAAGGTGCGTATTCCAAATTTGACAAACCTTGGGGTGCGCGTGGCGACTTGGGCAGGAACAAATTCCACAAGCCTGCAGCTTGCGCTTTGGGCTTGAGCTCCTCCACAATTTTGGTGGGAATCCAAGCATTGCCTTTGGCGCGGTTGTCAGCAATTTCTTGGAAGAAGCGAGCCTCGTTGGGGTAAATGTGTTCGTCCATGAAAGCCAGCAAGCGTGCTTGCATTGTTTTGACTTTGTCTGAGTATTCGAATTGCATGAAGGTCTCCTGTTAAATCTTGGGAAAAAATTGAATTGCTGGAATATGAGTTCAATGAACTTGGCTGGCAAAATGCCAAGCCAATTCAGCCATGGGTTTTGCGCCAGCGCCCGATGATTTGGCTTGCTCGCTGGAAGCGGTGCCATCTTCGACGCGCTTGGCAATGCCTTGCAAAATAGCACCAATGCGAAACAAGTTGTAGGCCATGTAGAAATTCCAATCGAGCGCTAGCTTCTCTGGCGTGGTGTAGCCTGTTCTCTCGCAGTAGCGCTTGATGTATTCAGCTTCATTGGGAATGCCCAGCGCATGGTGATCTAAACCACCAATGCCGCGAAACGAACCTGGCTTGATGTGCCAAGCCATGCAGTGGTAACTGAAGTCGGCCAGTGGGTGACCCAATGTCGAAAGTTCCCAATCGAGGACGGCCAAAACTTTGGGCTCAGTGGGGTGGAACATGAGGTTGTCTAAGCGAAAATCGCCATGAACAATGCTGACCAGAGATTCATCTTTGGCACTGCTAGGGATGTTGGCTGGTAGCCAAGCCATTAAGCGGTCCATCTCTGGAATGTCTTGCGTTTGCGAGGCGACATATTGTTTGCTCCAGCGGCCAATTTGGCGCTCAATGTAGCTCCCGGGCTTGCCGTAGTTGGCCAAGCCTTGTTCTGCAAACTTCACGCTGTGCAGTGCCGCAATGACGCGGTTCATTTCATCGTAAATTTCGCCGCGTTGTGCATTGCTCATGCCAGGCAATGACTGATCCCACAAGACCCGGCCCGCCACAAATTCCATGATGTAGAAAGCGCGGCCGATGATGGCTTCGTCTTCACAGAGTACATGCATCTGGGCCACGGGCACCGCCGTGCCGGACAAGCCTTCCATGACTTTGAACTCACGTTCAATGGCATGCGCAGAGGGCAACAATTTGGCCACCAGACCCGGCTTCGCCCGCATCACATAGGCGCACTTGGGTGTGATGAGTTTGTAGGTGGGGTTGGATTGACCGCCTTTGAACATTTCGACGCTAAGCGGTCCTTCAAAGCCAGTCATATTGGCTAGGAGCCAGCGCTCGAGTGCAGAGATATCAAAGGCGTGAGTGCCTGAGACCGGGCGGGTGCCCACGAAATGATCAAACTGGCTCATGTGGGTGTACCGCCATCTGTAAAAGAAATGAGATTGTGCGCTGTCTGGTTCAGTTGTCTGAATTGACAATTTTCAGCAGTGCTTCTCTGTCGAGTACGGTGAGGCCACCGGGTTCGATTTTGATGACATGCTCGCGTTCCATTTGCTTGAGTTCTTGGTTGACGCGTTGTCTGGATGCGCCTAACAACTGAGCCAATTCTTCTTGCGCCAGCTGAAGGCTGATTCGAATGGCTTTGGCATCTGACAGGCTGGGCACGCCATAGCTGCGCAGCAAGTGGTTGAGCTGTTTGGCCAAACGCGCCCTGAGGGGCAAGGTGTTTAAGTCTTCGACCAAGCCAAACAGCTGCCGAATGCGTCTGGCGTGCAAGCGCAGCATGGCGTCGTATAACTCGACATGGGAAGCCAATATTTTCTTGAAATCGGCTTTGGCCACATTGAGCGTGGTGGTCTCGCCGTGTGCATAAGCATCGTGCGTGCGCCTGTCGCCGTCGAAAATAGACACGTCGCCAAACCAAATGCCTGGCTCGACATAGGTGAGTGTGATCAATTTGCCCGAGACCGAGGTGGAACTCACACGCACGGCACCCTTGGCGCAGGCGATCCACTGCTCCGGCGGCTCGCCGCGGGCTGCAATCAGTTCGCCGTCTTTGTGTCGTTTGACGTATGCGCATCGAAGAATATCGTGTCGAAGAGAAGGTGAAAGGGTAGAGAACCAACGACCTGCGTTGATGGATTCTCTTTCCTCCATCGTAAGAATGGGTTCGTCCATAGTCTGTCTTTTGAGTGACTGGGTTGTTAAAAATTGTCGCCTGAGGGACCCGGTCTCATTCGTAGCGCGGTGTTTCTTTGTTCAAAAAGGCTGAAATTCCGATACCCGCATTGGCATGGTGCAAGTTCTTCACAAAATGATCTCGCTCCTGCGCCAGTTGGCGGTTCAAACTGGTTCCGTCAGCATCGTTGAGAAGTTCTTTGATGCTGGCCAGGGCGTTTGGCGCTTTGTTGTTCAACAGGCTGGCTCTGCTTAACGCGGTGCCCAAGGCTTGACCAGGCTCGCAAAGTTGATTGACAACGCCCAATTGGTGAAGTCGTTCAGCGCCAATGCGCTCTCCAAACATCAACAACTCAGTGGCCAATTGACGGGGAATACAGCGGGACAAACTCCATGTGCCGCCGCCATCAGGTGACAGTGCAATGTTGCTGTAGGCCATGACAAAAATACTGTTGCGCGCTGCCACAATGATGTCGCAAGCCAAGGCCAAGGAAAACCCTGCGCCCGCTGCAGGACCTTCGATGGCCGCAATGACCGGCTTGGGAAAGGTGCGAATCGCTTCGATCCAATTGTGCAGGCCTTCGATGCTTTGGGCTTGGTGCTCAGGCGGCAATTGACGGTTTTGGTTCAAACGTTGCAAATTGCCGCCAGCGCTGAAGATGCCACCTTGCCCCGTGATAACCACGCTTTTGATGTCGGCGCTGGTCTCGGCCACGCTCAGTGCTTCGACGCCCGCAGCATACATTTCGGGGCCAAGTGCGTTCCTGTGTTCAGGGTTGCTCAAAGTGAGAATGAGCGTGGCGCCTTCGCTGGTACTGAGCAGTTGGGCTGACATGCTTTAGTCCTCTGTGTGCAGCAAAGACAATCCGATGGCGCCGCGACGTCGCAACCAAGGGCTAGGGCGATAGCGTGGATCGCCGTAAACGGTTTGCAAATTGAACAGCACTTCCAATACATTGGTCGGCCCCAATTTGTCGCCAAGGGCCAAAGGACCCACGGGGTAACCAAGGCCCAAAGTAACCGCGACATCTAGATCTTTGGGTGAGCAAACAGCTTGTTGGCACATGTCGGAGGCAATGTTCACAATGTTGGCAACCACGCGTTGGGTGATAAAGCCACCACTGTCACGCACCACGCTCACAGCTTTGCCATCTTTGGCAAACAAGGCGTGGGCTGCGTCGCGCATGTCGGAGCGTGTGGCGGGGTTGGTGGCCAAGACTCTTCGCTTGGTGGCCGCATCGTCAAACAACATGTCAATTCCAATGGTGCGTGCTGGATCGAGTCGTTCCACCACCGCAACGGTGGTGACATCAAAGCCCAATGGTGCAACGAGCGTGAGGGCATGGGGCGAAGGCGATACGCCAGACTCAATGATGGCATCCAAATCTTTGAGCAGTTGCAACAGCTCCATGCGTCTTGTTGCCCGAGGAGATACCCACACCGGCGGAAACTCTTTAACCTCAGGCACAACTTGGTCTGGCGACACAATGGCTTTGCCATCCAGGTACTGGTAGAAACCTTCGCCAACTTTCTTACCCACCACACCACCCGCTAAGCGTTGTGCGGTGATGACGCTAGGGCGGTAGCGGGGTTCTTGGTAGTACTGGTTGTAGATGGACTCCATGACAGGATGCGACACATCCAAGGCCGTGAGGTCGAACAACTCGAAAGGGCCGAGCTTGAAGCCAACTTGGTCTTTCAATATTCGGTCGATGGTGGCAAAGTCGGCCACGCCTTCAGAAACGATGCGCAACGCTTCTGTGCCATAACCTCGGCCTGCATGGTTGACGATAAAGCCTGGCGTGTCATTGGCTTGAACCGGCGTATGACCCATTTGCTTGGCAAATTCTGTGAGTCGCACGCAAACATCGGGCTTGGTTTTGAGACCTGCAATAACTTCAACGACCTTCATGAGTGGCACGGGGTTGAAGAAGTGGTAGCCTGCAAATTGTGAGGGACGCTTCAGCGCTGCTGCAATGGCTGTGACGGAGAGTGAAGATGTATTGGTTACCAGCACAGTTGATTCTGCAACCAAGTTTTCTAGTTCAACAAATAGACTCTTCTTGATGTCGAGTCGCTCGACAATGGCCTCCACAATCAAGTCGCATTTTTGGAGATCTTGCAATTGATTGGCGGTATGCAGTTGTGATTTGTATTTGCCAACTGTTTCTGCATCTAAGCGGCCTTTGGCGAGCAATGAATCCCAAACTTGGTGGACTGCGACCAACGCTTTTTGGCTGGCTTGTGCTTGTGTGTCGTAAAGAAAAACGTGGCTGCCAGCTTGAGCTGCAATTTGGGCAATACCTCGCCCCATGGCGCCTGCGCCAATCACGGCAACTTGTTGAAATGCAATGTTCATTTTGATCGTCAGAAATTGTGAATTCGTTACTCAAGAGCAGGCAAGTCTGCTTGTGGGGCTTAGCGCCTCACTTGCAATGCACCTGGATTGACAATGTTGGTTGGCGTGCCTTTGATGAAATTAACCACGTTGTCGAAGGCGGCGCCAAAGTACAGCTCGTAACTGTCTTTCTCTACATATCCAATATGGGGCGTGCAAATGCAGTTTTCTAAGCGCAACAAGGCATGCCCTTGCAAGATGGGCTCGTGTTCAAAAACATCGATGGCTGCCAAGCCTGGCCTGCCGCGATTCAGTGCACTGATGAGTGCATCGGGTTCAATGAGCTCAGCCCTTGAGGTGTTCACAATCATGGCGCTGGTTTTCATGAGCAACAAGTCGTCCAATTTAACGATGCTGCGGGTGCTGTCGTTTAACCTGATGTGCAAAGAGATGACATCGCATTGTTCAAAAAAAGCGTCGCGTGAACTTGCTGGCATGTAGCCATCTTTAACCGCTTTATCGCGTGAAGCCTCGCTACCCCAGATAACCACTTGCATGCCAAATGCCTTGGCATAGCCAGCAACCAGTCGACCAATTTTGCCGTAACCCCAAATTCCAAATGTTCGGCCACGCAGCACGGTTCCTAGCCCAAAATTGGCTGGCATGGAAGCAGACTTCAAGCCAGATTGTTGCCAGGCGCCGTGTTTGAGGTTGCCGATGTACTGGGGTATGCGGCGGACTGCGGCCATGACCAAAGCCCAAGTCAATTCAGCAGGCGCATAGGGTGAGCCAGTGCCCTGAGCCACTGCGATGCCTCTTCCTGAGCAGGCTTCTAAGTCAATGTGCGAGCCCGCAGCACCTGTTTGAGAGATGAGTTTGAGACGAGGTAGCTTTTCGAGCAACTGTCGATTGAGGTGTGTACGTTCGCGAATTAGAACCAAGATATCTGCATCTTTTAGACGAACAGACAACTGACCTAGGCCTTTAACGGTGTTGGTGTAGACCTTTGCGTTGTATGCGTCGAGTTTTGCGGCGCAGTCTAGTTTTCGGACGACATCTTGGTAGTCGTCAAGGATCACAATATTCATAGGCACTATTGTGCCTTGCCCAGAGGCTTTCATTGGGGACCTAGATGAAATTTAGGCCCCCATCAGCCGCCAGATCAGTGGTGCATTGGCGCTTTGGTTTGGGCTTCAAGAGCGACCAAGCGGTCTAGCTCGGCGCATACATCGGCCATGCGGCCTGAAATAACCATGCGACCAGCACAGTGCGGAGCTTCGCCGTGTTCAGAAACGCGAAGAACGCGCAAGGCAAGCTGTTTGGCCAGTCTGCCATCTTGGGGGGAAACTGCCCGCGGATGTGCAGCCTGAGTGGCACCTTGAGTGGCATCTTGCTCAAGGTGAGCTGCGGCACTCATGAATTTTTGAATACCGTTGTAAATGCTGGAAATACCAAGGAGAGCGAATGTCATGTGGATCCTTTAATTTGGGCTTGTTACATCAAGAGCGTGTTGCGGATGAGGCCAACGGCCAAGCCTTCGATGTCGAAGGGCTCGCCTGGATTGACCAAGATGATGGGGTAGTCGGGGTTTTCGGGCAAAAGCTCGATACAGTCAGCATGGCGGCGCAAGCGCTTCACGGTAACTTCTTCTCCGAGACGGGCAACCACAATTTGGCCGTTTCGAACCTCTTTGGTGGCTTTGACGGCTAGAAGGTCGCCGTCCATGATGCCTGCATCGCGCATGGACATACCGCGCACCCTGAGCAGGTAGTCGGGCTGTTCTTGGAACAAGTGGCTTTCGACGTGGTAGGTGCGATCGACGTGTTCTTGGGCCAGAATAGGGGATCCAGCTGCAACGCGGCCGATGAGGGGCAAGGCCAATTGGGCAAAACCAGGCAAGGGGAGGCTGAACAAGTCGCTAGAGTTGCGCAGGCTGTTGCGGGAAGAGCCTTTGAGGCGAATGCCTCTGGAAGTACCGCTGACCAGATCGATGGCGCCTTTTCGAGCCAAAGCTTGTAGGTGTTCTTCTGCTGCGTTGGCAGACTTGAAACCTAAGACTTGCGCAATTTCGGCGCGTGTAGGGGGCGCTCCTGTTTCGGCAATGGTTTTTTGGATGAGCTCCAAAATCTCTTGCTGTCGGGCCGTGAGCTTAGGTTGATCGATCATGGTGAACTCCTTGTGAGCTGTCTGTTTTTGAATGTTTGAGGCTAACTTGGCAACTTCAATTAACTGTTTTCTTATCCAGTAACTGTATTTTTAACCAGTCTTTTTATTAATGCAAGCAAAAAATCAAAAAATTGTTGTTTTAGGCACAGGAGGAACCATTGCAGGGGAGTCAGCCTCAGCCAACGAAGGCCTCGCCTACAAGGCTGCCCAACTCGGTATCGATGATTTGTTGCAGGTGGCACTGGGCTCTCAACAGAATTGGCCAGAGCCCTTGTTGGATTGCCAATTTGATGCTGAACAAGTGGCTCAACTTGATAGCAAAGACATGGACTTTGAGACCTGGATTCATTTGGCGCAGCGTTGTGAGCACTGGTTGTCTCAAAGCGACGTGGCTGGGATTGTCATTACCCATGGCACCGACACACTGGAAGAAACAGCTTATTTTTTGTCGCAAGTGCTGAACTCAACCAAGCCCATTGTGCTGACCTGTGCCATGCGCCCAGCCAACTTCAAGGACGCTGATGGCCCACAAAACTTGAGAGATGCCTTGTTGTTTGCAGCCACCACCAAAGGACATGGTGTATGGCTGGTGGCCGCTTGCGAGATTCACCACAGCCAGTATGTTCAAAAGGTGCATCCCACCCGATTGAACGCATTTGACTCGGGTGAAATCGGATTGGCAGGGCGAGTGATCAATGACCAGGTTCAGTGGCTGGATACTTTTTGCACCCCCATCTCCACTCGCAATTTCAGTGTCTCTCAATTGCCCCATGCAAACCAATGGCCATGGATTGAAATTGTGATGAACCATGTTAACGCCTCAGCTTTGCACATTGACGCTTTGGTTCAGGCGGGTGTCAAGGGACTGGTTATGGCTGGAACCGGCAACGGTTCTATGAGCTCAAAGCTCAAAGCCAGTTTGGTGCTTGCGCAAGAGGCTGGCGTTGAAATTCGCGTGGCCACACGGTGCAATCAGGGGGCAGTCACTCCCACTGAGAGTCATTTTTTTGATGCCACGGGTTGTTTGAGTGCAGTGAAAACCAGAGTGGCCTTGTTGCTTGAGATGATGTCTAAGCAACAAGCTCCTTAAACAACAATTCCATTGAGCATCAGGCCACGAAGATCAGTGGCTTGCGCCCAGCGCTTGCATGGCACGCTGCGTGATGTCTTCAACAGAGCCCATGCCACTGATGGCTCGGTATTGAGGCGCAGCCTGAGCATCACGTTGAGCCCAATCAGAGTAGTAGGCGACCAAGGGGCGTGTTTGTTGGCTATAAACATCCAAGCGTTTTTTCACGGTTTCTTCTTTGTCATCTTCACGCTGAACCAAAGGCTCTCCGGTGACGTCGTCTTTGCCTTCGGCTTTGGGTGGGTTGAATTTGACGTGGTAGGTGCGACCGGATGCGGGATGGGAACGTCGACCACTCATGCGTTCAATGATGGCATCAAATGGCACATCAATTTCAAGAACATAGTCCAACTTCACGCCAGCCGCCCTCATGGCATCGGCCTGGGGAATGGTGCGTGGGAAGCCATCAAATAAGAATCCATTGGCGCAATCAGCTTGCAAAATACGCTCTTTGACGAGATTGATGATGAGGTCGTCGCTGACCAAGCCGCCTGATTCCATCACGGCTTTGGCTTGCAAGCCCAGAGCTGTTCCGGCCTTGACTGCGGCCCGCAACATATCACCCGTTGAGATTTGGGGAATGCCAAATTTTTGGCAGATGAATGCAGCTTGCGTTCCCTTACCAGCACCTGGCGCGCCTAAAAGAATAAGTCTCATGAATGTCCCGAATAGTTATTAAATTTCTCGCCATGACTTGGATGGCTGTCGTTAGAGAATATCACGGGTAGCCTCAATTTTCCTGACGCCTAAATACAGGCACTTTCAAGCCTTAAGCAAGGCGCGCACTTTTTCTAAATCTTCGGGCGTATCAACCCCAGGTCCAGGAGCTTCTGGGGTGACGTGAACCGCTATTTTGTGACCGTGCCAAAGGGCCCGCAATTGCTCTAATGCTTCCCCCATTTCAATGGGCGCGGGCGGCATCGTGGGAAAACTTTGCAAAAAACCAACCCGGTAAGCGTAGATGCCAATGTGCCTGAGTGGGGCTGGTTTGGGCAGGCTTAGGATGCCCTTTGCAAAGCCGTCGCGCCACCAAGGAATGGGTGCTCGGCTGAAATAAAGCGCCAATTGAGCTTGGTCTAAAACCACTTTGACCACATTGGGATTGGTGAATTCTGCGACCTCGTGAATTTCATGGGCTGCCGTGCTCATGCTGGCTGTTGGACGTTGTTCTAGCAAGAGAGCTACTTGATTGATCAGCAAGGGGTTGATCAGAGGCTCGTCGCCTTGCACATTGACCACCATATCGCTGGGCCCAAGCCCTATCAAGGCACTGGCTTCGGCCAAGCGATCACTGCCGCTGGCGTGATCAATTCGAGTGAGCAATGCGCGAATGCCATGGGCCTCGCAGACCTGAACAATCTCTGGGCTGTCGGCGGCTACCACCACTTGTGCAGCTTCAGACAGCAAAGCCCTTTGCGCCACGCGAACCACCATGGGCAAACCATGTATATCTGCCAAAGGTTTGTTGGGCAGCCGCGTGGAGGCTAAGCGAGCAGGAACAATGACAGTAAAGGCTTGCGACATGTGTCACCTCAAAAGTGTCAAGAAAAAACTAGACAAGGGGTGTGCGGGGTTTGAGTTGTTCTAACTCTTCGTCGCTGAGTGCGCGCGCTTCGTTTTCAAGCAAGATTGGAATGCCATTGCGAACGGGGTAGGCTAGCCTTGCGCTGCGAGACCAAAGCTCTTGCAGGTCTCGTTGCACATCAAGAGGCCCCTTTGTGACTGGGCAAACCAAGAGTTCAAGTAATTTCGTGTCCATGTCTCAATGATACCTGTGACGGCTCTTTAAAAGTTGATCAAAGGCTTTCCAAAAAGCATCTTCAGCTTCAAAAATCAAGGGAATGGCAAGTGCTTGTGGAAACCGAGCCCACACTTTCATCGCATCTTTTTCCGTACAAAAAAGCGGCATTTCAGGATGACGGGGTTGCCAGCCAGCAAAATCATCGTGATCAGGCAGCGCGCAGGAATGGCCGATTTGGAATTGAGCCTGTTCAAGCATTGCAATAAATGCCTCTGGTTTGGCAATCCCAGAGACCACTTCAATTTTTTGTGACTTCAAGCTTTCCAGCGGGATCTGCTGGCCTTGGGATGTCAATCCAAAGGCGCTGAGTTCTCTGAGAGATTCAAATCCTTCTGGCAGAGACCTTTGGTGGGTGTGCAACAGCAAGTCAATGGGCCGCGGCCACGGCTCTCTCAAAGGTCCAGCAGGCAGCAAGTGACCATTGCCCAAGCCCATGGCATCCATGACACAAATCTCAATGTCACGTTTCAGTGCAATGTGTTGAAGTCCGTCGTCACAGACCAACACACGGACCTCCGGAAATTGTTGAAGCAATAACTGGGCTGCCTCTACGCGTTGAGAACCCACCACGACGGGCACACCGCATTTTTTAAAAATCATGAGCGGTTCATCGCCCACCTCGCTCACCAAACTTTGTGCTGTGACAACTTGGAGTGAAGAATTTGATCTGCCATAGCCGCGAGACACAATGCCAAGCTGGATGCCTTGGGCCTTCAGTCGCTGAGCGAGTGCAATGGTGAGAGGCGTTTTCCCCCCACCACCAGCCACGATGTTGCCCACCACGATGACTGTGGCATTGACCTGATGTTGTTTGTAAAAGCCTATTGCAAATACCAATTTTCGCAGGCCAATCAGCATTTTGTAAATGAGCTCGATTGGCCAAAGCAAATAGGTAATGGCATTGCGGTTGCGCCAATACTTTGGAAGGTGTTGCAACCAGTTGGACATATTGAGTGTGTTAGGGCTTGGTCGATGGGGTTGGGTTTTGAGTTGCAAATGCAATTCGCGAGACACCATTCATGCGGGCTGCTTCCAAGACATTGACGACCGATTGATGACTTGCCGCAGCATCTGCTTTGATCAGCAATGAAGCATCCATCTTGCGGATGTCAGAAAGTGCGTTGCTCAGGTCTTGCAAACTTCGTCCTTCAATTCGGACACCGTTGACAGCGTAAATACCTTGGGAACTCACGGCGATAACCCAAGATACTGCAGGATCCGTTGGCGATTTTGCATTAGCACTTGGCAAACTGACGTTCATTTCATTGAACTTGGACCAGCTGGTGGTGAGCATCAAAAAAATGAGAACAACCAGCAACACATCAATGAATGGAATCAGGTTGATGTCGGGCTCAATGTTGGAGCTCTTTCTGAATTTCAAGATTGACTCACTCTTTGCTTGAATTTAGTCTCGCATGGCGGCAAGGTGTCTGGCGAACCTCTCGGAGGCCCACTCCATTTGCAACACCAAACGGTCAACTTTTGATTTGAAAAAACGCCATGCCATGAGGCAGGGAATGGCGACGATCAGGCCTAAAGCCGTGTTGTAAAGCGCGATTGAAATGCCATGCGCCAATTCGGCAGGTTGTTGTTGCCCAGGTGTTTGCAATCCAAACAGTTCAATCATGCCTACCACCGTGCCCAATAAGCCCAGCAAGGGAGATGCCGAAGCCAGCGTAGCCAAGGCTGTGAGGTAGCGCTCTAAACCTTGAGCGGCCATGCGACCTTCCATTTCCATGCTTTCTCGAACATCTTGATGGCTGGCACTGGGGTTGAGTGACAAGGTTTGCAGGCCCGTTGCGAAAATGGCACCCACAGCACCTATTTGCGCAATGTCTTGGATCGCGGCATCGCTTGGGAAGCCTTGTTGTGTGCTTTCGATGGCGCGTTGTAAGGCGCCCTCAGGCATCACTTTGCTGGTCCGCAGGGCATACAGGCGCTCCAAAATGATGGCGAGCGCAAAAATGGAACAGGCGATGAGCGGCCAAACGGGCCATCCTGCGGCTTGTATGATGCTGATCAAAATCAAACTTTCTACTTCTGGATTCAGTTTTGATTATGGCTGATCGAATTGTTAGGCTTTTCTGTGGATAACTTTGTGAAGAACATAGTGTGAGTAGCGCTGCAAACCGCATGAATCCTCGCTTTTCTAACAGTGCTTCTTTTTTATACAGAAAATTATTCATATATATCAATAGCTTACGCGAATTCATGCTGATTAAAGCCCCACCAACGCAACGCAACGCAAGTCCTCATCAAGCTGTGGACTAATTAACCATGGAAAAACAAGGTTTTGCAAACAAAATGGGCCTGAGGACCGCAAAAAATAAGGGTTTTTTATGGCGAGAATAGATTCTGAGCCACGCGTGTGGTCAGTTGGGGCACTTTGCCTTGCAATTGCAGACACTTTGAATGCAAGGTTCAATCCTGTTGCGGTGAAAGGTGAGATTTCTGGCTTCTCGAGGGCAGCCAGCGGCCATTGTTATTTCAACCTCAAGGACGAGAGCGGGCAAATTCGTTGTGCCATGTTCAAAAGAGCGGCCAGCGCCATAGGGTTCGTGCCCAGAGACGGTGAACTGGTGGAGGTCCGGGGCAAGTTAGGTGTTTATGAGGCGCGCGGAGATTTGCAATTGGTGGTTGAAACCATGCAAAGGGCGGGTCAGGGCGATCTGTTTGCGCAGTTTTTAAAGCTCAAGGCTAGCCTGGAGGCTGAAGGACTTTTTGAGCCTTCGCGCAAACGTGACATTCCAGCTCAGCCGCGAGCCATTGGCCTCATTACTTCTCTCGGCGCTGCAGCCTTGCACGATGTGGTCTCTGCTTTGCAAAGGCGAGTGCCTCACATTCCAGTTATTTTGGCGCCAGCTTCTGTTCAGGGTGCGAACGCCCCCTTGGAGTTGTTGCAGAGCCTTCAAAAATTGGTGGCTTGGCAGGGTGGGGGTCAAGAACGCACTCAGACGGAGCTTTCTCCAAATACGGCCATTGACGTCATCTTGATGGTTCGCGGTGGTGGTTCGATGGAAGATTTGTGGGCCTTCAACGACGAGTCGCTGGTGCGAGCCATTGCGTCTTGTCCCATCCCCATTGTTTCGGGCGTTGGTCATGAAACTGATTTCACACTGACCGATTTCGTTGCCGATTTGCGTGCGCCCACGCCCACCGCAGCAGCAGAACTTGTTGCCATGGCTAGAGATCAGTTGATGGACGAAGTAGCGCAGCGGCAAGAAGCTTTTTCCTCTGCACTTGCCAACCACTTAGACCGAATGAGCCAAAACTTAGATTGGATTGCCAATCGGCTGGGCCGCCCATCGAACCGCTTGAATGATCAAAAGACACACCTGATGCGTCTTGGACAATCCCTTCAATATGGGCTGAAATCCCAGGCCCAAGTGCGCAGGCAAAAACTGGCCCGACACGCCGAAAATCTGCCGCGAGGACTTCAGCAAAGCTTGCAAAGCCATCAGCAAAAAGCCTTGAACCTGAGCACCAGATTGGGTCTTTTAGACCCTCATTTGGTGTTGGAGCGGGGGTATGCATGGCTAACCAACGAAAGCGGGGCGGCCATGACACATGCAAGCGACTTTGAGTCAAAGCAATCGGTCACGGCCACACTGGCCGATGGGCTTGTGAACTTGCAAGTGAAGTAATGCGACCCCATATAAGCTGTGCCTTTAGTACGGCTTTTTCAGACAAGAAGACGGGTTGAACTTACAATAGTCTTTTGAATTTTTATTGCACCTAAACGAGGAACACATGGAACATACCCTGCCAGCATTGCCCTATGCCATTGACGCTTTGGCACCCAACTACAGCCAAGAAACGCTGGAATTTCACCATGGCAAGCACCACAATGCGTACGTCGTGAATCTGAACAACTTGCAAAAGGGCACTGAGTTTGAATCAATGTCTTTGGAAGAAATCATCAAGAAATCCAGCGGCGGTGTTTACAACAACTCTGCTCAAATCTGGAACCACACCTTCTTTTGGAATTGCATGAAGCCAAACGGTGGTGGTGAGCCTTCTGGTGCTTTGGCCGCGGCTATCAACGCCAAATTTGGCTCCTACGCTGCCTTCAAAGAAGCCTTCGTGAAAAGCGCTGTGGGCAACTTTGGTTCCGGTTGGACTTGGTTGGTTAAGAAAGCTGACGGCAGCGTCGACATCGTTAACATGGGCGCCGCTGGCACCCCCCTGACCACGGCCGACAAAGCCTTGCTCACTGTGGACGTTTGGGAACATGCTTATTACATCGATTACCGCAATATGCGTCCAAAGTTTGTTGAAACGTTCTTGGACAAATTGGTGAACTGGTCTTTTGCAGAAGCCAACTTTGCTTGATTGATTCGGGACTGAAATCGCAGATATCAGATTTCAGACCCAATGACAAAAGGCCCAGCGCATTGCACTGGGTTTTTTTTTAAATCATCGAATCATCATGCCGCCATCGGCCACGATGGTTTGGCCTGTAATGTATTTGCCTGCTGCACTGGCCAGAAGTACTGCAATGCCGCCAATGTCATCGGGATCGCCAATTCGGCGCAAAGGTGTTTCGTTTTCAACCATGCCGGCCTTGACGGGATCGTCTGTCAAAGCCTTGGCAAAGTTGGTGCGTATCAAGCCTGGTGCAATGCAATTTACGCGAATGTTGTCTGGGCCCCACTCAACGGCCAGATTGCGCGCCAATTGCATGTCAGCGGCCTTGGAGATGTTGTAGGCACCAATCACATCAGAGCCGTGCAAGCCGCCTACCGATGACACCAGCACAATGGCACCATCTTTTTTGGCTTTCATATCGGGATAGACCATGCTGCAAAGCCATGTGCTCGAAAGCACATTGTTGTGCATGATTTTGTCAAAG
Source organism: Comamonadaceae bacterium (assembly GCA_947484245.1). Next base: position 26,998 of record CANKOT010000007.1, read on the forward strand.
ACTTCATCGCTCATGCCGGTCATGGGCCCATAGTAGGGGTTGCTGGCAGCATTGCAAACCAAGATGTCGATAGGCCCCCATTGCTCGCGTGTTTTTTGCACCATACTTTGCAATTGTTCTTTGTTGGCAATGCTGGCGCTGACGGCCATGGCCGTACCGCCTTCGGCTTGAATTTCTTTGACAACCGCTTCACAGGCATCTAGTTTTCGACTTGAGACCACCACTTTGGCGCCAGCCCGGGCCAATTGGAAGGCAATGGATCGGCCAATGCCTCGGCTTGCCCCTGTCACGATAGCCACTTTGTTCTCTAAATTGAATAATTTCATGGGTCTCTTTGTGCAATGCGCTGTTACTTTAAAAATGCCAATTTTGCCTGTCAGAATTGATTTGAACTGTCGTGCGTGTGTCAGCGACAATTTAGCCAGTATTTTTTGACGTGGCAATATGCCAAGGGCGAACATGGATCATATTCAAACGGTGGTGTTGGGCGCAGGTGTGGTGGGCTTGGCTGTGGCACGTGAGATGGCGCTTCAAGGTCAAGAGGTCATTCTTTTGGAGGCTGCCGATGCGTTTGGCACCGGCACCAGCTCGCGCAACAGTGAAGTCATTCACGCGGGTATTTATTACCCTGCAGGTTCCTTGAAAGCCAAGCTTTGCGTTCAAGGCAGGCACATGCTTTATGCCTATTGCCAAGAGCGTCAAATTCCCCACAAAGCTTGTGGTAAATTGATTGTCGCCACTTCAGTCGCACAGGTGGCCCAATTGGCGGCCATTCAGGCCAAGGCCGACACCAATGGTGTGCTTGGTGCCGACCAGTTGAGGTTTTTGTCAGCCAGCGAGGCGCAAGCCATGGAGCCAGAGTTAAAGTGTGACGCCGCGCTGTGGTCGCCTGGCACTGGCATTGTTGACAGCCACGCTCTGATGTTGAGTTACTTGGGTGATTTTGAAAATGCAGGTGGTATTTTGGCGTTGAACTCACAATTTGATGCGGCTCAAATTGTGAGGGAATCAGGCAAGACGCAATTCATGATCCGAACGCAAGATGGCACTGAAATTTTGGCTGAAAACGTCATCAACTCTACTGGCTTGCTTGCCCCCCACATTGCGCGGCAGTTTGAAGGCATGGACCTCGCCAATTTGCCGCGTGCCTATTTCGCCAAAGGCAACTACTTCAGCCTATCGGGGCGTTCACCATTTTCTCGCTTGATATACCCTGTGCCCGAGGCCGCAGGTTTGGGCGTGCACTTGACGCTGGACATGGCCGGACAAGCCAAGTTTGGCCCCGACGTGGAGTGGGTGGATTCGCCCGACAAGCTGGATGTTGACCCAAGTCGCGGCGATGCGTTTTATGCTGAGGTTCGAAAATATTGGCCAGGCTTGAAGGACGGTGCGCTCATGCCATCCTATGCAGGCATTCGTCCAAAAATCAATTCACCCCAAGAATCGGTGGCTGATTTTTGCATCATGGGTCCAGCAGCGCATGGCGTGAATGGCCTAGTTCACTTGCTGGGCATTGAATCGCCGGGCTTGACCAGTTCTTTGGCCATTGCCCATGAAGTGTATCTAGCCTTGCAAGCCAAGGCCTGAAAAGTCAATTGCAGTTTATGCGTGTGACAACTGGCGAAGTGCCTTGGCCACTTCGTGAACCAAAGCGGGGCCTTTGTAAATGAGGCCGGTGTAAATTTGAACGACATCGGCCCCTGCCTCTATTTTGCTGACTGCATCGTAACCACTGAGGATGCCGCCCACGCCAACAATGGGAAACTGAGGTCCGAGTTGTTGTCGCAGCAAACGAATGACGCGGTTGCTGCCTGCCAAGACAGGCGCGCCTGAAAGACCACCCGCTTCTTCACAGTGCGCCATGCCTTTGACTGCATCACGCGAAAGCGTGGTGTTGGTGGCGATGACGCCATCCATGTGGTGTTTGAGCAGGCTGTTGGCAATGACGGTCACTTGATCGTCGTCCAGATCGGGGGCAATTTTCAGAAAAACGGGTACATGTTTTTGATGTTTTTCGGCCAAGGCCATTTTGCGTTCATTTAAGGCCGACAAGAGTTGATCAAGCGCTTCATCGGTTTGCAAGGAGCGCAAGTTTTTGGTATTGGGACTTGAGATGTTGACCGTGACGTAGTCGGCATGTTCGTAAACGCCGCTCAATCCGATAAGGTAATCGTCGGTGGCACGTTCAATGGGGGTGGCTGCATTTTTGCCAATGTTCAAACCCAACAAGCGGCCTTGGTTTCTGAACCGAGACTTTTTGACATTGGCTACAAAGGCGTCTAGGCCTTGGTTGTTAAAGCCCAGCCGGTTGATCAATGCCTTGGCCTCTGGCAATCTGAACATGCGCGGCTTCTCGTTGCCTGGTTGCGCAAGCGGTGTGACGGTGCCTACTTCGACAAAACCAAAGCCCATTGCGCCCAGACCATCGATGCATCGTGCGTTTTTGTCGAGGCCGGCCGCCATGCCGACGCGATTTGGGAACGTGAGGCCTGCCAATTGAACAGGGTCGGCTATCCAAGGTTGACGGTAGGCACGGTCGAAAAAGGTGTTTTGAGTTTGGGCCAGTTGATTCAAGGTGAGATCGTGGGCTGCCTCAGGATCTAAGTTGAATAAAAATGCGCGGGCAAGTGGGTAAAGGTTCAGGGACATTGGATAATCTCATTCAATTCAAGCATTGTCGCAAATAAACCCTATGAATCAAGACGAACTGAAAGCACTTGTAGGCCAAGCTGCCCTGCAATATGTGGTCCCCGGTCAAATTGTGGGCGTCGGAACAGGCTCTACGGTCAACAAGTTCATCGATGCTTTGGCCTCCATGAAGGACCAAATCAAAGGTGCTGTTTCAAGTTCAGAAGCTTCAACGGCGCGCTTAAAGGCGTTGGGTATTCCAGTTTTTGACAGCAATGAAGTCGCTGAGCTGGCGGTCTACATTGATGGTGCCGACGAAATCAATGCGCAGGGTCACATGGTCAAAGGCGGCGGCGCAGCGCTGACGCGCGAAAAAATTGTGGCAGCGCAATCCAAAATGTTTGTGTGCATTGCTGATGAATCCAAATTGGTTTCTGTGTTGGGCGCATTCCCTTTGCCGGTCGAAGTCATACCCATGTCCAGTGCGCGCATCGTGGCGCAGTTTGCCAAGCTGGGTGGACAGGCCCAATTGCGCATGAAGGACGGGCAAGCCTTGGTCACTGACAACGGTCAGCACATCATTGATGTCAAAGGATTGAAGATCACAGATCCTGTGGCCTTTGAAGCTCAAGTGAGTCAATGGCCGGGTGTTGTCACCGTGGGCGTTTTTGCCTACCAAAAAGCCCAGGTTTGTTTGTTGGGGACCGCTGAGGGTGTGAAGACGCTGACGTTTTAAGGCGTCAGCTTCTGCGTACTCACTCGGCAGACATGCCCTGATGCCTTAGCAACGCATTGATAGAGGGCTCACGGCCTCTAAAGGCAATGAAGGACTCGAGGGCAGGGCGGCTGCCACCTGCCTCCAAAATGGCCTGTCGATACCGACGGCCTGTTTCTAAGCTAGGAGAGCCATCAGGCTGAGCAGTTTCTTCAAAGGCTGCATAGGCATCTGCCGATAAAACTTCTGCCCACTTGTAGCTGTAATAGCCAGCGGCATAACCGCCTGCAAAGATGTGGCTGAAAGTATGTGCCATGCGATTGAATTCCGGCGGATGTATGACCGCCACTTCTGATCGCACTTTGTGCAACAGCGGCATGAAATCGTCTTGCGGTTTGTGTTCGCTGTGAAGCAGCATGTCGAGCAAAGCAAACTCAATTTGTCGCAAGGTTTGCAAACCACTTTGGAAGTTTTTAGCTGCCACCATTTTGTCGAACAATTCCTTTGGCAAAGGCTCCCCAGTTTTGACGTGTGCGGTCATGTGCTTGATGACAGGCCACTCCCAGCAAAAGTTTTCCATGAATTGACTGGGCAATTCGACGGCATCCCACTCAACGCCACTGATGCCGGAGACATCGCGCTCGTTCACTTGCGTCAGCATGTGATGCAAGCCATGACCAAATTCATGGAACAGTGTGATCACATCGTCGTGTGTGAGCAAAGCAGGGTTGCCATCGACGCCTTCTGCAAAGTTGCAGACCAAATGGGCTACGGGTGTTTGCAATTGGCCATTGTCAGGGCGCAACCAACGTGAGCGCACGTCGTCCATCCACGCGCCACCTCGCTTGCCAGCTCGGGCTGGCGGGTCGAGATAAAATTGACCCACCATGCGCCCGCTTCTTTCGATACGGTAAAAACCAACTGCAGGGTGCCACACAGGCGCTTGGTCAGGCTGAATATTGACCTCAAATAGAGTCTCTATAATTTTAAAAAGACCTTGCAAGACTTTGGGGGCGGTGAAATATTGCTTCACTTCTTGTTCGCTGAAGCTGTAACGTGCTTCCTTCAATTTCTCGCCAATGTAGGGCCAGTCCCATGCTTGTGGATTTTGAAGATTCAAATGCTCCGCTGCAAACTTGATCATGTCTTGCAAATCTGTGTCTGCGAAAGGCCGTGCACGTTTTGACAAGTCGCGTAAAAAGGCAATCACCTTGACGGGTGAGTCGGCCATTTTGGTTGCTACCGAAACTTCAGCGAAGTTTTGGTAGCCAAGCAATTGAGCTTCTTCTTGGCGCAGTTGCAAGATTTCTTGTATGAGCGCGCTGTTGTCCAATTCTGCAAATGCTGCATCAGCTTGATCGGACGCACGTGTGACGTAGGCGCGGTAGAGTTTTTGACGCAACGCACTGCTGACAGCAAACTGCATGACCGGCAAGTAACATGGCATTTTCAAGGTGAGCTTGTAGCCTGCTTGACCCTCTTTTTCAGCCGCTGCCCGGGCTGTATTTTTGACGTCTTCGGGCACACCTGACAATTCATCTTCTGTGACAAACAGAGAAAATCGATCGGTTGCATCCAGTGCATTTTCACTGAACTTTTGGCTCAACTCTGCCATGCGCTCTTGGATCGCTGCATATCGGAGCTTCGCATCGCCTTGTAAATCGGCACCCCCCAAAACAAAATTGCGAAGCGCATTCTTCAAGGCTTGTTGCTGTGCTTCATCCAACTGAGCTGGATTGACGGATTTGTATTTGGCATAAAGCCGTTCGTCGGCACCCAGCCTGGTCCAAAATTCGGTTACTTTAGGCAGCGCATCGTTGTAGGCGGCACGCAAATCGGGCGAGTCTGCCACGCTGTTCAAATGACTCACAGCACCCCAAGCCGAACTTAAACGTTCAGTGCAAACATCTAGCACCTTGGCAATTGCATGCCAATCAGCGGGAAAGGCTTCTTGTGTGACTTGCTCTAAAGCGTCTGAGGCGGTTTTTAAAAGTTGATTGACCGCGGCGTTGACATGCTCAGGTTTGATTTGATCAAACAACGGCAGACTGGCCGTTTGCAGGAGGGGGTTTGTGGAAGGCATTGTCATCGCTGAAAACTTTCAAGCATCATTAAAAGGGTTGGTGAATCAGGCGCGCTCAGCTGCTTCAAGTGTATTGACAAGCAGCATGGTGATGGTCATGGGGCCCACGCCACCTGGGACAGGCGTGATGTAGCCAGCCACTTGGGACACGCCTTCAAAATCGACATCACCGCACAGCTTACCTTCGTCGTTTCGATTCATGCCCACATCAATGACCACTGCGCCAGGCTTGACCATGTCAGCTGTCAGAACATTGCGTTTGCCAACGGCCGCCACAATCACATCGGCTTGTAAAGTCATGGCCTTTAAATTTGTTGTTGCGCTGTGGCAAATGGTGACGGTGGCGCTCTTTTGAAGCAACATCAAAGCCATGGGCTTGCCCACAATGTTGCTTCGACCAATGACCACAGCGTGTTTGCCTTTGAGGTCGTAAGCAATGCTCTCCAGCATTTTCATGCAGCCATAGGGTGTGCAAGGCCAAAAACCTGGCATGCCCGTCATGAGAGCACCAGCGCTGGCAATGTGAAAGCCGTCGACATCTTTGGCAGGAGAAATAGCTTCAATCACTTTTTGCGCATCGATGTGGGCGGGCAAAGGCAACTGAACCAAGATGCCATGAATGCTTTTATCAGCATTCAGCGCTTCAATGCGCGCCAGCAGGGCAGGCTCGGTTAGGTTGTCTGGATGTTTCTCTAAAACAGAATGAAGACCGCTGACTTGGCAGGCTTTGATTTTGTTTCGCACATAAACTTGGCTAGCAGAATTCTCACCAACCAAAATAACGGCTAAGCCAGGTGTGATGCCTTTGTCCTTCAATGCGCTTGTGCGACGCGTGACGTCAGTGCGCAATTGTTGTGAAAGGGCGTTGCCGTCAATTTTTTGAGCTGTCATGGATGGATGGGTTTGAATGTCAAAAATTGGGGAATTTTTCAACAAAAACGCCCGCGAGTCAGTGGTTCACGGGCGTATTGATTTGCCTGTGTCAGGCATGGCACCTTAGGCCTTGGGGGATGTCTGTCCCAAAGCAATTTTGAGCAAATCTGCCACGGTATTGGCGTTGAGCTTTTCCATGATGTTGGCGCGATGCGCTTCCACCGTCTTGATGCTGATACCCAAATCGTCGGCAATTTGCTTGTTCAAGCGGCCTGCCACAATCCGTTCAAGCACTTGGGCTTCACGTCCGGTCAGTTTAGACAACAAGGCGTCACGGTTGGCTGCATTTTGATGCTCAGAGAAAGATTCGCGTGCGCTGTCGAGCATGCGCTCAACCAAGCTTACCAAATCGTCTTCTTTGAAGGGCTTTTGAATAAAGTCCATCGCACCTTTTTTCATGGTGTTGACAGCCATGGGCACATCGCCATGACCCGTGATGAACACGATGGGAAGAGGAGAGCGACGCTCAAGAAGTTTGTCTTGGAGCTCGAGGCCGGTCATGCCACCCATGCGGATGTCGACAATCAAACAAGCAACTTCCCGGGGGTCGTATCGGCTTAGGAAAGACTCGGCAGAGTCAAAACATCTGACCCGATAGTCTTTGCCCTCGAGGAGCCACTGAAGAGAATCGCGAACGGCTTCGTCGTCATCAACAACGTAAACAGTTCCTTTTTTGGGTATCAAACTCATGGTGGTTCCCAGTTCTACTTGCTAGTTCAATGTGGCGAAATGGCCGTTGAGGGTATCCAAAAGGAAAAACAACATCCAACAACTTCGTCGGCATTGTAGAGGTTCTCGGCGGCGATTCTGCCTTGGTGTGACTCAACAATGGTACGGCAAAGATTGAGTCCAATTCCCATGCCCTCTACTTTGGTAGAAAAGAAGGCCTCATAAAGTCGGCCCATCACTTGGGGCGGCAGGCCTTTTCCCGTGTCGCTGACTGAAAAATGCACGGTATTTTGGGCTGCAATGACTTTGGGCACGACCCTTAACTCCACATGGCGCTTGCCAACAGGTCGTTCAGCATTGTCGATAGACTCGGCTGCATTTTTCATTAAATTGATCAGAACCTGCTCAATCAGGATGGGGTCTACATTGAGCAGCGGAAGCCGAGCTGCAACGTAGTGGGACAGCCGAACATTGCGTCGGCGGAGTTCAATTTCTGCCAGTTCGACTGCTTCATTGACCATGGACAAGACTTCAGAGGGCGTTCGATTGGGTTCGCTGCGCTTCACAAAAGTTCGAATTCTGTGAATGATTTGGCCAGCCCTTTGGGCTTGATGCGAGGTTTTTTCCAAGGCCCAAATCAAGTCTTTCTCTTCAATTTGTTGCCCTTTGATTCGAGAGAGCATGCCATTGCAATAGTTGGAAATGGCTGTCAGGGGTTGGTTGAGCTCATGAGCCACGCTGGAGGCCATTTCTCCCATGGTAATTAGCCGGCTGGCGTTTTGAGCGCGCTCTGCTTGTTGCATTGCCAATTCTTCGGCTTGTCTGCGTGCCGTGATGTCTGTGGCAATGACCAGTTGGGCCAGCCTGCCATCAGCCCAAGTGATGTAACGGGTTCGAATTTCGAGCCACTTGTCCAAATGCGCTAAATAAATTTCAGCACGTTCAGCTGGGGCCACAGTGAGGCTCTCGGTGGGCAAGCCTGCTAAAGCGTCAACGTCGTCCATCTCCGTCTCAGACGTTCGAATATCCAACATGCCGGCCTTTTCAACCAAATTCAAATGGCCATGCGTATCGGTGCTAAACCACTGCCTGTATAGCTTGTTGGCAAACAGCAATTCGGCACTGCCCAGTGGTGCCACAGACACTGAAGCGTCCAAGGCTTCTAGCACGATGGTGAACCGTTCGTAAGAGGCCGCCAGCTGCTCACGGACCCGGTTGGGCTCTGTGATATCAGTCATGGAGGTCATCCAACCCGTTTGTTGCCCATTGGCATCAATCAGCGGAGACACATACAGACGCGCATCAAAGATGCTGTCGTTTTTTCGTTTGACTCGAACCTGAAAGCCCCCAGAGGTTTGCTTGCCACTGAGCTCTTCCTCTAGGCGCGCCATCAAGAAGTCGCGGTCTTCGTCAGGCCAGTAGGGGTAGGGTGCAACAGTTCCAAGGAGCTCATTTTCTTGCCATCCGGTCATCTGGCAAAAGGCCAAATTGACATAGGTAATGCGTCCTTCCATGTCCAAGGCTCGCATCCCTGTCGAGATGGAGTTTTCCATGGCGCGTCTGAAATTGGTTTCAGCAAACAACTCTTTTTGAGTTTGTTGCCGCTTTCGAGTGTGCCGCCAATTGCCGATGAGCATCCAAGCGGTCAGCAAACTCAGCGCGCCAATCATCCAGAAAAATCCATTGCCCACAATGTCTTGTGAAGTTCGCCAAGCTTGGGCTCTCAGAATGAGACCGTTGCCGACTGGGGAGACGGGTACTTCAAATTCATTGTTTTGTCCTGATATGCCTGGCAAGAAATTCCAAACTCGGATGCGTTTTGGAATTGATTGTCCTGCGATCAGGTTGCCATCACTGTCCAAAAATGAAACTGCGTACTTGGCAGATATTTCACTTGGAACGCCATATCTCAAAAGACTTTCTACGGCGTACTCTGCCATGATCACGCCATTGAACCGGCCTTGCGAATTGGTCAGGGGCGTGTGAAGTTGGAGGACGATATTTTTGGCGTAATTTTCTTGTCCAGTTGAATTATTTCCATTAAACAGACTGCCATCATCCTCTTGAGCGTAAATGGGTTGCATCAGATCGCGAGCCAGCGAGTAGCTGTTTTCTGATTCACCCCAATTTAAGACCTCGCCAACGCGCCATTTTTGGCTAATTAACACACTGGGAGTCGTTTGAATGGCCAAAATTTTTCGTTGGTCATCAACCCAAGCCAAGGTTTGCAGTTCTGGATTTTTCATCACTAGCGTTTCTGCACGCCTTGAAAATTCTTTAGTGTCTACATCTTTGTTAGAGATGTCTCTGGCCAAGCGCATGATTTGTTCTTGGCGTTCTAGCAAACGCAGTCTCAAGCGCTGCTGGCTGTATTCAACGTCTCTCTTAACAGCTTCTTGCTCACGGTCAATTTCTTCAACTCGCAAATACCAAAAAGAAAAGGCAATCGCAGTAAAGAACAACAAGACTGCTGCGATTGGAGCTAAAGTGGCAAAACGATCTTGTTTGACTGGATTTTGTCTCTTCCACCAACGACGCCACCAAGACACTGGCTTCATGACCAGTATGGCTTTGGATACGTTTTGCGAATTCATATGCTTGGAGTTTAGGGTATACCTTCTGCCCATTTTTCATTATGTGGAATAGAGGGGCACCATTTGAAATTTTTGAAACTTTGTGAGAGAATTCTGAAAAAAATAGATTAACCACGGCCTATCAAGGAGACAAACATGTCAGCCGTTCAGCCAAATAACGTCCTCTCAGACCTAGACGCCATAGAGACTCGCGAATGGATGGACGCATTGTCCGCCGTGATTGAAAAAGAAGGTGGTGAGCGCGCTCACTTCTTGTTAGAGCAACTTTTAGAACATGCCCGTCAAAACAGCATTGACTTGCCGTTTTCAGCGAATACAGGCTATGTCAACACCATCGAGCCTGATCACGAAGCCCATTGCCCTGGCAACATCGAAATTGAAGAGCGGCTTCGCGCCTACATGCGTTGGAACGCCATGGCCATGGTGGTCAAAGCCAATCGCCACAACCCTGAGGATGGTGGTGATCTGGGGGGGCACATTGGTTCTTTTGCATCGCTGGCCCATATGTTTGGCGCAGGCTTCAATCACTTCTGGCATGCAGAAAGTGAAAATCATGGCGGTGACTGCTTGTACATCCAAGGTCACGTGTCCCCGGGGGTTTATGCGCGTGCTTACCTTGAAGGCCGCTTGACGGAAGAGCAGTTGCTCAATTTCCGTCAAGAAGTCGATGGCAAAGGTTTGTCCAGTTATCCGCATCCCAAATTGATGCCTGAATTTTGGCAGTTCCCAACGGTGTCAATGGGCCTTGGCCCTTTGATGGCCATTTATCAGGCCCGCTTCTTGAAGTATTTGCATGCCCGTGGCATCGCCAACACAGAAAATCGCAAAGTGTGGGTGTTCTGTGGCGATGGTGAAATGGACGAGGTTGAATCCTTGGGTGCCATTGGTTTGGCTGCCCGCGAAAACCTCGACAACTTGATCTTCGTGGTCAATTGCAACTTGCAACGTTTGGACGGCCCCGTGCGCGGCAACGGCAAAATTGTTCAAGAACTCGAAAGTGAATTCCGCGGTTCAGGTTGGAACGTGATCAAGCTCTTGTGGGGCAGCGAGTGGGACAAGCTCTTGGCACGCGACAAAGACGGCGCACTTCGCAAAATCATGATGGACACCTTGGATGGCGATTTCCAAGCCTTCAAAGCCAACGATGGCGCCTACGTTCGCAAACACTTCTTTGGTCGCGATCCACGCACCTTAGAAATGGTGTCACACATGAGCGATGACGAAATATGGTCTTTAAAGCGAGGCGGCCACGACCCGCAAAAAGTGTACGCCGCTTACCACCAAGCGGTGAACACCAAAAATCAGCCCACCGTGTTGCTGATCAAAACCGTCAAAGGTTTTGGCATGGGCAAAGCGGGTGAAGGCAAGAACAACGTTCACCAAACCAAGAAGTTAACGGACGAGGATGTTCGCTACATGCGCGATCGCTTCAACATTCCAGTGCCCGACAGTGAATTGGCCAATGTACCTTTCTACAAACCTGCCGATGACACACCCGAGATGCGCTATTTGCATGAGCGTCGCAAGGCATTGGGCGGTTACTTGCCGCACCGCCGTACCAAAGCAGATGAAAGCTTTACCGTTCCCTCATTGGATGTCTTTAAATCTGTGATGGAAGCAACCCCTGAAGGTCGTGAAATATCGACCACCCAGGCCTATGTTCGTTTTCTGACACAACTTTTGCGCGATAAAGCGATGGGTCCCCGTGTCGTGCCAATTTTGGTAGACGAAGCCCGTACCTTTGGTATGGAAGGCCTGTTCCGCCAGGTGGGTATTTACAACCCAGCAGGCCAGCAATACACACCGGTCGACAAAGACCAAGTGATGTACTACAAAGAAGACAAGGCTGGCCAGATTTTGCAAGAAGGCATTAACGAAGCGGGCGGTATGTCTAGCTGGATTGCGGCGGCTACCAGTTACTCCACCAGCAATCGCATCATGGTGCCGTTTTATGTTTACTACTCCATGTTTGGCTTTCAGCGCATTGGCGATTTGGCCTGGGCTGCTGGCGACATGCAAGCACGTGGTTTCTTGTTGGGCGGCACATCAGGCCGCACCACACTGAACGGCGAAGGATTGCAGCATGAAGACGGCCACAGCCATATTTTGGCAAGCACCATTCCCAATTGCATCAGCTACGACCCCACTTTTGCGCACGAAGTGGGCGTGATCTTGCACCATGGTTTGAAGCGCATGGTGGAAAAGCAAGACAACGTTTTCTACTACCTCACCCTGCTGAATGAAAACTATGCAATGCCTGGCCTCACGCCTGGCACAGAAGAGCAAATTATCAAGGGCATGTACTTGTGCAAAGCGGGCAGCAAGAACAAAACTCGGGTTCAGTTGATGGGTTCAGGCACGATCCTGCGTGAGTCTTTGGCTGCGCAAGAGTTGCTCGCCAACGATTGGGGCATTGCAGCCGATGTGTGGAGTTGCCCAAGCTTCAATGAATTGACGCGAGATGGTCAAGATGCTGAGCGCTTTAACATGTTGCATCCCTTGGAAAAACCTCGCGTTCCTTTTGTCGCGCAGCAACTGGCCAAGTACGACGGCCCCATCATTGCCTCCACCGACTACATGAAAAACTACGCCGAACAAATCCGCTCTTTCATACCCAAGGGGCGCACATTCAAGGTGTTGGGCACCGATGGTTTTGGTCGCAGCGACTTCCGCAGCAAATTGCGCGAGCACTTTGAAATCAACCGCCACTACATTGTTGTGGCCGCACTCAAAGCATTGAGCGAAGAGGGCGCAGTGCCAGTTGCCAAAGTTGCAGAAGCTTTAAAGCAATACGGCATCAAGACCGACAAGGTCAATCCTTTGTACGCTTGATCAAGAGATTTGGAGACACACATGGCATTGGTAGAAGTCAAAGTTCCGGACATCGGTGATTTCGATGAAGTGGCAGTCATTGAGCTGTTGGTCAAGGTGGGTGACACCGTCAAGGCCGAGCAGTCCTTGATCACAGTTGAATCTGATAAAGCATCAATGGAAATCCCCTCCTCAACAGGGGGCGTGGTGACAGAGCTGCGCATAAAGTTAGGCGACAAAGTGAAACAAGGCTCGGTGGTGTTGATGGTGGAAGCCACTGCTGATGTTGCTGCGGCTGCCAGCACGCCGGCCGCTGCAACTGCCGCAGCGCCGGCCCCTGTATCAACGGCGCCAGCGCTTGCCCCTGTCGTGGCAACGCCAGCCGCCAGCGGCCTCGTCGACGTTCACGTACCTGACATCGGTGAATTCAAAGACGTCGCTGTCATTGAAATTTTCGTCAAACCCGGTGACGCCATCAAGGTGGAGCAGTCTCTCATCACCGTGGAGTCCGACAAAGCTGCCATGGAAATTCCATCATCGGCGGCGGGTGTTTTGAAAGAGTTGAAAGTCAAGGTGGGCGACAAGGTCAACATCGGTGATTTGTTGGCTATTTTGGAGGGCAGCGTTGCTGTTGCTGCTCCCTTGGCCGCAGTTGCCGCAGCAGTTGCCTCAGCAGTACCCTCAGCTTTGGCTACAACTTTGGCACAAACAGCCGTCTCTGCGCCAGCCCACAATCCTGCCGCTTCCACAATGGGACTGCCTCATGCATCTCCCTCTGTTCGCAAATTTGCACGGGAATTGGGTGTGCCCTTGGAGGAAGTCAAAGGCAATGGTCCCAAAGGTCGCATCACGCAAGACGACGTCCAGGCCTTTACCAAAGCAGTGATGGCGGGCGCCACGCAAACCAAAGCTCAAGCGGCCAAAGCGCCTGCAGGTGGCGATGGGGCAGCCTTGGGCTTGATCCCATGGCCGAAGGTGGACTTCGCCAAATTTGGATCCATTGAGCGCAAGGAGATGGGCCGCATCAAGAAGATCAGTGGTGCCAATTTGCTTCGCAATGCCATCATGATTCCGGCTGTGACCAACCACGATGATGCTGACATCACGGAGTTGGAAGCCTTCCGCGTATCGACAAACAAAGAGAATGAAAAGTCTGGTGTCAAAGTGACCATGTTGGCATTCTTGATCAAAGCTAGCGTAGCCGCACTGAAAAAGTACCCAGAGTTCAACAGTTCGCTAGACGGTGATGCCTTGGTCTACAAAAACTATTGGCACATTGGCTTTGCAGCCGATACGCCAAATGGTTTGATGGTGCCCGTGATCAAAGATGCCGACAAAAAAGGCATCTTGCAAATCAGCCAAGAAATGGGTGAGCTGGCTAAGAAAGCCCGCGATGGCAAACTGAGCCCTGCAGAGATGACAGGTGCCACCTTCACCATCTCTAGTTTGGGAGGCATTGGTGGTAAATATTTCACGCCCATCATCAATGCGCCTGAAGTGGCCATCTTGGGTGTTTGCAAAAGTACGCATGAACCCGTTTGGGACGGTAAGCAGTTTGTTCCGCGCCTTATGTTGCCCTTGTCGTTGACTTGGGATCACCGCGTGATTGATGGTGCTGCCGCTGCTCGCTTCAATGCGTACTTGGGTCAGATTCTTGGCGACTTCCGCCGCGTGTTGCTTTGAGAGGCTGAACCATGGCATTGATCGATATCAAAGTACCTGACATTGGCGACTTCGACGAAGTGGCGGTCATTGAGTTGCTGGTGAAAGCGGGCGACGTGGTGAAGCTTGAACAAAGCTTGATCACGGTGGAGTCTGACAAAGCCTCGATGGAAATTCCTTGCTCACAAGCAGGTGTGGTGAAAGAGCTTAAGGTGAAGTTGGGCGACAAGGTCAAGCAAGGCTCTGTGGTGTTGGTCTTGGAGGGGGATGAATCTGCCTCAGCCTCAAGCCCCGTACCAGCTGCGGCCCCTGCTCAAGCCAGTGCACCAGCTGTTGCCAATGTATCAGCGCCTGCTGTTGTACCTTTAGCAGCCAACATTTCTAACGCCTCTTCCTACAGCGGTGCTGTCGACATGGAGTGCGATTTGCTTGTGTTGGGTGCTGGCCCCGGCGGTTACTCTGCTGCCTTCCGTGCAGCCGATTTGGGCCTCAAGGTTGTTATCGTCGAGCGTTACGCCACTTTGGGTGGTGTGTGTTTGAACGTGGGCTGCATACCCTCCAAAGCTTTGTTGCACGTTGCTGCCGTGATGGACGAAGTTAGCCACATGGCCGATTTGGGCATTGATTTTGGTGCTCCCAAAGTTGACATTGCCAAACTGCGTACGCACAAAGAAAAAGTCATTGGTAAATTGACCGGCGGCTTGGCGGCCATGGCCAAGATGCGCAAAGTAAACACTGTGCGCGGTGCAGGTGAGTTCATCAGCGCCAATCATGTGGTGGTTGAAGAAACCACCGGCAAGGGCCAACAAAAAACGGGCTTGAAAAAAGTTATTGCTTTTAAGAACTGCATCATTGCTGCAGGGAGTCAAGCGGTGCGCTTGCCCTTCATGCCAGACGATCCGCGTGTGGTCGACAGCACCGGTGCTTTGGAGTTGAAAGAAGTACCCAAACGCATGCTCATTTTGGGCGGCGGCATCATTGGCTTGGAAATGGGCACCGTTTACAGCACGCTGGGTGCAAGGCTAGACGTTGTAGAAATGATGGATGGCTTGATGCAAGGCGCTGACCGTGATTTGGTCAAAGTTTGGCAAAAAATGAATGCCCATCGTTTTGACAACATCATGCTCAAAACCAAAACCGTGGGTGCCAAGGCCACCAAGGCGGGTATTGAGGTGACGTTTGAATCTGCAGAGGAGGGCGTTGCTGCTCCTGCGCCGCAAGTGTATGACTTGGTCTTACAAGCAGTGGGGCGCACACCTAATGGCAAGAAGATTGCGGCTGATAAAGCTGGCGTGAGCGTGACAGACCGTGGCTTTATTTCGGTTGACATTCAAATGCGCACCAATGTGCCGCACATTTTTGCCATTGGCGACATCGTCGGTCAACCCATGTTGGCGCACAAAGCGGTGCACGAAGCGCATGTTGCGGCAGAAGTGATTGCCGGTGAAATTCAAGGCAACAAAGAACTGGCTGCCAGTGCTTTTAATGCACGTGTGATCCCCAGCGTGGCTTACACCGATCCTGAAGTGGCATGGGTGGGACTCACAGAAGACCAAGCCAAGGCGCAAGGTATCAAGGTCAAGAAAGGGTTGTTCCCTTGGGCAGCTTCGGGCCGTGCCATTGCCAATGGTCGTGACGAAGGTGTCACGAAGTTGCTGTTTGACGATTCACCCGAGGCGCATGGCCACGGCAAGATTTTGGGTGGCGGCATGGTGGGAACGCATGCGGGTGACATGATTGGCGAAGTAGCCTTGGCCATTGAGATGGGTGCCGATGCCATTGACATCGGTAAAACCATTCATCCTCATCCGACTTTGGGTGAGAGCATTGGCATGGCCGCGGAAGTTGCGCACGGCAGTTGCACGGATTTGCCGCCTTCAAAGAAATAATCTTTCAAAAAACAAATCTTGAAAGTTTGATTGAAAAACCGCCTTAGGGCGGTTTTTTCTTGTCCATGGTTTTCTTCAGTTTTGAGCAGGCTCTGCGTGAAGTTTGTCGGACTGAACTCTTCTGGCGCCATTGAATCTTTTTTGCCAATAGGCTTCTCGCATGTCATCGACTCGAACCGCTTTGCCTGGCCTTGGCGCATGGATAAATTTACCATCACCCACA
Source organism: Comamonadaceae bacterium (assembly GCA_947484245.1). The sequence goes on from CANKOT010000007.1 coordinate 43,205, forward strand.
TAAATACCCACGTGGCTGAAAGTGCGCTTCATGGTGTTGAAGAAGACCAAGTCGCCGGGCTTGAGCTCATTTTTATTGATTTCTTCAGTGACTTTTGCTTGCTCTTCAGCCCTGCGAGGTAAAACCAAACCGACCGATTTTTCAAACATGTACCGCACAAAGCCGCTGCAATCAAAGCCTTTTTCTTCTGAGGTACCGCCGCGTTTGTAGGGCACGCCTAAGAGACCCATGGCTTGAATGACCAGCTCGGTGGCTTTGCCGCCAAAGGTGTTTCGAGCCGATTGCAGCGGGCCGCTCAATGGGTTGCCAATTTGCTGAGAGAGTTGATCGGTCATTTGGGAGACCAATCCACGATCCTTGATCAAGCGCTCAAGGTCGTCCTCAACGGGCGAAGCGAAGGCGGCCGTTGTAAAAAAGACGAGTCCACATAGAATCAAGCGCATAGCGGGGCAGTTTAATGCCAACTTCTCACATATACACCCCTTCACGATGGTTATATCCCTGAGAATTTCGAATAATGAGTATCAAGGTCTATTTTTATGTTGCTTGAAGTTGAATCCTCTCAATTGGTTTTGGTCGATTACCAATTGAAGTTAATGCCTGCCATGAAGGATGCTCAAAGTGTTTGGCAACGAGCAGAGGTTTTGGCCCGTGCTGCCAAATTGCTTCGTGTGCCAGTCTGGGCAACAGAGCAAAATCCTTCTGGCTTGGGTGAGATTTCCCCAGAGATTCGCCAGCATTGTCAAAGAGTGCTGGCCAAAATGGCTTTCAGTGCTGTGGAGGAGGGTTTGGGGGAATGGTTAAGCCCGCCCGCACCTGCTGTTTCCAAGGGCAATGCCAGAAGTCTGCCGCGTCATTTGCAAAAGTCTCCCGAGCCGGACACGGGCCCTTCGGTGGTGATCGCAGGCTGCGAGGCCCATGTTTGTTTGCTTCAAACGGCTTTGGACTTGCTCGAAGACGAATTTGATGTCTGGGTGGTCACTGACGCCTGCGCTTCACGCTCAGACCGAGATCGAGACGCTGCGTTTGATCGTTTGGCCGGTGCAGGCGCCGAATTGTTAACCACTGAAATGGTTTTGTTTGAGTGGCTTCGGTCTGCAGAAAACCCAGACTTCAAAGAAATTCAGACTTGGATCAAGGCCTTGCCTTAATTTTGAAAAGGCCTCTTGATTGAAAGTCAGTTTACAGCAAGTCCATCATGAATAATTATGAATTCAGAAGGCGGGCACCATTCACAAGAGTTGCCTGCATCGTTTGCCTTTCATTGATTGCAAAATAGAGCCGCTTATTGCCAAGATTTGGCCGGCAGCGGATAGAGGAGACACCATGGGTCAGTTTTCAGATTTTCACCAAAGTTCAATTCAAGACCGTAATGCGTTCTGGGCACAACAAGCTCAACACATTGATTGGCACAAAGTGCCAACAGAAATTTGCGACTACAGCAACCCGCCATTTGCCAAATGGTTCAAGGGGGGTGAGACCAACCTGTGTCACAACGCCGTCGATCGCCATTTAAAAGACCGAGGTGATCAAGCTGCTTTGATCTTTGTCTCCACCGAAACCGACCAAGAGCGCACTTACACCTACAAGCAATTGCATGCGGAAGTGCAGTGCATGGCCGCTTCCTTGTTGTCATTGGGCGTGAAAAAAGGCGACCGTGTTTTGATTTATATGCCCATGATTGCAGAGGCTTCCTTTGCCATGTTGGCATGTGCGCGCATTGGTGCCATTCACTCTGTGGTGTTTGGTGGATTCGCGTCTGGTTCTTTGGCTTCGCGAATTGAAGACGCCAGTCCCAAAGTCATTGTCAGTGCCGATGCGGGTTCTCGGGGCGGCAAAGTCGTTGTCTACAAACCCTTGTTAGATGAGGCCATTCGTTTGTCA
>CANKOT010000008.1 GCA_947484245.1 Comamonadaceae bacterium
GCAGGTGGTTTCTGCCCACAGAATGCCAGACGAAATGTTCACCTATGCCGAAACAGCCAGGGTTCGGGGCTTGTTTGCCATCATTGCAGGTGCCGGCGGCGCAGCGCACTTACCCGGCATGTTAGCGGCTAAAACAGTGGTGCCGGTGCTGGGCGTGCCCGTGCCCAGCAAACACTTGCAAGGTGTCGACTCCTTGCACAGCATTGTGCAAATGCCCAAGGGCATTCCCGTGGCCACTTTTGCCATTGGCGCCGCAGGTGCCGCCAATGCTGCTTTGTTTGCGGTGGCCATGCTCGCGCAACACGACGCCGATTTGCAAGCCAAGCTCGAACAATTTAGAAAAGATCAAACGGCTGCCGCGCAAGCCATGAGCTTGCCGCCCGTGTTGGGCGCATGAACGGTATGACCCTGCCTGTATCTGTGTCTTTGTTACCCGGCGGCAGTGCAAGCCATGGCTCTTCGGCTTCAGCGGAGCCCCTCACCTTGGGCGTCATGGGCGGCGGTCAGTTGGGCCGCATGTTTGTGCATGCTGCGCAGTCCATGGGGTACTTCACGGCCGTGCTTGACCCAGATGCACAAAGCCCCGCCGGCTGTGTGAGCCATCGCCATATTCAAACCGATTACACCGATCCAGAAGGCTTGAAGCAATTGGCCGCCTGCAGCGCCGCCATCACCACTGAGTTTGAAAATGTGCCAGCTCCCGCACTGCGCGAATTGGCCAAGTTAAGGCCAGTCTCGCCAGGCGCAGAAGCGGTGGCCATTGCGCAAGATCGCGCTGCAGAAAAAGCACATTTTGTGAGATGTGGCGTGCCTTGCGCGCCTTATGCGGTCATTGAGTCTACGGACCAATTGGAAGCCGCCTTGTTGCAAAACTTGCTGCCTGGTATTTTGAAAACGGCTCGCATGGGCTATGACGGTAAAGGCCAAGTGCGTGTCAAAGATGTACAAGCTTTGCGCCTTGCATGGCAAGACTTGAAGCAAGTGCCTTGCGTGCTAGAAAAGATGTTGCCTCTTGCGCTGGAGTGCTCCGTCATTGTGGCGCGCGGGCGCGATGGACAGATGGTGAATTTTCCGGTGCAACGCAATTTGCATCGCGATGGCATCTTGGCGGTCACTGAGGTGTATGAAGGTCATTTGCCTACAGCTTTGCAAGCGCAAGCGCTTGCCGCTGCACGCTCAATTGCCAACGGCGTGAGTTACGTTGGTGTTTTGTGCGTCGAGTTTTTTGTCTTGCAAGATGGCAGCATGGTGGTCAATGAAATGGCCCCGCGCCCGCACAACAGTGGGCACTACACGCTTGATGCGTGCGATCAATCTCAATTTGATTTGCAAGTTCGCACTTTGGCCGGCTTGCCTTTGACGCAACCCCGACAACACAGCGCGGCCATCATGCTCAATTTGCTGGGCGATATTTGGTTGGACGATCGGGGCGCGATGCGCCTGCCCGATTGGGCTGCTGTGCTGGCATTGCCTGGCACTCATTTGCATCTGTATGGCAAAACACAAGCGCGCAAAGCACGCAAGATGGGGCACCTCAATGTGACGGGGGCTTCCATTTCAGAGGTGCGCCAAGTGGCCCTGAAGGCAGCTGCCATTTTAGGCATCGACGCTTTTTAAGTTGCGCGCAGACTGCAGCTGATTTATCGAACCATGATCATTTCTGGCGCTCTTCCCTTGAATGTGCAACAAGCTGTTGATGCTTTGTGCGCAGGTGAGCTTGTGGGCTTGCCCACCGAAACAGTATATGGTTTGGCGGCTGACGCTTGCAATGAAACGGCTGTTGCCAAAATATTCAAAGCTAAGGGCCGTCCTCCGAATCACCCTCTGATTGTTCATGTGGCATCTGCCGATGACGCCAAAAAATTTGCCAGCCACGTGCCCGTGTTTGCACAAGCGTTGATGGCGCAATTTTGGCCTGGCCCACTCACACTCATCTTGCCCCGAAAAGAAGACGTGGCAGCAGCAGCAGCAGGCGGACAAAACTCTGTGGGCTTGCGCTGCCCCTCACACCCCTTAGCCCTTCAAGTGCTGAAGGCTTGCGCCCTCCAAGGTGTGTGGGGTTTGGCAGCGCCCAGTGCCAATTTGTTTGGTCGTGTGAGCCCCACCACAGCGGCGCACGTGCATTCAGAACTTGGTGACGCACTCTTGATCTTGGATGGCGGTGAGTGCGATGTGGGCATTGAATCGACCATCGTTGATTGCACCCGTGGTGTACCTGTGTTGCTGCGCCCTGGGCAAATTAGCCGCACGCAAATTGAGCAGGCGTGTGCTTTGAAATTGGTGAATCCAGAGGCATTGAATTCTGCAGCGCCGCGTGCTTCGGGCACTTTGGAATCGCATTACGCGCCCACGGCCAAAGTGCGACTCATGAGCACGATGGATTGGCAAAAGGCATTGGAGGCCTTGGGGCCACACACCCAAAACTTGGGCTTGTGGTCTGTTCAAAAACCTTCACCAGAATTGATGGGCGGCGGCTTGTTTTGGCGCGCCATGCCGGCCAATGCAAGGCAGGCTGCACACGATGTGTTTGGCGTGCTGCGCGACTTTGACGCACGAGGCGTGCGCACCATTTGGATTGAGATGCCACCCGACACACCTGAATGGGAAGGGGTACGTGATCGGCTTCAAAGGGCGGCCGCTTGAAGCCAAAAAAAGCACCTCGAAAGGTGCTTTTTTTGCGAGAGCAGTTTTAGAAGCGCATACCCACACCCAAGCTTATGCCAATGGGGTTGAGTTCAATGTCTAAGGTTTGGCCTGTCGACAAAGTGTTGCGTGTTTTCAGTGGCGTTTTGGTAATGGCACCATCGACAAACCAACGCTCATCTATTTTGTAAGAACCGCCAAATTGCAGGGTGGGTGCAAATTTGGATTGAATCGAGAGCGTGGTGGGGTTTTGGGGTGTGCCACCTGTGAGGGCAGACAACGTAGCCGTTGAGTGCTCGCCGTCAAACTTGGCATAGGTGATGCCCAGACCTAAATAAGGGCGAAACAAGGCGCCGGCTTCACCAAAACGATACTGCACCATGACCGTGGCAGGAATGGCTTTGGTGTCACCAATTTTGCCCACACCGGCAATGCTGCCAGCACCATACAGGTTGTGCTTGAAGGGCAAGGCCAAAGGCAGGTCAATGGCCACGCTGTTGGTCAGCATGTAAGTGACGCCGCCCGCAATTTGCGTGCTGTTGCTCACGCTTGTTTGCGCGCCAGGCAAAGTCGGCGCAGAAAGCGTGCCGCTTTTCACTTGAGGTGCAAGTTGCATGATGCCACCCCGAACCAGCCAGCTTCCTTGTGATTGTGCTTGGGCAGAGGTGCACATAGCCAGTGAAGTGAGTGCAGTGATCGCTGAAAGCGCAAAGCAGAATTTAGTTTTCATGGTGTTTCTCCTTTGCTTAAATTACAGCCAACCTGCTGTGGCCAAAGACTTTGCAACCAATTGGCTGAGCAACTGGTAGCCCAAGGGTGAGGGGTGGAAGCCATCGGAGAAGGCATAGGTTTGCCACCAGTTGGCCCCGCCGGTTGCGCCAGACGGCGGTGTCATGGCTGAAAGCGCAGCCGCTGTACAGGTTTGGAAGTTGTAGGTTGGCAGTCCACCTGACAGGACCAGTTGGCCTTGGGCATCCCGCACGGGTGGGCAGGCTGGCGTGGTGACGTTGGTCAAGCCATATTGCGCAGGGTTGGCAAGTTGATCGTTGAAGCCTGTGTAGAAGTCAACCAAAACGATGCGCTTGTCGCCAGCGACATTGGTCGCCAATTTGGCGTTGAAAGCCTCAACCCAAGACTTGAACAAGGCTTCGGCTTGGCTGCGCGCCGTAGCGCCTGCAATACCACCACCATATGCTGCCGCAACGCCCGCCAGGGCCATCTGGAAGCGAGGCGTGTTGGTAATGCCAGGCATGTTCAGAACAGCGACTTTCTCAGCGCCTTTGTCTAAAGCCATGTTTTTGATGCTGCCATAAAACATGTCGGCCAAGGCCACCATGTAAAGGCCACCAGCTTGTGCTAGACCAGTTTGACCTCCGGCTAACAAGGGGTTCAATGTGGCTGGGGGAAGCAAAGTCCCTGCCATGCGAGCAAAACCAACGCCGCCATCGGTACCGGCTGCCAAATAAGCAGTCACTAAATCGGCCGCGTCATTGCCGCCGCCAGCCACGAGAAACAAGTCGGAGCTTTTGTAATTGCCGGCAGCGCTGGCCGTTTGAAATTGAAAGGGGATGGAGAGGGGTGAGTTGCCTGCACCGGTGAGAGGGTTGAAGTTGTTGATGCGGCCACCGCCCACGGCAAAACTGGTGCAGCCCGTCACAGAATTAGGAATGAAGGAGGTGCCAGTGGATTTGAAAAAATTGCACAGCTGAGGTGTGCCAAGCAAGGCTGCAATGCGCTCCGTCCAGATCGTGTTGGGTTCGCTTGCGCTGTCTTGCACAGAGAACATGCGGCCGAAACCTGGGATACCTTTGAAAACGCCGCTGTCGGACAGGCTGTCGCCCATGACTTTGACCGATGTGATTCCCGCGCGCTGGCTGGTTGAATCGGCACTACCACCACCACAACCCGCCACAATAGCAGCAGTAGCAGTAGCCAGTAGTGCAAGTTTCCACTTTATGGATTTCATCTTTCACCTCTTTGTATGACTTGTTTTGATCTGATAAAAGACGCATTGAAAAAGAACGCTCGTTCTTTTGTGTTTCATCTTAAGCAGGTCCAAGCGAGGCGGTGAGGGGGTAAGTACCCCCCTGGCCTAAGACTTTTTCTCATCCTTAACGGTCCATTCAAGCAAGCGGTCGAAGGCGAGACGAGCGGCATTGGCATTGGGATGATTCACGATGACCACAAAGACATAGCGTTTGCCACTCAAGCCGTCAACGTAGCCGGCCAAAGAAGCCACATCTCGCAGGCTGCCAGATTTGAGAAGCGCTCGCCCAATGGCAACTGAGTTGGGTTGCCGGTCTTTCAAACGGACCACGGTGCCATCCACGCCAGCAATTGCCAAAGAGTTTTGCAAAGCTGTTGCGTAGGGACTTTGGGCTGCCAAATGCAGCAAGGCGCTGAGGGCTTGCGCATTGCTGCGCTCTTCGCGAGAGAGCCCAGAGCCGTTGTCTAGCACCGGCAGGCTCTGGCCTTTTAAGTTCTGCGACCACCACTTCAAAACGGTCTGCCGGGAAGCCGCAAAGTTGCCCCTGTCTTGCTGGCTGGAGAGCGTCAGAAAAAGTTGTTGCGCCATCACGTTGTTGGAAAACTTGTTGATGTCTGCCACGATGTCGGTCAGGGGCAGTGACTGTGCTTCATGCCACAGCGAAGCGTTTGCAGGCGCGCTGCCATGGCGAACCTGGCCCTTGAGCAGTCCACCCGCTTGACGCCACATGGCTTGCACCATCCGAGGTGCAAAGCTTTGCGGATCGACGTAAGCCACGGGCCACTTTTGCTCTCCGCATGCTTTGGGGTAGGCGCCATTGAAGCGCACGCTATCGGCTTGAGAGAAGTCGGCGCGAAGTTGGGTGCGCCAATCCTGGCACGGGCCTGCTGACAATGGCACGCTGCTTGGCCACAGCACATTGGCCAGCGGCGGCTCACTCTCCACTTTGGCCTCGCTGCGTGCGGCATCGGGTGTGAACTTGAACAGCATGGCATTGAAGTTCAACAACAGACCTTGCGGCGCTACGTTGTAGGGCCGAAGTGGCTCATCGTCAAAGCTGGCAGGATTTTTGGCGGGCAGATCAAACACACTGCTGTCCAAAATGATGTCGCCTTTGACTTCGCGTATGCCTTTGGCCATCACATCTTGAAGCAAAGCTTGAAGCCGTTCAAGGACCAATTTGGGATCGCCACTTCCCTTCAAAAATAAGTTGCCCTGCAAGACACCATCTTTGACGGGGCCATCGATAAAAACTTTGTTGCGCCAAGTGAAGTCGGGGCCTAGAAGCGACAAGCCTGCAGCAGTCGTGATGAGTTTCATGACCGAGGCAGGGTTCATCTCTGCGTTGGCATGAAGACTCAAACGAGGCTTGGGAGGGGGCGCGTTGGCGGATGCATTGCTCAGCGGTGTCACCATGATGCTGACGGCACTCAAAGGCACATTGGCTTGTTTGAAGGCTTGAGCAACAGGCGCTGGCAGCGGTGACTTTTCAACTTGCGCTGCATGAGGTTTGGCTGCAAAGGCCAAGCCAGGGCCTGCCAAGAGCAGGGCCAGAGCCAATACCATTTGAAGAAAATGCTGAAAGCAAGGTGCGCGCATGCCAGAAGTCTAGCGCCCTTCTGTGTTGGCGCATGGGTTTCTTGGCGCACAGCTTTTTTGCGCCTTCAACGCCTTAGCCAAAGACAGGACGTATCATTGGGACATGGCATTGTCTCAACGCACCATTGGCCTTTTGGCGGCCGTCATCACCGTTCTTATCTGGTCCTCTTTCATCATTGTGGCTCGGGCCTCGGCATCGCATGGGCTCTTGCCTTTGGACATCGCGTGCGCCCGTATTTTGGGCGCTAGCAGTGTTTTACTGCCGTGGGCATGGTGGCTCATGCGCGAAGCCAGGCAGCGCGGCGAAAAAGTTGGCTCCTTGTGGGGCTTGTCGCCATTGCCATTCCGCATTACCGTACAGGCGGGCATGTTTGGCGGCTTGTTGTATTCGTTGATGGCCTACATTGGTTTTTTTTATGCGCCTGCAGCTCACGCCTCTGTGCTGTTGCCAGGCAGTTTGCCGCTTTGGACCACTTTGCTGATGTGGCTTTTTTTGCGCGAGCAAATTGGCATGAACCGCGCCATCGGTTTGATCATGATTGTGTGCGGTGGTATTTTGGTGGGCGGCATGAGTTTGCTGCAAGCTTTTGAAGGCGGCGATGTTTGGATAGGTGACCTTCTGTTCATGGCCGCTGCTTTGTGTTGGTCGGCCTACAGCGTCACGGTGCGTCGATATGGTTTGGATGCGGTGCGGGCAACCATGGCCATTACCGCTTTTGCGCTAGTGAGTTTTGTGCCCGCATACGCCTTGCTGGTCAATCTCAATCTACTCACAAGCCACTTGACACAAGCTGCGTGGTCTGAAATTCTCTTTCAAGTGGCCTTTCAAGGTGTCGGCTCGGTGGTCATTTCAGGCATCACCTTCACGCAAATGATTCGCACTTTTGGCCCTGTGAAGTCCACCATGATCACAGCGCTGGTGCCAGGCTTGTCTGCATTGGGCGCGGTGATATTTTTGGGCGAGCCCTTGTCTTGGAATTTGGGGGTGGGTTTGACTCTGGTGACGGGCGGTATTTTGTTTGGCGTGCGGCAAGCCATGGTCAAATCCCCCCATTGAAAACTGTGACGCAATGACAGAAGCTTGGAAATTTTTAGCCTTTGACACCAGCACCGACATGATGTCGGTGGCTTTGTCGCATGGCGATGCAAGCTGGCATCACCATGGCGTTGGCGGTGCCAATGCCTCAGCACAATTGATCCCCACCATTCACCTTCTGCTTGAGCAAGCTCAATTGCAACTCACTGATTTGACAGCGTTGGTGGTTGGCCAAGGCCCAGGCTCTTTCACAGGTCTTAGAACAGCATGCGCCGTTGCACAAGGTCTTGCTTTGGGCGCCAACTTGAAGGTCATTCCGGTCGACAGTTTGAAGGCGGTGGCGGAAGATGCAAGGCAAGCGATTGTTGGCGCGCAGCACAATTTGCCTTTCCATTCTTCACAAGATGTGCACGTTGCTTCCGTGATGGATGCAAGAATGAGTGAGGTATACGTGGGCGTTTATGCGTGGCATGCTGCCTCTGCACAATGGACATCTGTGCAGCCCTTGCAAGTGGGACCACCCGAAGCGATGGCAGCCAAGCTAAGCCAATTGCGCTTGCCCAATTTGGTGTTGGCTGGCAATGGCCTGGAGGTTTACAAAGACCGCTTTCCTTTGCAAGAATTTGAAGCAATGGGTACCCCCGTGCGCTGCGTGGCTGCTGTGCCGCATGCTTTGGCCTTGTTGCGCATGGCGCCCGCCCTGTGGTTGAGTCAACAAGCGCTTGCCCCTGAGGGGGTTCAGCCCCTTTACGTTCGCGACAAAGTGGCACAAACCACCGCAGAACGAGATGCCATCAAACTGGCCAAAACCAGCCTCCCCGCTCCATGAACCTGTGGCCGTCAGAGCTTAAACAAATGTTGACGCCTGAGCTCAAGGTGCAGCTGCTCACCATGACCGAAGCCGATTTGCAAGCCGTGGTGGCCATGGAGCAAACCGCTTACAGCCATCCCTGGACACTGGGCAATTTCAAAGATGCGTTGAAGGCTGGGTATGTCGCGCACCGTTTGGTCGCAGAAGATCAGCTGGTTGGCTACTTTGTGGCCATGCAGGTCATTGACGAGGTTCACTTGCTCAACATCACCGTTGCGCCCGCTTTTCAGCGGCAAGGCTGGGCACGTTGTTTGATGCAATCGTTGAGCTTGTGGTCACAAGCCCATGGCGCAACTTGGCTGTGGCTAGAAGTGCGTGAAAGCAATACACCCGCCTTGAATTTGTACAAAAGTTTTGGGTTTCAGCAAGTGGGCGTGAGAAAAGATTACTATCCTGCTGGGCGGACCACACGAGAGTCTGCGGTGGTGATGAGCATGCCCCTCAAAATTTAAGCCATGACGCAAGAACCAAAGTTTCGATGAACGACCACGCGACGCGTTTTGAATTGGACGAGCGCCAACGCGCCATTTTGGCGGAAATGGGTGTGCGCGTTTGGATGCCCAAAACAGCGCCGGCCTTGCCTGAAGTAGCAACAGAAGCAGCAACAGAAGTGGCGCCAGTCTCTCAAAGCATTGCACCGCAATTGCTGTCGATTCCCATTGTCGATGTGTCGCAATTGCCAGCGGGCATTGCCAACATGGATTGGGCGCAACTGCAGTCGGCGGTTGCCTCTTGCACAAGCTGTGGCTTGAGTCAGTCTCGCCAGCAAGCCATTATGGGAGACGGCTTCGTTTCAGCAGATTGGCTCATTGTGGGCGATGCGCCAGGTGAGGAAGAAGACAAGGATGCACGCAGCTTTGCAGGCCCCGCGGGCCAATTGCTTGACAACATGTTGAAGGCACTGGGCCTCACACGGGACCAAGTTTATTTAACCCATGCGCTGAAATGTCGAACCCCTTCAGGTCGCAATGCCAGTCACATTGAGGTGTCGCATTGCGCCCATTATTTGTCGCGGCAAGTGGCACTGGTCCAGCCCAAAGTGATCTTGGCCATGGGCAGAACGGCGGCCTTGGCCTTGTTGCAAAGTGCAGAGCCCTTGGGCAAATTGCGCTCGCAAGTGCAAAGCTTTCAGGGTGTTCCTGTGGTGGTCACTTATCCGCCAGCCTATTTGCTTCGCAATCAAGCTGACAAGGCCAAAGCTTGGGCCGATTTGTGTTTGGCAGCCAGCTTGGTGCCTTCAAGCAGCACTTGAGCCGCTTCAAGGCTTAAGCCTTTTTGGCGTCTTCAGCTGGGGCAAGACTGGCAGCTTGTGATGGCCACAACACGCTGGCAATCGAGACAACCATGAGAGCCATCGCCGCCCAGTCTTGCCAATGAAGTATTTCATTCAGGGCCCATGCGCCGCTGAACACCCCCAAAATAGGAATCATCATGACACTCAATGTGGAAGCCACGGGCGGCAAGCCGCGCGCCAAATAAAACCAAGCGGCGTGCGCAAAGCCAAACACCAAGAAGGCGTTGAAGAGAATGGCGGCCCAGTGTGCGGGGCTTGGCTCTTGCCACCTGTCTGATTCAAAAACAAATGCCAAGACCATCATCACCAGGGTGGTCAAGGCGGTCATCCAAAAAGACAAGGTGAGGGTTGGCAATGGAATGGTGGTTCGGCGCATCAATTGGGTGCCCAAAGCCCAAGTGCTGGCAGAGATCAAGGCCAACAAAACGCCCACAGGTTTGCCAGAGAGATTGGACAACTCATGCCAAAGCAACAGCAGAACCCCCAGGGCTGCTGCAAACACCCCACCCCAAGCGCGCTTGGAGAGTTGGTTTTGAAAAATGAAGGCCCCAATCAGGGCTGAGAAGATGGGCATGGTGTAGCCCAAAATGGCCGATCTGCCGCTGGACAAATACTGCACGGCCAAAATGATCAAGGCATGCCAAATGAACATGTTGAAAATGGCCAAGACCAACAACTCACGCCAGTATTGCCGCGGAACTCGAAAAGGAACCTTCATGGCCAAAAGGCCCAAGCCCAAGATGGGTGTGCCAATTAGCAAGCAAAGCATGCGAAAGGTCAAAGGCGGATAACCCGTGACACCCAGCTTCAAAACAGGCCAGTTCAGGCCCCAAACCAAGGTGAGAAGCACCAAGAGAACCCATTGGCGTGTTGTGAGTGAATGCATGGGGTCGATCTTAGTGCGAAATGCCGCAATAGGCTGTGAGTTTGAGTCTGGCGGTTTGAGCCTTTAAAATCGCAACATGACCTTCTTAGAACAACTGCAAGGCGCCGAGCGCCAAAACGGCTCCCTGTTGTGTGTGGGCCTCGATCCTGAACCCAACAAGTTTCCCGCCGGCCTGAAAGGCGACGCCAGCAAGATCTATGATTTTTGCGCGCAGATTGTCGATGCCACAGCCGATTTGGCCATCTCATTCAAACCCCAAATTGCCTACTTTGCAGCGCATCGGGCTGAAGATCAATTGGAAAAATTGATGGAGCACATGCGCCGCAACGTGCCCCATGTGCCCGTCATTTTGGATGCCAAGCGGGGCGACATTGGTGCGACTGCAGAGCAGTATGCCAAAGAAGCCTTTGAGCGTTACGGCGCAGACGCCGTTACCTTGTCGCCCTTCATGGGGTTTGATTCAGTGCAGCCCTATTTAAAGCACCATGGCAAGGGCGCTTTTTTGCTGTGCCGTACGTCTAACCCTGGCGGAGATGATCTGCAGAACCAGCGCTTGGCTTCTGTGGAGGGCCAGCCCTTGCTGTACGAACACATTGCCAAGTTAGCGCAAGGCCCTTGGAATGTGAGTGGCCAGTTAGGCTTGGTGGTAGGTGCCACCTACCCTGCTGAAATTGAACGTGTGCGCAGTTTGGCGCCTACTTTGCCTTTGCTCATTCCCGGTGTGGGTGCGCAAGGCGGCGACGCTGTAGCCACCATCAAGGCTGGTTACCGCCAGAGCAAAGGGGCTACCACCGGTGCGGTCATTGTGAGTTCATCGCGGGCTATTTTGTATGCGTCATCGGGTAATGATTTTGCGCAAGCCGCGCGCCAAGAAGCCATCCGTACGCGTGACCTTTTGAGAGCTGCAGCCCAAGACTGAAGCGACGCTGTGTCCTGATGCAAATGCGCTCAGGACGATTTATTTTTCAAGCAAGCGCTTCAAGTAACGGCCGGTAAAGCTGGCAGGATTTTGCGCCAGTGTTTCGGGCGTACCCACTCCAACCACCGTACCGCCACCGGAGCCCCCTTCCGGGCCCATGTCGATCACCCAATCTGCGGTTTTGATCACATCCAAGTTGTGCTCAATCACCACAATGGTGTTGCCCGCATCGCGCAGTTGGTGCAACACTTTGAGCAGCAAAGCAATGTCGGCAAAGTGCAAACCGGTGGTGGGCTCGTCCAAGATGTACAAAGTGCGACCCGTGTCGCGCTTGGACAATTCCAGAGCCAACTTCACGCGCTGTGCTTCACCGCCAGACAAGGTGGTGGCCGCTTGGCCCAAGCGGATGTAGCTCAAGCCCACATCGAGCAGCGTTTGCAACTTGCGCGCTATAGCGGGTACGGCATTGAAGAACTCGTGGGCCGCCTCAACGGTCATGTCGAGCATTTGGGCAATGTTTTTGCCCTTGTACAAAATTTCCAACGTTTCGCGGTTGTAACGTTGGCCATGGCACACATCGCAAGGCACATACACATCGGGCAAGAAGTGCATTTCCACTTTCACCATGCCGTCGCCTTGGCAAGCTTCACAACGTCCGCCACCGTTTGAAGCGTTGACGTTAAAACTAAAGCGACCCGGCCCATAACCGCGCTCACGTGCTGCAGGCACTTCGGTCATGAGGTCGCGAATGTGAGTGAACAAGCCGGTGTAGGTGGCCGGGTTGCTGCGCGGTGTGCGGCCAATGGGCGACTGATCAACGTTGATCACTTTGTCAAAGTGATAGAGCCCCAAAATGTCTTCGTGGGCGGCAGGCTCGTCGTGCGCGCGATGAATGCTGCGCGCCGCAGCGGTGTACAAAGTTTCGTTCACCAAGGTGGATTTGCCAGAACCTGAAACACCCGTGACGCAGGTGAGCAAGCCCACAGGAAATGCAGCGCGCACATTTTTCAAATTGTGACCTGTGGCGCCCACAATTTCAATGAATTCTTTGCCAGGTGCGTGGCGCTTGGCAGGCACTTCGATGGCTTTGCGACCCGACAAATATTGACCCGTTAAAGAATCGGGTGCTTGCAAAATATCGGCGCAAGTCCCTTGCGCCATCACACGGCCGCCGTGCACGCCTGCACCCGGCCCCATGTCAATCACATGGTCGGCCACGCGAATCATGTCTTCATCGTGTTCGACCACCAACACGCTGTTGCCAATATCGCGCAAATGCTTGAGCGTGCCAATGAGGCGGTCGTTGTCGCGTTGATGCAAACCGATGCTGGGTTCGTCCAATACATACATCACACCCGTCAGGCCGGAGCCAATTTGGCTGGCCAAGCGAATACGCTGTGCTTCGCCGCCAGACAATGTGTCGGCACTGCGGTCGAGGCTTAAATAGTTCAAGCCCACATCGTTCAAGAATTTCAAACGAGAGCCAATTTCGCTCACCACTTTGTCGGCAATTTCAGCTTTGGCACCATGCAGTTTCAAGCTTTGAAAGTAGGTTTGAGCTTCACCCAAAGTGACGTGGTTGACTTCATAAATGGCGCGCGCTTGTGGGCCCTCGCCTACCCGCACATGACGTGCTTCGCGCCGCAAACGCGTGCCCTTGCAATCGGAGCAAGCGTGGTGACTGCGCATGCGTGCAAGGTCTTCGCGCACCACGCTGGAGTCAGTTTCTTTGTAGCGCCTTGTGAGGTTGGGAATGATGCCTTCGAAGGGGTGTTTTTTGGAAACTTTTTTGCCCTTCGATGCGCCAGACTCCATGATGTAACTGAACTTGATGTCTTCTTCGCCCGAGCCCCACAAAATACTGTTTCGCACAGTTTCTGTCAGTGATTCGAAAGGCGCTTCCACATCAAACGCATAATGCTTGGCCAAGCTTTCGAGCATGCTGAAATAAAAACCATTGCGACGATCCCAGCCTTTGATGGCGCCACTGGCCAAGCTCAAAGAAGGAAATGCCACCACGCGGTCGATGTCAAATACTTCAGTGGTGCCCAAACCATCGCACGTGGTGCAAGCACCCATGGGCGAGTTGAACGAGAACAAGCGCGGCTCAAGTTCAGCAATTGAGTAATGGCACACCGGACACGCAAACTTGGCGTTGAACATGTGCTCTTTGCCGGTGTCCATTTCGACGGCCACGGCGCGTTGCTCTGCCAACCGGAGTGCTGCTTCAAAACTTTCGGCAATGCGCTGGCGCAATGCATCGCGCGCAGGAGCTTCGGCTTCGTGGCGAATTTTGAGACGATCGACCACCACATCGATGTCGTGTTTTTCGGTTTTCTTGAGCGTGGGCAAATTTTCCACTTCAAAGGTTTCGCCATTGATGCGAAAGCGCACATAACCCAGGGCTTGCATCTGCTCAAAGACTTTCTCAAACTCGCCTTTGCGTTCGCGCGCAATGGGCGCCACGATCATGAGGCGCGTATCTTCGGGCAGTTCTAAAACAGCATCGACCATTTGGCTGACGGTTTGCGCTTGCAATGCCAAGTTGTGATCAGGGCAATAGGGCGTGCCCGCGCGTGCAAACAGCAAGCGCAGGTAGTCGTGAATTTCTGTGACGGTGCCCACGGTAGATCGCGGGTTGTGACTGGTGGCTTTTTGCTCAATGGAGATGGCAGGTGACAGGCCCTCAATCAAATCGACATCGGGCTTGTCCATCAGTTGTAAAAACTGTCGCGCATAGGCCGACAAGCTTTCAACATACCGACGTTGACCTTCGGCATACAAGGTGTCAAAGGCCAAACTTGATTTGCCGGAGCCGCTCAAGCCGGTGATCACCACCAGTTGGTTGCGTGGAATGTCGAGGTCGATGTTTTTGAGGTTGTGCGTGCGGGCACCGCGAACGCTGATGTGAGTTTGGCGAAGCGCGCTGGCCAAGTAGGCCCCATCCTTGGCGTCTTTGGTGCCTTGGGTTTCTTGGATGCTTTGGGTGTTTGGCATGCCGGCTTCTAAGCGCGCTGCTTGCAGGGCGGCTTCCAACAGACGAACTTTCTCCCTGGCAGTTTCCAGTGCAGTGAGACTTGCGGGGGCGTTGGGTGCGTTCAAAATCGAGGTGCCAGACAAAACCCTCGATTATCGCTAAAGAAGGGCAGTCTGTCTGCTGAGCTGGTTCAACAGAACCACTGAGAGGTGGGTTGAAACAAAAAAAGCCAGCAAGTGCTGGCTTTTTGAGGTGTGCTTTGAAAAAGCCTGAACTTAGGCTTTCTTGGCCCAAGCTGAGCACCAGCCATTGCCGTGGACTTGCTTGCCAGCAAACAAGGGGCAACCGCCAGCAGGATCAGTGGCCTTGGCTTGGTACAAAGCGCAGTTGTTGCATTTTTGTGAAGCGGCGTGCTTGGGGAATTTCTTCGCGTCAACTTTGGTGGTGTCGGCGGCATAACCCAATGCAGCAGCTTGCGGGTCTTTTTCGTTCACCATGGCTTGGGCCATGGCTTGTTGTGCAGCCAAGGCTGTACCACCCAATGCCACTTGCATCATGAAAACGCGGCGGTTAGTTTGTTTCATAAAATCTCCAATGAAGTTGCTAAAAATCTGAACGGACGAATATTACCGTTAAAAATGAAAGTTTGTTGGAGGCTTTGGGCTTATCAGCCCTCGAAGTTGAGCAGAAAGGCTGAAGGCGGCTGAACGATTTCTGGTACCCCAGTATGAGGAAGGCGCCTTCAGCCTTTCTGCCCAACCCCACCGGAGAAAATCGGGTTTTGAGATACCTTTTGGAATCGGGGACAATCGGGGGTCTCGCCTATATTTATGAACGCATCACCCAACCCTAGCCCTGTTTCGCCTTCTGAGCCCGCAGAGGCTTTGAATGCCTCGCTCATGACCTCCTTGGAAAAGCGCTCGAGTATTTCATTGGCGGCCATTTATGGCTTGCGCATGCTGGGTTTGTTCTTGGTATTGCCTGTATTTGCCCTGGAGGCTGCGCATTACCCTGGGGGCGATGATCCTGCCCTTGTGGGTTTGGCCATGGGCATTTATGGCCTCACACAGGGGGCCCTGCAATTGGCGTTTGGGGCGGCTTCCGACAAGATTGGCCGCAAAAAAGTGATTGTGTTTGGCCTGCTGATTCTGGCGGTGGGCAGCTTTTGGGCGGCAGCAGCCGATAGTTTGTATGGCGTGCTCATTGGGCGAGCTTTGCAGGGGGCGGGCGCAGTCTCTGCGGTTGTGACCGCTTTGTTGGCGGACCAAACCCGTGATTTGGTCAGAACCAAGGCCATGGCCTTGGTGGGGGCCAGCATCGGCCTCATGTTTGCGTTGTCCTTGATTTTGGCCCCTGCTCTCAATGCCATCGCGGGTTTGCCAGGCTTGTTCGTGCTGACAGGCCTGCTGGCTTTCGGCGGTGTGGCCGTGGTTATTTGGGGCGTGCCGCCCGAGCCTGTCCAGAAAACGGCGGTGCCCAAAGGCAGTTTGAAGGAGGTTCTGACACACGTCCCCTCGCTGCGCAACAATTTGGGGGTGTTTGTGCTGCACGGCGTTCTTTTGGCCATGTGGGTTGCAGTGCCGCAAATGATGGTGGATGCTGGCTTGCCCAAAGAGCACCATTGGTGGATTTATCTTCCAGCCGTGTTGTTTGGATTTTTGGTCATGGGCAAAACGCTCTTTCCGCTTGAAAGAAAAGGCTATCTGCGCGCCGTCTTCCTAAGCTCAGCCATAGTCATCGCGCTGGTCTTGTTCAGCTTGGCCTTGGTGGCTGGCGGTTCACCCAATTTGTGGTGCATTGCCGCTATTTTGTGTATTTTCTTTTCCGCCTCCAACATCTTGGAGGCCTGTCAGCCCAGCATCGCCTCTCGGGGTGCGCCGCCGCATGCACGTGGCATGGCCATGGGTTTTTACAATACCTTGCAGTCCTTGGGCTTTTTTGTGGGGGGCGCGGTAGGCGGCGCCCTCATGAAATCAGGTGGCGCGCAGGTTTTATTTGGGGTTTGTGGCGTTGCCACTCTGGTCTGGCTTTTGGTTGCATGGTTCATGGAACCCATTGAAGCACCCACCCGCTAGCAAGCATAATTGCAGCTGTTCATCGCAAGAGATTTCAAGGAAACAAACATGGCATCCGTCAACAAAGTCATTCTGATCGGCAACTGCGGCCGTGACCCCGAAATTCGCTACCTGCCCTCCGGTCAGGCCGTGGCCAATATCAGCATTGCCACCACCAGCCGCCGCAAAGACCGCACGTCTGGCGAAACCGTTGAGGACACGCAGTGGCATCGCGTTACTTTTTACGACCGTTTGGCCGAAATCGCTGGCGAGTATGTCAAAAAAGGTCGCCCCATCTACATTGAAGGCCGCCTGAAATACGGCAAGTACACCGACCAGGCCGGCGTCGAGAAAAACACGGTCGACATCATTGCCACCGAAATGCAATTGCTGGGCGGCCGTGAAGGGATGGGCGGCCCCAGTGGTGGTGATGAAGAGGGTGGCGCACCTGCACGTCGCCCGGCCGCCGCGCCGCGCCCCGCTGCCAGTGCGCCTGCCGGCAAACCCGCCGCCAAGCCTGCCAGTGGTTTTGACGACATGGACGACGACATTCCGTTTTAAGCTGCATTCGCAGCCAAACCACCTTTGAAGCCTGTAAGTCCTACAGGCTTTTTTTGCGACCACTTTTATACCCCATGGGGTATATGTTAAGATGCCATTTTCGTTGGAGACGACATGAAAAAGAAATTTGCAAACGCATCACACCCCTTAATTTGGAGCGCAGCCATGGCCGTGAGTCTGGTCATGGGTGCAGCCACTGCACTTGCGCAACACACAGCTGCTCCAACCGGACCGGCTGTGAAGGTCATCTCAGCCGGCCAAAAGTCTGTCGCCAATTACAGTGACATTGACGGGGTGGTTGAAGCGGTGATGCAAAGCACCTTGTCGTCACAAATTTCAGGCCGAGTGCTTAGTCTGAATGTCAAGGCGGGTGATCGCGTGAGGGCCGGTCAAGTGCTGGCGACTATCGACGACAGAGAAACGCAAACGGGTGTGCTTCGAAGTCAAGCGCAATTGCAACAAAGCGACGCCGAGCTGCGTCAGCTGCAAATTGCATTGAAACGCACAGAAGACCTAAAGAAACAGGGCTTTGTCAGTTCGGCGGCTTTGGACTTGGCAGAGGCGCAATACAAAGCTGCCCAAGCAGGCCGCGAAAGTGCAGGTGCAGCCACTGCGCAAGCCTAAGTGACACAGACGTTTTCCAAAGTCACAGCGCCCTACGATGCGTGGGTTTTAGAAACATCTGCACAAGCAGGCGACTTGGCCATGCCAGGCAAACCGCTCATGACCGTCTATGCGCCGCAACCCTTGCGCGTAGTGTTGCAATGGCCAGCGTCGCAGAAAAGCGCGTTGCCAAAGCTCAGTGACATTCAAATTCAATCGGGACCAGAAACCATCAAGCCTGTGGCAATGCAAATCATGCCTAACGCCGATGGCATCAGTCAAACCATTGGCATCAAATTGGATTTGCCCCGGACTGGGATGCCCGTGAATGTATCGCCGGGTCAGCAAGTTCAAGTGCGAATAGCTGGCGCCGCGCAAGCCAAAGGCTTGGTGCCCAAATCAGCCATCTTGCGCCGAGGTGAAATTACGGCCGTGTATGTCGCGCAAGAAAATGGCTTTGCCATGAAATTGGTGCGCTTGGGCGCAGACCATGGTGGCGCTGGTGTTGAAATTTGGGCGGGCCTTAAAGATGGCGACTTGATTGCTGTGGATGCCATACAAGCCGGCATGAGAGGTGCACATGTCGCCAAATAATCAGCCAGAACAGCCATCAGGACAAAGCAGCTTTGGCTTTGCAGGACAACTCGCGGCCAAGTTTCAAAGTAACGCGCTCACACCTTTGCTGGCCATCGTGGCCTTGCTCATGGGTTTGTTTGCCGTGTTGGTCACACCGCGCGAGGAAGAGCCGCAAATCAATGTCACCATGGCCAATGTGCTGATACCTTTTCCGGGTGCCAGCAGCGAAGATGTTCAAAACAAAGTAGCGCGGCCAGCAGAACAAGTACTGGGTCAGATTGCGGGCATTGAGCACACCTATTCTGTGTCGCGCCCTGGCATAGCAGTGTTGACGGTTCAATTCAAAGTAGGCGTACCGCGCACCGAAGCCTTGGTGCGTTTGTACGATGTGCTCAATGCCAATCAAAACTGGTTGCCGCGTGACCTGGGCACCTTGCCACCCATTGTCAAACCCAAAGGCATTGACGATGTGCCTGTGCTGGCGGTCACTTTGTGGGGCAAAGATGCACCTTCGGCCTTGGAGTTAGAGAGCGTGGCGCGCAGTCTCGAAATGGATTTGAAGCAAGTCAAGGGCACCCGCGAGGTGCAAACCATCGGCGGCCCAGGTCGGGCGGTGCAAGTGAACTTGAACCCTACTCGATTGCGCGAACGAGGGCTTGACTTGCTGGGTGTTCAGGCCGCATTGGCGGGCGCCAATTCAATAGCGCCTTCTGGCCATGTGATAAACCCCCACAACCCTGCCGGACAGCGCATCAACATTGAAACAGGCAACTTTTTTGAATCAGCCCAAGATGTGGCCGATGTGGTGGTGGGCGTCCATACTGGCAAGCCCATCTACTTGAAAGAAGTGGCGCAGATTGAAGAAGGCGCACAACAAGCGCAGCAATACGTGAGCTATTTACCAGGTTCTTCACAAGTCGATTTGAAGGGCCAGATGTACCCCGCCGTAACCCTCACGGTGACCAAAAAGCCCGGTGAAAACGCCGTCGATGTGGCCCGCGCTGCACGCGCACGCGTTGAACAGTTGCGAAACACCGTATTGCCGCAAGGCATCGAAGCCACCATCACCCGCGACTACGGCGAAACTGCTGCTGAAAAAGCCAACAAGCTGATTCAGAAGTTGGCTTTTGCCACGGCTTCGGTTATTTTGCTGGTGGGTTTTGCACTGGGCAAACGTGAAGCTGTGATTGTGGGCGGTGCGGTCATTATGACTTTAACCGCCACCTTGTTTGCCAGCTGGGCGTGGGGCTTCACACTCAACCGTGTGAGCTTGTTCGCACTCATTTTCTCGATTGGTATTTTGGTGGACGATGCCATTGTGGTGGTGGAAAACATTCACCGCCATCAGCAGCTGTATCCTGGCAAATTGCTCAAAGAAATTATTCCTGTAGCTGTCGATGAAGTGGGTAGCCCCACCATCTTGGCCACCCTCACCGTGATTGCAGCTTTGCTACCCATGGCCTTTGTGTCGGGCCTCATGGGCCCTTACATGAGCCCCATTCCCATCAATGCCAGCTTGGGTATGGCGCTGTCTTTGTTGATTGCTTTCACCGTCACACCTTGGTTGGCTTTGAAGTGGATGAAGTCGCATCATGGTGTTGGCGGTCACGCATCAAGCAAGGAAACACCGCATGCGCCTGCCACAGGTTTTGCCGCACGCTTGCCTGAGTTTTTTGGCCGCATCTTAAGGCCCTTTTTAAACAGCAGCCGTCAGCGATGGAAACTTTTCGGCGGCATCTTGTTGGCCATGGCCCTTTCGGTGGGACTGGCCGGTGTGCAGTGGGTCATTCTGAAAATGCTGCCCTTTGACAACAAGAGCGAATTTCAAGTCGTGGTCGACATGCCTGCTGGCACCCCTTTGGAAAACACCGCGGCAGCTTTACAAGAGATGGGCACATTCTTAGCGCAACAAAAAGAAGTCTTGGATGTGCAGTCGTATGCCGGTAGCGCCAGCCCCATTACGTTCAATGGCTTGGTGCGCCAATACTATTTGCGTGCCGATGCCGAACAAGGCGACCTGCAAGTCAATTTGGTCGACAAGCAGCAACGTTCTGAAAAGAGCCACGCCATTGCACAGCGCTTGCGCCCCGCTTTGGAAAAAATTGCGGCCACACATGGCGCCAACATCAAAGTGGTGGAAGTGCCGCCTGGCCCGCCGGTCATGAGTCCGCTGGTGGCAGAAATCTATGGCCCCGATGAAGCTGGTCGTCAGGCCTTGGCTGCCAGCGTGGCCAAAGCATTCGCCAAAACACCCGGCATTGTGGGCGTTGACACGTCTCTCAAAGTGGACGCCCCAAGGCAGTGGTTGCAAGTGCGAACGCAACGTGCCGAAACACTGGGCATTCCCGTTAGCGCCATTGCACGAACTGTGCAGGGTAGCTTGCAAGGTGTTGATGCCACCTTCATGCGCAATGACGGCAGCAAAATGCCCGTGCCAGTGCGTTTGCAACTGCCACTGCAATCGCAGGTGGGCTTGAACGAGGTGTTGGCCATGCCCATGCGTGCGGCCAATGGACAGCTTGTGCCTTTGTCTGAGTTGGTGGAAATCAAAACCGAAGTGATTCAAAAACCGCTGTTCACCAAAGACTTGCTGCCTGTGAGTTATGTCATGGGTGACATGGCTGGTGCACAAGACTCTCCCCTTTATGGCCTCTTTGGCATTCGTGCCAACATGAAAGATGCGGCACTGCCTGGACAAGGCAACATAGGCGAGTATTGGATTCAACAACCCAGCGACACTTACCGCGAGTACGCAGTCAAGTGGGATGGTGAATCACAAATCACGTACGAAACATTTCGCGACATGGGCACAGCCTATGGTGTGGGTTTGATCTTGATTTATCTGCTGGTGGTGGCGCAGTTCAAGAGCTACCTCACCCCCTTGGTCATCATGGCGCCTATTCCGCTCACCCTAATTGGTGTCATGCCAGGTCATGCTTTGTTGAATGCGCAGTTCACGGCCACCAGCATGATTGGCATGATTGCGTTGGCCGGCATCATTGTGCGCAATTCCATTTTGTTGGTGGACTTTATTGAGTTGCAAGTGGCGCAAGGCATGGACTTCAAAGAAGCCGTCATTCAATCGGCCGCGGTGCGCGCGCAGCCCATTGTGCTCACGGGCTTGGCCGCCATGATTGGTGCGTTCTTTATTTTGGACGACCCCATCTTCAATGGCTTGGCTGTGTCGCTCATCTTTGGTATTTTGGTGTCCACACTGCTCACGCTGGTGGTCATTCCTGTGCTCTATTTTTCTTTGTTTAAACCTAAGGAGTCTTTATGACTGTTGAACGCTACATCCGCATCATTGCTGGATTATTTATCATGACTTCGCTGGCCTTGGGCATTGAAGGCAGCCCGCTGTTTGTCAGCTCATGGGCTTTGGCATTCACCGCATTTGTGGGCGCCAATTTGTTTCAGTTCGGCTTCACCAATACCTGCCCTATGGGTTGGATGTTGCGCAAGTTGGGCGTGCCTGATGCAGCGCCCTGCACGGCACAAAGTTAAATCGATCCCGCGGCTTCATCACTGGCACAATGCTGCCATGACACCCATTAATTTGTTGACTGTGTTAAGGGCTTAGGACGAACCATGGAACTTCGTCAGTTGCGTGCATTCGTTAGAGTGGTCGAGTTGGGCAGTATCAGCCGCGCTGCCCTTGATTTGAATTTAGTTCAATCTGCGCTCAGCCAGCAAATGACCAAGCTAGAAAGCGAGTTGTCTACTCGGCTTTTGCAGCGTTCTCCACAGGGTGTCACGCCGACCGAAGCGGGCGTTGCTTTTTTTAGAGAAGCCCAACTCACTCTCAGGCATGCCGAGCAGGCGGTGCGTGCGGCCAAGGAGTCACGCTTGTCGGGCACCGTCAGTGTGGGCTTGGCACCCACCACCGCGGCAGTGTTGGGCATGCCCTTGATGCGTGCCTTGAGGGAGCGCTACCCCGATGTTCGCCTGCACATGGTTGAAAGTCTTTCCGGGCATTTGACGAGCATGTTGAATGCACGTCAGCTTGACTTGGCTGTCTTGTTTGACTCGCACTTGTTGCCCAGTCCAGATTTGAAAACAGCGCGTCGCTGGAGCGTGATGCCGCTCTTAGAGGAAGAACTGTTCTTTATCAGCGCCAAGAAAAATACCAGTGCCAAGATGGCAAAGACCCTCAAATTGAGCCAGCTCAAGCAAGAGCCGCTCATCTTACCAACTGGCCCCCATGGCTTGAGAAGCACACTCGATGCAGCTTTTGCCAGGATCAAATTGGTGCCCAATGTGGTTTTGGAGATTGACTCTTTGGCCTTGCTCATGGAGGCGGTAGACGCTGGATTGGGCGCCACTTTGCAGCCATGGGCTGCGGTCGCCAGATTTCCAGATGCGGCCGAGAGGTTTCACATGGCCCGCATTTCTGAAGCCAACGTTCAGCGTGTCAATGTGCTGTGCAGCTTGTCTGAAGACGAGCTTTCGCCAGTGGCTTTGGCCGCGCGTGTTGTTCTCAAAGATTGTGCTCAGCAGTTGGTCTCGCAGGGCATTTGGACTGGCGCCAGGGTGAAACTCTCCAAATAGAGCCTGCCCAAATGGGGTATCACTTTTTTTGATACCCCAATCCCTTCAATCGAGTCCCTGGTGCAGATGAAGGCGTTAAAGTGTCATTCATCACAAAAACCCTGATTGGAGAGAGACACCATGGACTTGCAACTCAAAGACAAAACAGCGCTGGTGACTGGCGCAAGCGTTGGCATCGGTCGCGGCATTGCCAAGGTATTGGCGGCCGAAGGTGTCAGGCTTGCCATTTCAGCGCGTCGCACAGAAAAGTTGCAAGAAGTGGCAGATGAAATTGTGGCTGCTGGCGGTCATCGCCCGGTCATCATTGAGTCTGACCTCTACTCAGAAGACGCAGCGGCCAAACTCACTTCTGCTGCCATCCAAGGCCTGGGCCACGTGGACATATTGGTCAACAACGCCGGCGGCTCACGCAGCTTCAAAGATTTGCACGTGAGCGAAGAAGCTTGGCAAGAAGCCATCACCTTGAACTTTCACCGCCCACGCCAAGTGGCCGATGCCTTGATCGATCAAATGATTGCGCGCAAATGGGGCCGCATCATCAACATCACCGGCAAGAGCGAACCCGAGCACGTGAACGGTGCTTTCTGCGCCAAAGCCGGCATTCACAGTTGGGCCAAAGGCTTGTCTCGCATGGTGGGCCCACACGGCATCACCGTGAACTGCCTGCCGCCTGGCCGTATTCACTCTGAGCAAATTTTCCGCAACTACAGCCCAGAATACCGTCAGTGGCAGTGCGACAACGAAATTCCCGTGGGTCGATATGGCGAACCCGAAGACATGGCCAACATGGTGGCCTTCTTGTCGTCGCCCTTGGCCGGCTACATCACAGGCGCTGTGATTCCTGTCGATGGCGGACTGCGCCGCTATCAATTTTAAATTTGGAGTCCTTGAATGACACTGGATGTTTTGGTCATTGGTGGCGGCAACGCAGCTTTGTGTGCGGCGCTCATGGCGCGCGAAGCAGGTGCAAGCGTCATGCTGTTGGAGTCAGCGCCTCGCGAATGGCGCGGCGGCAATTCCATTCACACGCGTAATTTGAGGTGCATGCACGATGCCCCCCAAGATGAGTTGGTCGAGGCTTATTCTGAAGAGGAATTTTGGCAAGATTTGTTGAAGGTTACCGGTGGTTTGACCAACGAGCACTTGGCGCGTTTGGCCATTCGTCACTCTGAGCACTGCAGACCATGGATGTTCAAGCACGGCGTCAGATTCCAGCCTTCATTGTCGGGTGCACTTCACACGGCGCGCACCAATGCCTTCTTCATGGGGGGCGGCAAAGCCCTGGTCAATGCGTACTACCGCAGTGCCGAGAAACAGGGCATTCAAATTCAGTACAACGCTGAGGTGCATGAAATAGAGCTGGAAAACGGCGTGTTCAAAGCTGCCATCGTGAGACACAAATCGGCCACAGGCGAGCTCATTCGAACAGAGCGCATTGCAGCCAAAACATGTGTCATGGCGGCGGGTGGTTTTGAATCCAATTTGGCGTGGCTGCGTGAAGCTTGGGGACAAAACGAGCTAGGTGAATTTCCCGCTGACAATTTTTTAATTCGGGGCACCAAATTCAATCAAGGGACGTTGCTCAAGTTCATGCTGAACGCCGGCGCCGATCAAATCAGCGATCCTACGCAAGCGCACATGGTTGCCATTGACGCGCGCGCGCCGCTTTACGACGGCGGTATTTGTACGCGCATCGATTGCGTCACTTTGGGCGTTGTGGTGAATAAAAATGCAGAGCGCTTTTACGATGAAGGTGAAGACTTTTGGCCCAAGCGTTACGCCATTTGGGGCCGACTGGTTGCGCAGCAAGCAGGTCAAATTGGTTACTCCATTTCGGACGCCAAAGCCGTTGGCCGTTTCATGCCTCCCGTCTTTGAAGGCACGGTGGCCCAAACGCTGCCAGAGCTTGCTCAAAAGATTGGCCTCAATGTCGAGACTTTCATGGCCACCATGAATGCCTACAACCAAGCCTGTGTGCCAGGCCGGTTTGACCATACTGTTTTAGACGATTGCCACACCGAGGGTGTGAGCCCTGCCAAAACACACTGGGCGTTGCCGCTAGACACGGCGCCTTTTTATGCTTACGCCGTCAAGCCCGGTGTCACATTCACCTATCTGGGATTGAAAACAGACGACACCACAGCTGTACGTTTTCAGAATCAACCAAGTCCCAATTTGTTTGTGGCCGGAGAGATGATGGCGGGCAACGTTTTGGGCAAAGGCTACACCGCTGGCGTTGGCATGACCATTGGTACTGCATTTGGCCGAATTGCGGGCCAGCAAGCCGCCCGTGCTGCATTGGGCATCTCTGAGTCTGAGCCGCGTTTGGCGCAGCAAGTGATGCAGGGCACCGCAGACAGAGACACGCGCGTTAGCGCTTAAATAGAACATCATGCAAATACTTCAACAACTCACTCAAGAAGCTCAAGCTTTGGGCCGTGGCGAAATTCTTTTAACGGCCCCTGAAAAAGAAGTGGCACGCCAGCTTCAAATTTGCAATGGCTGCCGCTATTGCGAAGGGTTTTGTGCTGTGTTCCCAGCCATGACGCGGCGCTTGGAATTTGGCAAAGCCGATATTCACTACCTGGCCAATTTGTGCCACAACTGCGGCGCATGCTTGCACGCTTGCCAATACGCACCACCGCACGAATTTGCCATCAATGTGCCCAAGTCGATGGCCACCGTGCGGGGCCAAACCTATGCCGATTACGCTTGGCCCAAGGCCCTGGGCGGGCTTTACAAGCGCAATGGTTTGACGGTGTCGATGGCCTTGGCGGTCAGTCTCAGTTTGTTTTTGATGCTGGCGATTGAAAGCAATGGCACGCTGTGGGGCGGCCCAGTCCAAAATGGCTTTTACGCCATCTTCCCGCACAACCTCATGGTGAGCATGTTTGCACCTATTTTCTTGTGGGCAGTGCTGGCGCTGACATTGGGGGTGATCAAGTTTTGGCGTGAAGTGACCCCCGCTACCAGTGGGGCGCCCTTGAGCTCTCCCGCCGCGGCGGAAGCCGCACACGACGCCTTGCGTTTAAAGTATTTGGGCGGTGGGCATGGAGAGGGCTGCAACAACGAAGACGATGCTTTCACCTTGGCGCGAAAACGCGCGCACCATCTGACCTTCTATGGCTTCATGTTGTGCTTTGCCGCCACCAGCGTTGCAACCATTTATCACTATCTGCTGGATTGGCCGGCACCCTACGACTTCACCAGCCTGCCCAAATTGCTGGGCACCGTTGGCGGCATCTCTTTGACCTTGGGCACCTTGTGGTTGTGGCGCCTTAATTTGGCGCGAGACCCCAACCATGGCGACGCTCAACAAAGACCCATGGATCGAGGTTTCATTGCCCTGTTGTTCTTTATCAGTGTGACGGGCTTGGCCTTGATGCTGTCTAAAGATACCGCCGCCATGCCGATTTTGTTAGCGGTGCATTTGGGCATGGTCATGGCCTTGTTCTTAACCTTGCCCTACGGCAAATTTGCGCATGGCATTTTCAGAACAGCTGCATTGCTCAGATTTTCCGTTGAAAAAAGACAACCCAGCAAGTTGGCACTCGGCGGTGATTGAGCTTAGCTCAGGGTCACTGCCGAGCTGATCACGCCACCGCCTAAGCAAACTTCGCCGTCATACAGCACGGCACTTTGCCCAGGGGTGACGGCCCATTGGTTTTCATCGAAGCTCAAATAAAATGCAGATGAAAACGGAGATGAAAACCCTGGCTCGTGGGGTGCTTGAAAAGTACAAGCCGCATCGGCTTGGCGATAGCGTGTTTTGGCGGCGTAGTGTCCTGCAACTGGCGCTGCGCCTGAACACCAACTGGCATCGGCAGCTTCAAGTTGGGGTGACAGCAACCAAGGATGGTCGTGGCCTTGCACCACCCACAAAATATTTTGAGCCATGTCTTTGCGTGCCACAAACCAAGGCGTGTGCTCACCCCCACCGCGTTGCGCACCTTTTTCTTTGATGCCACCGATGCCCAAGCCTTGACGCTGCCCCAAGGTGTAAAAACTCAAGCCAACGTGTTTGCCAATAGTGCGTCCGCTAGGGTCTTTGATGGGGCCCGGCTCTTTGGAGATGTAGCGGTTTAAAAAATCTCTGAAGGGTCGCTCGCCGATGAAGCAAATGCCTGTGGAGTCTTTCTTCTTGGCGTTAGGCAGGCCAATTTCTTCCGCAATTTGGCGCACTTGCGTTTTAAGCAACTCGCCAACCGGAAACAAAGTTTTGGACAATTGCGCTTGGTTCAAACGATGCAAAAAGTAACTCTGATCTTTGCTATTGTCCAAGCCTTTGAGCAATTCGTGCAGCCCTGTCGCTTCATTCAGGCGAACGCGGGCGTAATGGCCTGTTGCAATTTTATCTGCACCCACCTGCATGGCGTGGTCTAAGAAAGATTTGAATTTGATTTCGGCATTGCACAAAATATCGGGGTTGGGCGTGCGGCCAACTTGGTACTCTCGCAAAAATTCTGCAAACACGCGGTCTTTGTAATCGGCGGCAAAGTTGACGTGTTCAATCTCGATGCCCACCACATCGGCTACGGCTGCGGCATCGACAAAGTCGATGTTGGCAGCGCAAAACTCGCTGTCATCGTCGTCTTCCCAATTTTTCATGAAAATGCCCACCACTTCGTGGCCTTGCTTTTTCAATAAGTGAGCAGTGACTGCGGAGTCGACCCCGCCAGACAAACCCACAACAATTCGGTGATGCTTCATGGCCTCAATTATCCCTTGATCTATCTATCTATACTTGCAGGCATCATGTTGCCCGATTCACCCCCAACCGCCTTTGCCAAATTGAGACGGGCCGTCAATATCTTTGTGAAGGATGTGGGCAAGGGCGTGTTCACCATCACGCACAGTGGCCTGGCCATGGTGGGCCTGGTGCTTGTCATGGGCGTCAGCGTGGCCCTGTTTCGACCAGACATCTTGGCCCAAACAGAATCCACGGTGTATGAGTTGCTGCGATCCCGACAATTCAGCTTGTGGTGGGAGCCTCAAAACACGGCCGAAAGAGCCACCGCCACGGATTTAAAGGACATCCCTGGCAAGCAAGCGGCTGTGGCCGCTTGGCTGGCAAGCAAATACCGGGTGGCCCCTGAGCCCATGGCCGCCTTGGTGGCCGAGGCTTATGTGTTGTCCAACACCACCAAAATCAAGCCGCACCTCATTTTGTCAGTGATGGCCATTGAGTCGAGTTTCCACCCCTACATCCAAAGCCCAGCGGGTGCCCAAGGCTTGATGCAGGTGATGACGGACATTCATGTCAAAAAATATGAAAAGTATGGCGGAAAGCTGGCTGCTTTTGACCCCCTGACCAATATGCGAGTGGGGACGCAGGTCCTTCAAGAATACATCCGCTTGAAGGGCGGCGTGACGGAAGATGGCCTGCTTTTCTACCTGGGAGGCGATGCTGTGCAAAGTGACACGGGTTATGTGGCCAAAGTTCTGGCAGAGGAAGCTCGTTTGGATCAGGTGGCAGCGGGTCAAACAGTGAGTGCCTTGCCCTGAAACCTTTGCTGCAGCGAAACAGCTGTATTTTTTGTCATGCAAGATTGAGTTTCAATGCGTGTGCATTTGCCACACCCTTTTGATTTATCAAGCACAATAGCGGCAATTTTAAGGTTTGTAAGCATTCAGGAGACATTTATGCGCATTGGCGTACCTGCCGAAACCCGACTTGGCGAGACCCGTGTCGCCATGACGCCCGAAACGGCCAAAAAGTTAAAAGCACAAGGACATACCTTGCTCGTTCAGTCTGGCGCAGGCCTATCGGCCAGCGTGACCGATGCAGCCTACGAAGCCGCTGGTGCAGAAATCACCGATGCAGCAGGGGCCTTGGCTTGCGAAGTGGTGCTTAAAGTAAGTGCCCCAAGCGCTGCTGAGTTGACGCACATGAAGTCGGGCGCCGCCTTGGTGGGCATGCTGAACCCGTTTGACGCTGAAGGCCTCACCAAACTGGCCGCCGCGGGCCTCACCAGCTTTGCCTTGGAAGCGGCCCCTCGCACCACGCGGGCGCAAAGCATGGACGTGTTGTCATCGCAAGCCAACATTGCAGGCTACAAGGCCGTCATGGTGGCCGCCGACAAATACCAACGCTTCTTCCCGATGCTGATGACGGCCGCTGGCACTGTCAAAGCGGCGCGCGTTGTCATTTTGGGTGTGGGTGTGGCGGGCTTGCAAGCCATTGCCACGGCCAAGCGATTGGGTGCGGTCATTGAAGCTTCCGATGTGCGCCCCAGCGTGAAAGAACAAGTGGAATCTTTGGGCGGTAAATTCATTGACGTCCCCTACGAAACCGCAGAAGAAAAAGAAGCGGCTGAAGGTGTGGGTGGCTATGCACGCCCCATGCCGCCCAGCTGGCTAGAGCGCCAAAAAGTGGAAGTGGCCAAGCGCGTGGCCATGGCCGACGTGGTCATTTCGACCGCGCTCATTCCCGGCCGCGCAGCCCCTGTGCTGGTGACCGAAGACATGGTTAAAAGCATGAAGCCAGGCTCGGTCGTGGTTGACATTGCCGCAGGCAAAGCGGCTGACGGCGTGGGCGGCAATTGCGTGCTCACCGAAGCTGGCAAAACGGTTGTGAAGCATGGCGTGACCTTGGTGGGTGAAACCAATTTGCCCGCACTGGTAGCGGCCGATGCCTCAGCTTTGTATGCCCGCAATGTGCTCGACTTTTTGAAACTGGTGCTCACCAAAGAAGGTGAATTCAAAGTGGACATGGAAGACGACATCGTGGCGGCTTGTTTGATGACGCAGGGCGGCGACGTCAAGCGCAAATAAGCCCTCACCTTCCAACCTTATTTAAAATAGAAACCGGAGATCTCCATGGAAGCAGTGTCCCCCACCCTTCTCAACTTGATTATTTTTGTGCTGGCCATCTATGTGGGTTACCACGTGGTCTGGACCGTCACCCCCGCGCTTCATACGCCTTTGATGGCGGTGACCAATGCCATCTCGGCCATCGTCATTGTGGGTGCCATGTTGGCAGCCGCGCTCACGGAAACCACGCTGGGTAAAACCATGGGTGTGCTGGCGGTAGCGCTGGCTGCCGTCAATGTGTTTGGCGGCTTTTTGGTCACGCGGCGCATGCTAGAAATGTTCAAAAAGAAAGAAAAGAAAGTCGTGACTTCTGAAGGAGACAAAGCATGAGCATGGACCTTGTCACCTTGCTGTATTTGATAGCCAGCGTTTGTTTCATTCAAGCCTTGAAAGGCTTGTCGCACCCCACAACTTCCATTCGCGGCAATGTCTTTGGCATGATCGGCATGCTCATTGCTGCGCTGACCACGGCCGCTTTGATTGTGGAGTTATCAGGTGGTCAGGCTGCCGGCATGATTTATGTCTTCGGTGGTTTGGTGGTGGGCGGCAGTTTGGGTGCCTACATGGCACAAAAAGTTGAAATGACCAAAATGCCAGAGCTCGTGGCGTTCATGCACAGCATGATTGGTTTGGCTGCAGTGTTCATTGCCATTGCAGCAGTGGTCGAGCCCTATGCCTTCAGCATCGTCACCAAAGCGGCTGATGGCACAGTGCCCCCCATTCCCAAAGGCAACTTGTTAGAGTTGTTCTTGGGTGCAGCCATTGGCGCCATCACCTTCAGCGGCTCGGTCATTGCATTTGGCAAGCTGTCAGGCAAGTACAAATTCCGTTTGTTTCAAGGTGCTCCCGTGCAATTTGCCGGCCAGCACAAATTGAATTTGATCTTGGGCTTGGCGACCGTGGGCTTGGGCTTGGTCTTCATGTTCACCGAAAACTGGGCCGCTTTCTTTGCCATGTTGGCCCTGGCATTTGTCATGGGCGTGCTCATCATCATCCCAATCGGCGGTGCCGACATGCCGGTGGTGGTGTCCATGCTCAACAGCTACTCCGGTTGGGCGGCTGCTGGCATTGGCTTCAGCTTGAACAACAGCATGTTGATCATTGCCGGTTCTTTGGTGGGTTCATCGGGCGCCATCCTGTCCTACATCATGTGCAAGGCCATGAACCGCTCGTTCTTCAACGTCATCTTGGGCGGCTTTGGTGGTGAAGCTGCTACAGCCGTTGGTGGTGCTCAAGAGCAACGACCCGTCAAGACCGGCAGTGCAGACGACGCCGCATTCGTTTTGGGCAATGCCGAAACCGTGGTCATCGTGCCCGGTTATGGTTTGGCCGTGGCTCGTGCACAGCACGCTGTCAAAGAGTTGGCCGCCAAGCTGACCGAAAAAGGCATCACCGTGAAGTACGCCATTCACCCAGTAGCGGGCCGCATGCCGGGTCACATGAACGTGTTGTTGGCTGAAGCTGAAGTGCCTTACGACCAAGTGTTCGAAATGGAAGACATCAACGGCGAATTTGGCCAAGCCGATGTAGCCATTATTTTGGGTGCCAACGATGTGGTGAACCCTGCTGCGCACATCAAGGGCAGCGCTATTTATGGCATGCCTATTTTGGAAGCCTACAAAGCCAAAACCATCATCGTCAACAAACGCTCGATGGCCGCAGGTTATGCGGGCTTAGACAATGAACTGTTCTACATGGACAAAACCATGATGGTGTTTGGTGACGCCAAGAAAGTGGTGGAAGATATGGTGAAAGCGATCGAGTGATGACGGCAGAACGCGTTTGGTTAGAAAGTTACCCTGAGGGTGTACCGACTGACATAGACGCTTCTGAGTATGAGTCCTTGGTGGGCTTGATGGCAGAGAGTTTTGCCAAATACGCTCAGCGCACCGCCTACAGTTTCATGGGGCAGGACATCAGTTATGAAGAAACCGATGTCAAAAGCCAATCCCTGGCTGCCTATTTTCAGTCCTTGGGACTGCAAAAAGGCGATCGCGTCGCCATCATGATGCCCAATGTGCCGCAGTATCCTGTGGCCGTTGCGGCTATTTTGCGAGCCGGCTTGGTGGTGGTCAATGTCAATCCACTTTACACGCCGCGTGAGCTTGAGCACCAATTGACAGACGCTGGCGCCAAAGCCATTGTGATCGTTGAAAACTTTGCCATCACCTTGCAAAAGTGCATCAAGCAAACGCAAGTCAAACACATTGTGATGTGCGCCATGGGCGACATGCTGAACTGGCCAAAATCGGCGGTGGTCAACTTCGTGGTTCGCAACATGAAAAACTTGGTGCCAGAATTTCACCTCTACGGGGCCGTGAAATTCAACCAGGCTTTGCGAGTTGGCAGTGAAGTCAGGTTTCGTCCGCCCACTGTCACCGCAGAAGACATTGCCTTGTTGCAGTACACGGGCGGAACAACGGGGATCTCCAAGGGCGCTGTTCTTTTGCATCGCAACGTCATTGCCAATTTGTTGCAATCCGAAGCTTGGAACCAACCCGTGATGAAGCGGGTGCCCGTCAACGAACAACCCACGTCGGTGTGTGCTTTGCCGCTGTATCACATCTTCGCTTTCACGGTGAACATGATGCTGGGCATGCGCACGGGCGGGAAAAATATATTGATCCCCAATCCGCGAGATTTGCCCGCTGTTTTGAACGAGTTGTCCAAGCAAACTTTTCACAGCTTTCCTGCAGTCAACACCTTGTTCAACGGTTTGGCCAATCACCCCGACTTTGACAAAGTCAATTGGAAAAATCTCAAGGTCTCGGTGGGCGGTGGCATGGCGGTCACCAGTGCTGTGGCCGCTTTGTGGTTGCAAAAAACGGGCTGCCCCATTTGTGAAGGCTATGGCTTGTCTGAAACCAGCCCTTCTGCCAGTTGCAACCCCACCACCAGCACGCAGTTCACGGGCACCATTGGTGTGCCTTTGCCCAGCACCTTCATGAAGTTGTTAGACGATGAGGGCAATGAGGTGACAGAGTGGGGTCAGCCTGGCGAAATTGCCATCAAGGGACCGCAAGTCATGGCGGGTTATTGGCAGCGGCCTGATGAAACGTCACGTTGCATGACACCTGATGCTTATTTCAAATCAGGTGACATTGGCATTTGCGATGCACGCGGTTTTTTCAAAATTGTCGACCGCAAGAAAGACATGATCTTGGTCAGTGGCTTCAACGTCTACCCGAACGATGTCGAAGAAACAGCGTCCTTGTGCCCAGGTGTGCTGGAGTGCGCCGCGGTTGGCATGCCCGACGAAAAAACAGGCGAAGCTGTGAAGTTGGTCATCGTGAAAAAAGACCCAACACTGACAGAGCGGGCTGTTCTTGAGTATTGCCGTGCCAATATGACGGCTTACAAGCAACCCAAGGTAATTGAGTTCAGAGACGAGCTGCCCAAAACTGCGGTTGGCAAAATCTTAAGGCGCGAGTTGCGCAATGTACCCTGAGTCTGCGCTATCAAAACGACAGCCTACTTGAGCCAACCACGCCTGCGGAAATACCACATCGGCACTACCGCACTGGCCACCATGAGGCACAGCGCATACGGATAGCCCCACTTTTGCGACAGCTCAGGCATGTACTGAAAGTTCATGCCGTACAAACTGGCAATGAGGGTTGGCGGTAGCAAAGCCACACTGGCCACCGAAAAAATCTTGATGATCTTGTTCTGGTTGATGTTGATGAAACCCACGGTGGCGTCCATCAAGAAGTTGATTTTTTCAAACAAAAACTCGGTGTGTGAATCGAGCGAGTCAATGTCGCGCAAAATTTGGCGCGCTTCTTCAAACTGCTCTGCGTTCAGCATCTTGCTGCGCATCATGAAGCTCACCGCGCGGCGGGTGTCCATCACGTTGCGGCGAATGCGGCTGTTCAAATCTTCTTGGCGAGCAATGGCGCCCAGCACTTCGCCGGCCATGGCGTCGGTCACGTCGCCAGAGAGCACCAGTTTGCCGGCAATTTCCAATTTGTCGTAAATGTTTTCCAAAGTGTCTGCGGAGTATTCGGCATCAGCGTCGAACAACTTCAGCAAGACTTCTTTGGCGTCTTCCAACAAGCCAGGTGCGCGGCGCGCGCGCAAACGCAGCAAGCGAAACACGGGCACGTCTTCGTCGTGAATGGAAAACAGAACCCCCATGCTGCGCAGGTCTGCGTTTTGCAGATTCAGAATGAACGCACAGCGAACCGTGCGCGGCTCGTCCTCGTCTGCAATTAAAAAGTCAGAGCGAATGTGCAACTCGCCGTTGTCTTCTTCGTAAAAGCGCGCAGACTCTTCAATGTCCTCGTCCATCGCATCTTCTGGAATCGACAGACCATAGTATTGTTTGATCCAACGTTTTTCTTCGACTGTGGGCGATTCGAGGTCGACCCAAATAGGTTGAAACTTGGACAGCTCTTCCAGAGATTCAATCTCTTCCTGAACGAGGCGGCCGTTGGCCAGAGTAAAAATGTTGAGCATGGCAGATCTCCTTCAACCCCAAAAACGGGGCCAAGTGTTCGATAAGGCGGCATTGAGGGTCAAGCAGCTTTCGAACGACTGGCATGGCTGCATGCGCGCTTTGTGTGGCGCTGGGTGCAGCAAGGAGACCATCTCATTCGAAAGCTACCAACTAGGGTGGCTTTCCACGGAGCAAACTCCAAAATAATGATGGGTCGGATTATGGCACTGAATCTGTGAAAAAATCCAAGAGCTCATCTTTGCGCTGCGCCACGTCGTTCGCGCCAAGCGCCATCAGCGCGCGTAAAAATCCAGGCTCGAACAAAAGATAACTTGCCAAACCGGCACCCGAGCCCTTGAGCGCACCTAAGCCTTCCAAGACGCGAAGCATAGACCGCGGCAACTCATGCACATGGGCTTGTGCCAAGGCATCGAGTGATTCGCTGGGTTGCATGGCCAAAACCTCGACCTCTCGGAACGGCAGTGCTTGTGCCAGGGCCGGGCTGTGGTGCTCTAAAAGGTGAGATTTAAGTTGTTGAATGCTTTGATTCACGCGCTGCACTTGCTCCACATCGGCCAGCAAGGTGTCATTGAAAACACTCGCCATGGCGTGGCCTGCAATGTTGCCAAGACTGGGTCTCTTTTTGCTGAAGGCCGATCCACTGACATCGCGTGTGTGTTGTCCGATGCTGGCGCGTTGAGGCTGTCCAACCCCAATCGCCAAAATTTTGTTGGCACCCAAGTGCACTGCGGGCGACAGGGGCGAGCTCTGGCGCATGGAGCCATCGCCAAAGAACTCCATGTTGCCATCGACCCAAAGAGGCGTGGCAGGAAATAAAAAAGGGATGGCGCTAGAAGCCATCAAGTGTTCGATGGTGATGTCTTGCAACTCAGCGCGGCGCCCTGGGCGGTTCCAAGCCTGCGGACTTTGCAGAAGGTGGGTTTGGCAAAATGTCCAGTGCACGCCTGTGGTGTAACTGGAAGCCGTCACCGCCAAGGCGTTCAAATCACCTCTCGACAAAGCCAATTCAATGTTGTTGAGCGCAATTCGCCGATGCAAGGTGTCGACCAAAGGCATGCTGTCTAAGGCGGCGCCTTGTTTGCGAGCCGACAAGGTGACGCCCAGTGCGGTTGCCCACCGGCTGAATTTGGCTAAAGGGGTATCGGGCAAGTGGTACACCAAATGAGAGTGAAGGCCGTGCCAGAACTCACCCAGACCTTCCAGCGCGTCTAGGCCGTCAATGGCTTTGCTTGCCAAATAAGTGGCATTGAGTGCGCCTGCCGATGTGCCCACCAAGACTTGAAAGGGGAACGCCTTTTGCAATTTGAATGTCGCAGGGGCTTGCGTCTTGAGCAGGGCAGCCAATGCCTGCAACACGCCGGCTTGATAGGCCGTGCGAGCGCCGCCCCCCATGAGAACCAGTCCGCGAGTGATTTCGCCAGAAGCTTGGCCCGAGCGGCCCCTTTTGGAGGCAGTCTGTGTAAGGTCATCCAGGTGCATGCCTGAATGATAGAGTCAGAGCTTCAGGAAAACCACCCATGACCACACATTTGACGCCTCGGCGAGAACGCTGGCTGCTATTGACTCTGGCCAGCATCCAGTTCACCAGCGTCCTCGACTTCATGATCATGATGCCTTTGGGGCCGCAACTGACCCAACTCTTTGACATCTCAGCAGGGCAGTTTGGATTTTTGGTGTCGGCCTACACCTTTGCGGCAGGCTTGTCGGGACTTTTGGCGGCCACCTACATTGACCGATTTGACCGCAAGCGAATGATGCTCACCCTCTATCCCTTGTTTGGTATCGCCGCCTTGGCTTGCAGCTTGGCTCCGACCTATGCATGGCTCATGACGGCCCGTCTTGCCTCGGGTTTCTTTGGCGGCGTCTTGATGGCTTTGTCTCAAACCATTGTGGCTGAAGTCATACCCTTTGATCGCCGGGGCCGTGCCATGGCCTTGGTCATGACTTCTTTTTCTGTGGCCACCGTGGCAGGCGTGCCCTTAGCCCTCTTTTTGGCCTCCTATTTCAACTGGCATGCGCCATTTTTGGCCATTGCCCTCATGGTCAGTGTGTTTGCATTGGGTGCATTGAAAACCTTGCCAAGTTTGAAAGGGCACGTTCAAGCCCCCTCCGATGACGGTTCTGCGCCCAGCATCTTGGCCAACCTGCGCTTGGTGTTGGTTGACCCCAATCATTTGCGGGCCTATGCCATGTCTTCCTGCATGGTGTTTGCCGGTTTTGTCGTGATCCCGTACATCACTCTTTATTTGCAAGCCAATGCAGGCTTTCAGTCAGAACAGATTCCCTATGTCTACTTGTGTGGCGGTATTTGCACACTCATTTCTGCCCGCTTCATTGGCCATTGGTCTGATCGTGCAGGCAAAGCCTATGCGTTTCGCCGGTTGGCGCTCCTCATGCCCT
Source organism: Comamonadaceae bacterium (assembly GCA_947484245.1). Next base: position 36,227 of record CANKOT010000008.1, read on the forward strand.
TGCCATTGCTTGGGATGGCCTTGTCAGCCGACTTGCCCATGGCGGGCGTGCTCATTGTTTCCTCTTTTTTGTTTGTCGTGATGAGTGGCCGCATGATTCCAGGCATGGCGCTCATTGGCGCATCAGCCGATCCGCGTCGGCGTGGCAGTTTCATGACATTGAACTCAGCCGTGCAGTCGCTGGCCATGGGTTTGGCAGCCTTGGTAGGGGGGCAGATATTGGGGCGGGACGGCAGCGGGCATTTGACCGATTATTGGATGGCCGCCCTGTTGGGTGGCGGGGCCAGCCTCATGAGCTTTGTCTTGGCCAGCAAATTGAGGCTGCATGGGGCCACGCAGTCGTGAAATGCTTGTCGCAATGCATTTCACAATGCCTGTCGCAGACTTCAAGATGGGAATTTATCAGCTTTTTTCAATAAAAAGAGCAAGACTTGATCAATTTAAAGGGTTAAAAGCGGCTTGCTTGCTTTCGGCTTGAGGGGAGCGCATAGTGGATTCAGCCCATCCCATGTTTGTGGCGGTGGTTGTTTGACAAGCAGAGCAACAGGAGGCTTTTTATGAATCTGACGATCAGTGGTCACCACCTCGAAGTGACACCCGCCCTTAGAAGCTACGTCACGGGTAAATTGGACCGAATCACAAGGCATTTTGACCAGTTGGTGGATGTGAAAGTGTTGCTCACCGTTGAAAAACAAAAAGAGAAAGACAAACGCCAGCGTGCCGAGTGCAATATTCATGTGAAAGGCAATGACTTGTTTGCAGAAAGCTCGCACCAGGACCTGTATGCCGCCGTCGATGACTTGGTTGACAAATTGGACCGCCAAGTGGTGAAGCACAAAAACCGCATCACTGACCATCACCACACCGCGCCAAAGCGCATGATGTGAAATTTCATTGCTTTTTTCACTTGAAACACAACGCCGCACCCCTCAGGTGCGGTTTTTTTTGGAGCAGAGGCTTACACAGGGTGCATAATCCGCCCTCGATATGAACAGACTTGCAGCCATTCTTCCCATTGAACAAGTGCTGGTCGGAGTAGACGCCACCAGCAAAAAACGCGCTTTTGAAGAGGCGGGTTTGCTGTTTGAAAATTTACATGGCTTGTCCAGAGCCTTGGTGACTGACAGCTTGTTTGCCCGGGAGCGCCTTGGGTCGACCGGACTGGGCCACGGCGTTGCCATTCCGCATGGCCGAATCAAAGGCTTGAAATCGCCCATGGCGGCGGTGTTCCAATTGGGCCAAGCCATTGGCTTTGACGCCCCAGATGAGCAAGCGGTGAAGTTGCTTATTTTTTTGCTGGTGCCTGAGGCGGCCACCCAAAAACATTTAGAAATATTGTCTGAAATTGCCGAGTTGTTGAGCAATTCTAATTTGCGCGACAACCTGATCAGCTCTGATTCAGCCACCAGCTTGCATCAACTGATCGATAAGTGGTCACCCGTCCACTGAAGCTGCCGATCAATCGCCCATCCATGAAACGAGCTTGAGATGAAGCCTACCGCTGTCAGTGCCGATGCCTTGTTTGAAGATCACCGCGGCAAACTCAAGTGGCAGTGGATTGCAGGTTTAGGGGCGTCTGAGCGTCGCTTTGACGAGGTGGCCGTGCGCGCCGCCCGCTCGGGTGCCGATTTGGTGGGCTATCTCAATTACATCCACCCTTACCGAGTTCAAATTTTGGGTGAGCGCGAGGTTGCCTATCTCTCGCGAGGCAGCGAAGAAGACTGTGTACGGCGTATTTCCCGCATTGTGACTTTAGAGCCACCAGTCTTGGTCTTGGCCGATGGACAAGCCGCGCCAGAGGCTTTGCTCAGGGTGTGTGAACGCGCCCAAATACCGATGTTTGCTACACCCGAGTCTTCGGCTTTTGTGATTGATGTGCTCAGAGCTTATTTGTCCAAACACTTCGCCGATCGCACCACGATGCACGGCGTGTTCATGGACATTTTGGGCTTGGGTGTTTTGATCACGGGCGAGTCTGGCCTCGGAAAAAGCGAGCTGGGCTTGGAGTTGATTTCGCGGGGCAACGGTTTGGTGGCGGACGATGCTGTTGATTTGTTTCGCATCAACCAAACCACCATTGAAGCCCGTTGCCCAGAATTACTGCTCAACTTGTTAGAGGTGCGCGGCATTGGTCTTTTGGACATTCGCGCTATTTTTGGCGAGACGGCGGTGCGCCGCAAAATGCGCTTGAAGCTCATTGTGCATTTGGTGCGCCGCGAGAACTTTGAACGCGATTACGAGCGAATTCCTGCCGAGCCGCTCACACAAGACGTGCTGGGTATTCCAGTTCGCAAAGTGGTCATTCAAGTGGTGGCTGGGCGCAACATTGCGGTGTTGGTGGAAGCTGCTGTGCGCAACACCATTTTGCAAATGCGCGGCATTGACACCTACCAAGACTTTATGCAGCGCCAGCAGGCTGCGATGGATGGCGCCGATGACTAGGGTCGCGAGGGTCTAGCTCAAGCCCGATTGCGATGCGGACAGGGGTTTTGGGTGCAATGGGCGTACAAGCTGAGGGCGTGATCGGCAATCACAAAGCCCTTGGACAAGGCCACATCGTGCTGACGTTTTTCAATTTCTGCATCGTAAAACTCTTCAACCTTGCCGCAATCTAGGCACACCATGTGGTCATGGTGCTGTCCTTCATTGAGCTCATAAACGGCCTTGCCGCTCTCAAAATGATTTCGGCTTAACAGCCCTGCCTGCTCAAACTGGGTGAGGACGCGGTAAACCGTGGCCAAGCCGATATCAGCGTTGTCATTGAGCAAATGCTTGAAAACATCTTCGGCCGTCATATGCCGTTGCAAGCCCTTTTGGAAGATTTCCAAAATCTTCTGCCGAGGAATGGTGGCCTTCAGTCCAGTGCTTTTGAGTTCGTCCATGAATTTTCAGGTGCAATTGAAAGAGAGAGACTTTGGCAGAAGCAACTTCGCCGAAAGCTGAATGCTGCCGCTACAATGACCTGATCATATGGCCTGCGAAGCATCCATGAAACAACATCTTCTTATTTCTCTGCGCACCACGCTGACTTTGGGCGTTGTACTACCCTTGCTGCTCGGTTTATTGAGCGCTTGCAGCATGCCTCGTCTGAAGCTTAGCGCCGATGTTCTCACTTATTACATTCCCGAGGTGGTTCAGGGCAACTTCATCTCCCGCGAGCAAAAAGAATTTCTCAAGCTCGGCATGTCGCGCCAGCAGGTTCGCGATGTTTTGGGCACTCCCTTGGTAGCCAGCGTCTTCCACGAACAGCGCTGGGATTATGTGTTCACCATTCGCCGTCAGAACGTGCAAGCGCAAAGCTTCAGCGTCAGCGTCTGGTTCAAAGGCGATGAGCTTGAACGCATCGCCGGGGATGACTTGCCAAGCGAAACCGAGTTTGTCACCAAGTTGGTTGCTCAAAAACCCAATTTGAAAGTGCCCCGCTTAGAAGCCAAAGAAGAAGATTTGCGCAAGTTCCCAGTGCCTTTGCGCAATACAGAGACCAAGGCAGCGCCGGCCCCGCCTTTGCCCAGTTCTTACCCCCCGCTAGAGCCAGCTACGCGCTGATCCACCGAATGACATCCGCGACTTCCCCAAATTCTGGTTTGTCTTTGCCTTTGCATGCTGTGGCTGTTGCAGGCGCCTCTGGCCGCATGGGCCACATGCTCATCGAGGCCATCGCCAGTGCAGATGACTGCCGTCTCACAGGGGCGCTCGATGTGCCCAGCAGTTTGGCAGTCGGAACCGATGCGGGCGCTGCCATGGGCAAAGCCAGCGGTGTGCTGGTCACGGCCGATCTCAAGTTAGGCTTGCAAAATTCGCAGTTTCTAATTGATTTCACGCGCCCAGAGGGTACCTTGGCGCATCTGAAGGTTTGCCAAGCTTTGGGGGTCAAAGCGATCATTGGCACCACTGGGTTTTCGGATGCCGAAAAAGCCGAAATCAAAGCCATTGCCAAAGACATTGCCATTGTCATGGCCCCCAACATGAGCGTGGGTGTCAATGTCACCCTCAAACTCCTCGAAATGGCGGCCAAGGCCTTGGCAACGGGCTACGACATCGAAATCATTGAGGCCCACCACCGCCACAAAGTCGATGCGCCCTCGGGCACAGCGCTCAAAATGGGCGAGGTCATTGCCGACGCATTGGGCCGAGACTTGAAAGACTGTGCCGTCTATGCCCGCGAAGGTGTCACAGGCGAGCGCGACCCCTCCAGCATCGGCTTTGCCACCATTCGCGGCGGCGACATTGTGGGTGACCACACCGTCTTGTTTGCAGGTACTGGCGAGCGCATTGAAGTCACGCACAAGTCTTCAAGCCGCGCCACCTATGCGCAAGGCAGCTTGCGTGCAGTGCGCTTTTTGGCAAGCCAAAAAGCCGGCCTTTTCGACATGTTCGATGTGTTGTCCTTGAGATAACCAGGCAGCCATGAATTTACTGACCTTTTGGCATGAGGGTGACTGGGTCATCCGCTTTGTCGCAGTGTCCTTATTGGCCATGTCGGTTGGCACATGGGTGGTCATTCTTTGGAAGTTCAACTTGCTGCGCCGAGTCAAACGCGACGTGCCCCAAAGCACGGCTGCTTTTTGGCAGGCCTCCCAATTTGAAGAAGCCCATGCCCGCGTAGCCCAGTTTGATCGCGATCAAACTGTCACGCCCATGCTAGATGCCACCTTGCTGCCCTTAGGGGGCACCTTGGCAGCTGCAGGCGAGCGCGAACACCAACTCACGCGCGTCTTGCGCAACAGTCTGCAAACCACGGTCAACCGACTCCAATGGGGCCAACTGTTGTTGGCCACTGCCGGCGCCATCTCGCCTTTTGTGGGCCTGCTGGGCACAGTTTGGGGTATTTTCAATGCCCTGATTGGCATGGCCGAAGTGGGCCAAATCACCCTAGACCGGGTGGCCGGCCCTGTCGGCGAGGCCTTGGTCATGACGGCTGCCGGCTTGGCCGTGGCCATTCCTGCCGTCATGGCCTACAACGTGTTTGGCCGCACGGTGGCCCAAATCGAAGTGGCCTTGGAAGGTTTTGCCCAAGACCTCTTGAACTTGCTCACCGGCCGGCAAAACTAAGTTCTCAAGCTTCTCAAACATGGCATTTGGTCGACTTCCCCGTACAGCGCAGGCCAAGCCCTTTAGCGACATCAATGTCACCCCGTTGGTCGACGTCATGTTGGTTTTGTTGGTCATTTTCATTCTCACAGCGCCCCTATTCACCAGTGCCATTCGCTTGGAATTGCCGAAGTCTGAGGCGGCCCAAGCGGGCGAAGCGCCAGAGGCACTCACTCTCAGCCTCAATCCAGCCGGGGAATTGTTCATCAATGACAAGCCAGTCACGCTGGCCGCTTTGCCCGCCGAACTTCAGCGCATGGCCTCTCAAAAGCCTCATTTAGAAGTTCAACTCCGGGTTGATCAGGCCGTGCCCTATGGCCAAGTTCTCGAGCTCATGGGCTTGGCCCAACAGGCGGGCCTGAACCGAATCGGCTTTGTCACAGCGCCTGGCCAAGACGCTTCCAAGCCCGCCTTGCGCTGATTGCGTCTGCAGGGGCAATTCGCCCCGCCAAACACCTACAATTTGCACCATGCAAGACAAGTACAACCACCTCGAAGTTGAGCCCGCGGCGCAAAGCCAGTGGAATGCGCGCGATGCCTACCGCGTGACAGAAGACGCCCGTAAAAAGAAGTTTTATGCCTGCTCCATGCTGCCCTACCCCAGCGGCAAGCTGCACATGGGCCACGTGCGCAACTACACCATCAACGACATGCTCACGCGCTATTTGCGCATGAATGGCTACAACGTGCTCATGCCCATGGGCTGGGATGCGTTTGGTTTGCCTGCCGAAAATGCGGCTTTGAAAAACGGCGTACCACCAGCCAAGTGGACCTACGAAAACATCGCTTACATGAA
>CANKOT010000009.1 GCA_947484245.1 Comamonadaceae bacterium
GATTGCTTGGGTGGGCCGTACTGAGCAGCAGCTTAAGGCTGATGGCGTGGCTTACAAAGCGGGCACCTTCCCGTTCTTGGCCAATGGGCGTGCCCGTGCCTTAGGTGATACCACCGGCATGGTGAAGTTATTGGCCGATGCCACCACTGACGAAATTTTGGGTGTTCACATCGTGGGCCCCATGGCCAGCGAGCTCATTGCTGAAGCCGTTGTGGCCATGGAATTCCGCGCCAGCGCAGAAGACATTGCCCGTATCTGCCATGCACACCCGTCGCTCAGCGAAGCCACCAAAGAAGCTGCCTTGGCAGTGGACAAACGGACCTTGAACTTCTAAGTTTTTTCAAGTCTCGTTAAACTATCAAGCCCGGGCCCGTCCCGGGTTTTCTCATTTCAAAGAATTTTTCATTCAAAGCTTTGCCCATGTCCGTTCGATCAGCCTACGACCAAGAACTTCTGAACAGAGGCTATCAGGCTGATCCTGCTCAAATTAGAGCTGTTGAAGCCTTAGAGCGCTGCGCTCAGGAATGGGCGGCCTATCAAGAGAGTATTAAAAGTCCATTTCGTTTTTTGAAGAAAAAACCAGAATTGCCTCGTGGGGTTTACATGTTTGGCGGCGTGGGCCGTGGCAAGAGCTTCTTGATGGACTGTTTCTACAACGCAGTCCCCGTGAAAGACAAAACACGTTTGCATTTTCATGAGTTCATGCGCGAGGTTCATCGAGAGTTGGCCTTGATGCAAGGCACTGTGAATCCTTTAGACGAATTGGGTCGCCGCATGGCTAAGCGATACCAGCTGATTTGTTTTGACGAGTTTCATGTGGCAGACATTACAGATGCCATGATCTTGCACAGACTTTTGATTTCTTTGTTTGAAAATGGTGTGAGTTTTGTCACGACGTCCAATTTCAAACCGGATAATCTTTATCCGGATGGCTTGCACCGAGATCGTTTGCTGCCTGCCATTGACCTGCTGAACCAGCGCATGCAGGTTTTGAATGTCGACAATGGAACCGACTACCGCCGCCGTACCTTAGAGATGGTCAAGCTTTATCACTGCCCCTTGGGCGAAGATGCCGATTTGGCCATGGCAGATGCCTTCAATCGATTGGTCAGTGGCCAAGACGAGGATCCTATTTTGAACATCGAAGCGCGCCAAATCAATTCCAGGCGACGCGCAGGGGGCGTCGTGTGGTTCGATTTTAGAGCCTTGTGTGGCGGCCCCAGATCACAAATTGATTACTTGGAAATTGCAACTCAGTTTCACACTGTCCTGTTGAGTAATGTTCCCATGATGCCCCCCCGCCTGGCATCAGAAGCAAGGCGATTTACGTGGCTCATCGATGTTCTCTACGACAGGCGTGTTAAATTGATACTTTCGGCTGAGGTTGAACCCGAGGCGCTTTATACGGAAGGTCCTCTTGCACATGAATTTCCAAGAACCATCTCCAGATTGCACGAAATGCAATCTTCTGAATTTTTGGCTCTTGAGCACCGTATGGTAGACACTCAGATCACCTAAGTTCAACATGAATTTTTGGCGCAAAGCATTGTCGGTCGTGATACTTGGAGGCATTAGCTTTCTCAGTGTGGCGCAACCTGAAACTTCAAGTTTGAACAACCAAGCTGAGGCCAATTTCATAGAGGCACAACGCGTGATCCTGGCTGATGAAAAAAAGAAAGTGTTTGATCAATTTCAAGAAAATGCCAAGGCTTGTTGGCAGAAGTTTGCTGTCAATGATTGTTTGTCCAAAGCCCGGCAGCAAAAATACCAAAGTTTGAATCCATTAGATCAACGCGAAATTGCACTCAACACTCGCCAAAGAGCACTGAAAGAGATTGAAAGACGCCAACGTTTGTCTGACAAGTCAATTGAGCTCAGCCATGACAAGGCACTGCCTTGACCCAATTCCTTCAGGCAGTCGCTGCTACATTTTCAGATGAGGGCGTGATTGCACAAGCAACTGCGCAATTTAAAGCACGCGCAGGTCAAACACAAATGGCCATGGCCGTTGCTGAAACCCTCCAAAGCGGGGGTGAGTTGGTGGTTGAAGCGGGTACAGGAGTCGGCAAAACCTATGCGTATCTTGTGCCTGTTTTGCTCAGCGGCCAAAGAGCCTTGGTTTCTACTGCGACCAAAGCACTTCAGGATCAACTGTTCTCACGCGATATTCCAAAGTTAATTGACGCCTTGAAATTGCCCATTCGTGTCGCCTTGTTAAAAGGCCGTGGCAGTTACTTGTGCACCTTGCGCATGTCACAAGCCAGACAAAGTCATGATGCATCACTGCGGATCCACATGCATGCGCTCAGCAAAATAGAGACATGGGCTCAATCGACTCGAACCGGTGATCTGTCGGAGTTGTCTGGATTAGACGACCGTTCGCCAGTGATTCCGCTTGTCACATCAACCCGTGATAACTGCCTGGGATCACCGTGTCCCAATTTCAAATCGTGTCATGTCAATTTGGCTCGCAAAGAAGCCATGTCAGCCGATGTGGTGGTCATCAACCACCATTTGTTTTTTGCAGATCTGAACGTTCGCGACACAGGCATGGCAGAGTTGTTGCCGTCCGTTCAAACAGTGGTCTTTGATGAAGCCCATCAGTTGAATGAAATTGGCATCAATTTTTTGGGACGCCACCTTAGTACCAGCCAATTGTTGGAGCTGACGCGCGACATTTTGGGCACGGGTGTTCAAATGGCAAGAGGGCTTGTCGACTGGACTTTGATTTGCAGCGTGCTTGAGAAATCTGCACGTGATTTGCGCTTGACGGCGCAGCAGGTTCGCTCAGGCTCTCGTTTGCGGTGGGTCGATCCAGTGCCCAATGACATTGAAACTGCTGATTGGTTGACGGCCATGGCACAGCTTCAAGTTGCACTGACAGCTGCATTGGCTGCGCTCGATACAGTGAGTGAAATGGCCCCTGATTTTGTGCGCTTGCATGAACGTGTCACGATGCAGTTGAGATTGATTCAAGATTTTCAAGACCCCTGCGCAGAGGGGTCTGTGCGTTGGGTTGAGGTGGGCGCTCAATTGCGCTTGGTTGAATCTCCGCTGGATATATCCAAAGCCGTGCAAACGCACATGCTGAACCGACAAGCTCAGAATGACCCCAAACCTGCCATTCAGAGGTCATGGGTCTTTACCTCTGCCACCCTGGGAGAAGACGATCAAATGCGCTGGTTTACCGAGCCTTGCGGATTGAGTGAAGCACGCAAACTCAGAGTGGCCAGTCCATTCGATTACGCCAACATGGCGGCTATCTATGTGCCGCCAAACATGCCCAAGCCCAACGACACGAATCACATCCGAAGTGTTTCTGCTTGGGTTGAAAAACATGCACGAAGCTTGGGGGGCAGAACTTTGGTGCTCACCACCACCTTGAACGCCATGCGTCAAATAGGCGAGTCACTGACCGCCTCTTTGGGACACAGCGGTGAATTGGAAATTCTGGTGCAAGGCCAAGGCCCGAAACGACGCTTGATGGAGAGATTCAGGGCGGGCGCCAGCGAGGGTGGGCTGGGTTGTGTTTTGGTTGCATCTGCGTCCTTTTGGGAGGGCTTTGATGTGCCAGGCGATGCTTTGCAAATGGTCGTGATTGACAAGTTGCCCTTTCCTCCACCCAATGACCCATTGGTTGAGGCTCGTTCCCAAAGGCTCGAAATGTCAGGGCAGAGTTCTTTTTCTGACTACAGCATTCCGGAAGCAGCCGTGGCGCTCAAGCAAGGCGCAGGGCGATTGATTCGAAGTGAAACAGATCAAGGCTTTTTGGTGGTGTGTGATCCTCGGCTCACAAGCATGTCTTATGGGCGCCGGCTCATGGCCTGCTTGCCACCCATGAAAAGAATTCAATCGGAGCTTGAGTTTGTCTCAGCGCTTCAATTGCTTACCAAAACTTCCACCACGCACTAGAAGTTTTGTCTGGTGCTTTGGTTGATTCGGGGTAATTTTTATCCAAAATGCGCTGAGAATCTGACTTCAACTCTTGCATGCCCAGAGCATCGTAGGACTTCACCAAAATTTGCAATGCTTCTTTGTTCGCAGGGACTCCCGGGTAATCGGTGATGGCCACTTGCGCACGATTGATGGCTGCCACGTATGCGCCTCTGCTATGGTAATACCGAGCAACATGGACCTCATAAGATGCCAATGTATTGATAATGTAGGCCATGCGTTGGCGCGCATCGGATGCGTATTTGGAGTCTGGAAACCGAGTAATCAATTCTTTGAAAGATTCAAAAGAATCTTTGGCTGCCTTTTGATCGCGTTCAGACAAATCTTGTTTTGTAATGAACGAAAACATACCTAAGTCGTCATTGAAATTGACCAAACCTTTGAGGTAAAGCGCGTAATCAATGGCAGGGCTGGCAGGATGGAGTTTGATAAAACGATCCAAGGTGGCGATGGCTTGAACTTTTTCTGTCGCTCGGTATTGAGCATAGGCTTTTTCAATCTGTGCTTGCTGAGCCAGCGGCGTCCCCGCAGCTCGGCCTTCTAGCTTTTCAAACAAGTTGGCTGCACGATCCCATCCACCTGCACTCACTTCATCGCGAGCCTCTCGGTAGATCTTCTCAGTGGTCCAAGCTGCTGTAGGATCTGAATCGGTGCTAGAGCATCCGGACAGCAAAGTGGCAACTAAGCCGAAAAGCGTTAGCGCAAGCGCTGATAATCTGATGTTCAACATCTGGCAACCTTGGAAAAAAGACCAAATTGATTATATCGAGCCCCTCTGAGTTAGACGATACAGACGAGTTTCAAGAAGAAACTTCTTTGATCGCATCTGTTTTACCGAAAAGCTCTGAGTTGAGAGAGCTCATTGTGCCACCCGAGCTTCATGGTCAAAGGCTGGATCGAATGTTGGTGGCTTGTGTGCCCGAATTTTCTCGGAGTTATTTGCAGCAGTTGCTAGAGGATGGTGCCGTCACTCGAATTGGGCTGACGCAAACCAAGTCCTCCCTGAAGGTGAAGGCTGGAGAAGCTTGGACCATCGAGCTGCGCGCTACCCCCCAATCGCAAGCTTTCAAGCCTGAAAATATAGCCCTTCAAGTGGTTTATGAAGACGCCCATCTGCGGGTGATTGACAAGCCGGCAGGCTTGGTGGTTCACCCAGCCCCAGGCCATTGGTCGGGCACACTCATGAATGGACTGCTTGGCTTAGATCCTCAGCTGACAGATTTGCCAAGGGCCGGAATTGTTCACCGGCTTGACAAGGACACCAGCGGTTTGATGGTGGTGGCGAGGTCACGCTTGGCCATGGATGCTTTGGTGAACAAAATGGCCGCCAGAGACATCAAGCGGCAATATGTGGCCATGAGTGACAAGCCATGGACGATTGCCAAACAGAAAACGGTCGATTTGCCCATTGGTCGTGACCCAGCCAACCGACTTCGCATGGCAGTTGTCGATTTGTCGAGAAATTCAGGCAAAACAGCCAAAACCCATTTCCACGTTCTATCCCAAAGTGAACAAGGTATCTTGGTGCGTTGCATTTTAGAGACGGGGCGAACGCATCAAATTCGAGTTCACATGGCTTCGCTCAAGTTGCCTTTGGTGGGCGATACGCTCTACGGAGGTCAAATTCATGCCCTCATGCCAAGACAAGCACTGCACGCTGACCGCTTGTCATTCGATCATCCCATGACGGGACAAGCCATGGATTTTCTGTCCCCCTTGCCTGCTGATTTTGAGAGTTTGCGCCAGGCTTGGTCCCTCAGTTACAATGAAATTGCTTGAAATCTCAGGCTTGGCCCCTCGAAAGTGGGGTTTAAACACAATTTGATGGGGCGCACTGGTGGGTTCTTTCCCCCGCCTGCTTATTTTTTTAAGTGGTGCTAGCGCCCCAATTCGCGCTTCAGGCGTATTTTTCCCGGAAGTTAGACACCATGAATACGGCGCAAGCCAAGCGTGTCCTTGAAACAGCGTTGCTCTGCTCAACTCAGCCGGTCACTGTCCGTGACATGCGCGTTTTGTTCGACGACGCTCTAGGCGCTGACACCCTTAAAGTTCTGCTTGAAGAACTCCAATTGGATTGGTCCGAACGCGGCCTAGAGTTGGTCTCTGTTGCCACGGGTTGGCGTTTTCAAAGTAGACCTGATTTGCGGGTTTACCTAGACAAGCTAAATCCAGAAAAACCACCCAAGTACACCCGGGCTGTCATGGAAACCCTGGCCATCATTGCCTACCGTCAACCCGTCACGCGGGGTGATATGGAAGATATCCGCGGCGTTACCATCAATACACAAATTTTGAAGCAACTTGAAGATCGTGGATGGGTTGAGGTCATTGGTCATCGGGAGTCGGTAGGTCGTCCGGGTTTGTATGCAACGACTCGCCATTTTCTTGACGATCTTGGCTTGTCTTCCTTGGATCAATTGCCTTTGCTCCATCACGCGCAAGGCCAAGCGGACATCTTGGCCAGCTTAAATTCTCCCCAAGATGACAGCCCGCAGGTCTCTTTGTCTTTGGATGAGGCCATCGAGGCGGCTGTGGTCCCCAATGTCACAATCTCAGAAGCAGAATCAACTGAGCCGACAGAGCCGACAGAGCCAACAGTGTTAACTGAGCCTTTGCTTTCTTTTGAAGCCGCCATCACCGAAACCCCCGATTCGTCGGAAGGCAAGACCCATGAATGAGTCACCCGAGACATCGTCTCAAGATCCTTTGCGACCGATTGTCATTGAGGATGTCGTTTCGGGGGAGTTTGACCAAGAAGCTGAAGGTGTCATTTCTCCACTCATTACCAAAAGAGTTTTGCCGCCGCAAGCTGAATCGCCCAAACTTCACAAGGTATTGGCGCAAGCTGGCTTGGGCTCGCGTTTGGAAATGGAGCAACTCATTTTAGAAGGCCGTATTTCGGTTAACAATGAGCCAGCCCACATCGGCCAACGAATTCAGTTTGGCGACCAAGTCAAAGTCAATGGCAAGCCGCTTCGGATTCGCATCGACCCGCCACCGCCGCGCGTCATTGCTTATCACAAGCCTGCTGGTGAAATTGTGACCCATGACGACCCTAAAAACAGACCCACTGTGTTTCGCAAACTACCTCGATTGCAACAGGGTAAGTGGCAGTCTGTCGGGCGCTTGGATTTGAATACAGAAGGCCTTTTACTTTTTACCAATTCTGGTGAATTGGCTAATCGCTTAATGCATCCCCGCTTTGGCCTAGAACGAGAATACGCGGTGCGGGTGTTGGGCGCACTCAGCCATGAAGAAAAACAAAAGTTGTTAGACGGCGTGATGCTAGAAGACGGCATGGCTCAATTCGGCACCATTGAAAACGGTGGTGGTGAAGGCTCTAATTGTTGGTACCGTGTGACCATTTCTGAAGGCCGCAATCGTGAGGTGCGCCGAATGATGGAGGCTGTGGGGCACGCCGTGAGCCGTCTTATTCGGATTCGCTATGGCGCGATGGTTTTGCCGCATGGCCTGCGTCGCAGCACTTTCATGGAATTGGACGACGCAGATATTCGGGCTCTGACACACGCAGCCAACAAAGCTGAAGCCTCCCAAGTGAGAGACGAAGTCGGTTCTTTACCGGATCAACGCCCTCAGGACCGTCGCAATCAAACCCCCCGCAACCCCCGAAACCGGGCCTTTGGTGCCAAAAAATCCGGTCCCAACAAGGCGGCGTCTGGCGGGGCAAGGACACCGAGCGCTCAACCCGACCCGATGAAAACTTCCGTTGGCTACATTGGCGCAGACAGCTTTAGCCGGCAACGCAAAGAACAAGGCCCTGGCGGCAGGTCTGGCGGACCCCGAAGAAATGGCGGCCGAAGCCGTTGATCTGAGCAATCAGTTTCAGGCAGCTTCAATTCCTTTTTACCTATGGGGAAACCCTTGGATCGGGTTAAAATAGATGGTTTTTAAAAGTAAATCTGAGGAATTTCACCATGGCCATCGAACGCACACTTTCCATTATCAAACCTGATGCCGTTGCTAAAAACGTCATTGGACAAATTTACGCTCGTTTTGAAGCCGCTGGTCTCAAAGTGGTTGCAGCCAAAATGGCGCACCTCTCACGTGGCGAAGCTGAAGCCTTCTACGCTGTTCACAAAGAGCGCCCCTTCTTCAAAGACTTGGTGTCCTTCATGATCTCTGGCCCTGTCATGATTCAAGCTTTGCAAGGCGAGGGCGCCATCCTTAAGAATCGCGACCTCATGGGTGCAACCGATCCCAAAAAAGCAGCGCCTGGCACCATCCGTGCAGACTTTGCGGACAGCATCGATGCCAACGCTGTGCATGGCTCTGACGCAGCAGATACGGCCGCTGTCGAAATCAGCTTCTTCTTTCCTGGCATGAACGTTTATTCACGTTAAATCCAGCCAAGTTGCATCTGTCATCAGCTTGCAACTCAAAACTTTCATTTTTCGCCATGACGGCCAACCTTCTTGATTTTGACCTCGAAGGTTTGGCCGTTTTTTGTGAGGGTTTGGGCGAAAAACGTTTTCGCGCCACCCAACTGTTTCGATGGATTCATCAGCGCGGCATGTCGAGTTTTGACGATATGTCAGATCTCGCCAAATCGCTGCGGGAGAAGTTAAAAGTGCATGCCCATGTTGTTGCGTTGCCTATTCTTTCGCAGCAATTTTCGAAAGATGGCACCATCAAGTGGCTGTTCGATGTGGGGGGGGGTGATGCGGTTGAAGCTGTCTTTATTCCCGAGGACGAACGGGGCACTTTGTGTATTTCATCACAAGCAGGATGCGCCGTTGGATGCCGCTTTTGCTCCACGGGTCACCAAGGTTTTAGCCGAAACCTCAGTACCGCCGAAATACTGGCACAACTTTGGTTCGCTGAACATTTTCTGCGTCAGCATTTAAATCAGTCCGAGCGTGTCATTTCCAATGTGGTCATGATGGGCATGGGCGAACCGCTGCAAAACTACAACGCGCTCGTACCTGCATTGAAGGCCATGCTCGACGATCACGGCTACGGCCTTTCGAGACGACGCGTCACAGTTTCGACATCGGGTGTGGTGCCCATGATGGGCCGGCTTTCTGCCGACTGTGCTGTCGCCTTGGCGGTTTCATTGCATGCCCCCAACAATCCTTTGCGCGACAGTTTGGTTCCGCTCAATCGCAAGTACCCGCTTGACGAATTGTTAGCAGAATGCACGCTTTATTTGAACAAAGCACCGCGAGATTTCATTACCTTTGAATATTGCATGCTCAAGGGGGTCAACGACCAAGTCTCCCACGCTCATGAATTGGTTCAACTCATTCGCCGTCATGCAGCCAATGGTCTTCGGTGCAAGTTCAATTTAATTCCTTTCAATCCTTTTAAAGAGTCTGGCCTCTTAAGATCCGACGATGCAACCGTACAACAATTTGCAGCAGTCCTTTTAGATGCAGGATTTGTAACCACAGTTCGCAAAACAAGAGGTGACGATATAGACGCAGCTTGCGGCCAACTGGCTGGAGATGTCAAAGATCGAACGGATGTTGCAAGTCGAATTGCTCAGCAGCGAACTGCACCACTTCATTGGCACCCGCCGAAACCCAAGTCATCGCAGCATTGAAGCCTGCCAAATTGAAACGTCAGAGGCTTTTTTTCAACGCCAAACGACATTTCTCAGGTGATCGGACTTGTTGATCTGTCAATTTCGTTTGAAATGTCGTCAGAAGCTGAGAAAATAATAGAATCTTTGATCGATTCTTCCTCTGTCAGTGCACAATCGGTGAGGGTCGCTTTTCAGCTTGCTGAGCGACACAATCAGGCTGTTATAAAAGAAACATTGGGGCAAGATGTTAGGACTTCATTATTCACATTCAGCACAATGGCGTGCCCTTAAAAAGAGGGCTTTGCATGAGTGATTCTGTTCAAGAGCCACCAGTACCAGTAAATCACGCCTCCGCTGGCGCTATTTTGAGGGCTGCCCGTGAAAAGTCAGGGCTTCACTTGGCCGTCCTTTCGGTCAATCTCAAAGTCAGTATCAAACAACTTGAAGCACTCGAGGGGGATCGGTATGAGAAACTGCTCGAACCCGTCTTTGCTCGCGCTTTGGCCTCCAAAGTTTGCAGAATTTTAAAAATAGACGCCGTGCCGGTTCTAGCCCTGATGCCGCCGATGACCAATGGCTTAAAGCCCTTGCTTTTGGTTGACACTGGCAATGAACCCCCTTACAAATCAAAGCCAAACCATCTTGCTTCGAATGGCCTTGTCTTTGGTGGCCTGAAATTCTGGCTTCTGATCCTGGCAACCGGACTCTTGGTCTTGGGGTACTCGTCTGAGTTTGATTTCAATGTCATGAAGTTGCAGCCTCAACCCGCTGTGACAGAAGTGGTTCCCACCATGCCTCCTGCCCAAGAACCCGTGGCATCCGATTCAGCCCAAGTTGAGTTGCCCAAAGCCATGGTGTTTGAGAGTGCAACACCAGCCACAAACAGCACAACGCCAAAAACATCCAAAGATCCAATTTCTTCGAATTGAAAGGGTCCCAAATCATGCAATCTAAACTCATCAGTCAAGCGATTCCAGCGTCAGTCCCCCTGGCAAGAAGAAGTCTTCAATCCAAAGTGGTCTGGGGCAATCGAGTGGTGACGGTTGGTGGGCAAGCCCCAGTTCGGGTGCAGTCAATGACCAATACCGACACTGTCGATGTGATTGGTACGGCCATTCAAGTCAAAGAGTTGGCATTGGCTGGCTCTGAATTGGTTCGAATCACAGTCAATACCCCGGAGGCCGCTGAGGCGGTTCCGCACATTCGAGATCAGCTGGACAAAATGGGCATCGACGTGCCCCTCATTGGTGACTTTCACTACAACGGTCACCGTTTGCTGAATGACCATCCTGCATGTGCAGAGGCGCTCTCCAAATACCGCATCAATCCCGGCAATGTGGGCAAGGGCGAAAAGCATGATATTCAATTTGGCCAAATGATTGAGGCAGCCATGCGCTGGAACAAGCCGATCCGAATTGGTGTGAATTGGGGCAGTCTTGATCAAGAGTTGTTGGCCGAGCTCATGGACCAAAATAGCCAGCGTCCAAGCCCTTGGGAGTCTCGTCAAGTCATGTATGAGGCGCTCATTACATCTGCGATCACTTCTGCCAATAAAGCCCACGAGATGGGCATGGAGCGTGCTCAAATTATCTTGTCATGCAAGGTGTCAGGCGTTCAAGACTTGATCGCGGTCTATCGCGAATTGGGCAAGCGCACCGACTATCCATTGCATTTGGGTCTCACGGAAGCGGGCATGGGCACCAAAGGGACTGTGGCTTCCAGCACGGCATTGTCTATTCTGCTCCAGGAGGGCATTGGCGACACCGTTCGCGTTTCGCTCACGCCGCAACCCGGTGAGTCACGCACACAAGAAGTTGTGATTGCCTCCGAAATTTTGCAATCATTGGGTCTGCGTATTTTTGTGCCAAGCGTCACAGCGTGTCCTGGCTGTGGGCGCACCACCAGCAGTACCTTCCAAGAGCTGGCCAAACAAATTGATGATTTTTTGCGTGCCCAAATGCCTGTTTGGCGCAGCCGTTATCCTGGCGTTGAAAACCTCAAATTGGCGGTCATGGGTTGTATCGTCAACGGCCCTGGTGAAAGCAAACACGCCGACATCGGTATCAGTTTGCCCGGTACAGGTGAAGCGCCTGCAGCCCCTGTTTTTATTGATGGTGAAAAGAAGCTCACTTTGCGTGGCGATCACATTGCACAAGAGTTTCAAGCTTTGGTTGAGCAGTACATCGACAACCGTTTTGGCGCTGCTTCAAAAGCCACCCCTTGATTTTTTATGTCAGATATTCAATCCAAAGATTCATCTTCCAAAGTGAGTGCGTTTAAGAAACTTTCAGCCGTTAAGGGCATGAACGATGTCTTGCCTGGCGAATCTGCCAAATGGGAATGGTTGGAAGGCAAGGTTCGCTCCCTGATGGCGCATTACGCCTATCGCAATATTCGAACGCCTATCGTTGAGCCAACCGCTTTGTTTGTTCGCGGCTTAGGGGAGGTCACAGACATCGTGGAAAAGGAGATGTATTCTTTTGAAGACCGATTGAATGGTGAAGCCCTGACCCTGCGTCCTGAAAGCACAGCCGGCGTGGTTCGCGCGGTGGTTGAACACAATATGCTTTACGAAGGCGGCAAACGTCTGTATTACATGGGGCCCATGTTCAGACACGAGAGACCTCAACGGGGTCGCTATCGGCAGTTTCACCAAATTGGCGCAGAGGTGCTCGGTTTTCAAGGGCCTGAGATTGATGCGGAAGTTATTTTGCTGGCACACGATTTATGGCAAGCCATTGGGCTGAAAGATGTTCGCTTGGAGCTCAACAGCCTGGGTCAACCCCCCGAGAGATTGGCACACCGTGCAGCGCTCATTGCACACTTTGAAAAGCACCAAGACGTGCTTGACGAAGATGCCAAGCGTCGTCTCTATACCAACCCGCTGCGTATTTTGGACACCAAAAATCCAGCTATGAAAGCGGTGGTCGAGTCTGCGCCAAAGCTGATGGATTTTTTAGGCGAAGCATCGCTGGCACATTTCAACACCTTGCGTCAAATTCTTGATGTCAATGGTGTTCAGTACGCCATAAACCCTCGTTTGGTTCGCGGGATGGACTATTACAACCTCACTGTGTTTGAGTTCATCACCGATCAATTAGGCTCCCAAGGAACCGTTTGTGGCGGTGGACGTTACGATTATTTGATTGAGCAAGTGGGCGGAAAAGCAGCCCCTGCTGTTGGTTGGGCTTTGGGCTTAGAGCGAGTTTTGGCATTGCTAGAAGAGCAGGGCGCGCTCCCACCTGAAGCGGTGCCAGATGCTTACGCCATTGTGCCGGAAGCAAGCAGTCTGCCCCTTGTTTTGAAATACCTTCGATCTTTGCGAGCCTTAGGCATTAAGGTACAAATGCACGCAGGCTCGGGTGATGCATTGGGAAGCATGAAGAGTCAATTTAAGAAAGCGGATGGCAGTGGCGCCGCTTTTGCGCTTATTTTTGGGGCGGATGAACTCTCGCAAAATAGCGTTTCGGTCAAGTCTTTGCGAGATGGCGACGGCGCGCAAAGATCAGAATCTCTAGATACCTTGGATGCATGGGCTCACAGCCTACAATCCTCCAAATGACAAAAAATTGAACATGGCAACAAATCTCAACCTCGAAGAACAAGAGCAACTTGACGAACTCAAGCACTTTTGGAAAAAGTATGGCAACGCAATCACCTGGCTTTTAATCGCTGTGATGGGCTCCTATGCGGCTTGGAACGGCTATCTGTATTGGCAGCAACAGCAATCAACCAAGGCCTCTGCGCTGTTTGATGAAGTCGAAAAGTCAGTCATCTCTGGCGATGTCGCCAAGCTCGAACGTGCTTGGAACGACATGAAAGACCGGTTTCCTAAAACCACTTTTGCAGCTCAATCTGCTTTGCTGGCTGCCAAGTCATTTCAGATGGCCGACAAATCAGACGCAGCCACTGCTGCCCTCCAATGGGCCAGTGAAAATGCCTCAGATCAAGGCAGCGTTCAATTGGCGCGTTTGCGTTTGGCCAATTTGCAAGCCCATAACAAGGCTTACGATCAAGCCCTCAAAACGCTTGCAAAGCCCTTTGACCCCGCTTTTGCTGGTTTGGCAGCCGATGTACAGGGCGACATCCATGCCGTTCAAAACAAGCCACAAGACGCTATCAAAGCTTACAGCGATGCATGGCGACAGTTGGAAGACAACCCGGACTACAGACGGTTGGTTGCAGCCAAGTTGAATGCGCTCGGCGTCAATCCAGAGCCGAAAAAAGGCGCGTCACCATGAAATCATTCAAAAGCCCAGCATGGTTCAAAGGCCAATGGACTCAGTGTCTAAGCTATGCATGTAGCAGCGCTTTGCTGTTGGGCTTGGTTGCTTGTTCAAGTACACCAGAGAAACCCAAGCCGACTGCGTTAGTTGATTTCAATTCGAAAGTGACAGCTCAAAAAGTTTGGGCCGTCCAACTCGGCCCGATGAACTCAACGTTGAGTCACAACCTAAGCTCGGGTCAACTGGCTTTGGTCACAAGCGCAGGCTTGGTCAGTTTGCTCAATCCCACCAATGGCGCTGAGACTTGGCGCCTTGCTCTGAATACACCCATTGCAGCTGGCATCGGGGGTGATGGAGAACGCTATGCAGTGATCAGTCAAGCCAATGAACTGATTGCAATGTCTCAAGGCAAAGTGATTTGGCAAGTTAAATTGCCTGCATCTTCCTTCACATCACCTTTGGTGGCAGGTGGTCGCGTGTTTGTCTTAACTGCAAACCGAACCGTGTTGGCTTTTGATGGCGCTAGCGGACAAAGGCTGTGGATGCAGCAAAGGTCTGGAGACGCCTTGGTTTTGAACCAATCTGGCATTTTGACTTCATTCCAAGACAATCTCATGGTGGGACTTTCAGGTCGACTGGTGGCCATGAATCCTGGCAATGGCGTTGCAAAATGGGAAGTCAATATGGGATCTTCGCGTGGCACCAACGAGATTGAACGCCTGACGGACTTGGTTTCAGGCGTATCGCGTGTCAACGATGTCATTTGCGCACGTTCTTTCCAAACATCTGTCACTTGCATCGACGCACTCAAGGGCAGCAATATCTGGAGCCGTGCGGCCCAAGGCCATGTCGGTTTGAGTGGTAACGATGGCTTTGTTTTCGGATCAGAATCCGATGGCAAATTGGTGGCGTGGCATGCTAAAAATGGTCAAGTTGCATGGCAATCAGAAGCCTTAAGATTCCGTGGCCTCACTGTTGCCAACTGGCAGTCTGGACAGTTGCTTGTCGGTGATGCGCTGGGCTGGGTTCACTGGCTGGATGCCAGCAACGGTCAAACAGTTGGTCGTTTGCAAGTTGATGCCTCTGGCATCGCAATGACACCTGTTCGTGTCGGTCAAAACTGGGTTGTTGTCACCAATAGCGGCTTGGTTCAAGCATTGCGTGCTGAATAACGCCCTGTTGAAAGTTAGATTTGAAACCCGTACTGGCCTTGGTCGGACGCCCCAATGTGGGGAAGTCCACTTTATTTAACCGTCTCACCAAAAGCCGCGATGCCATCGTCGCTGACTTCGCGGGCCTCACGCGCGATCGTCATTATGGCCAAGGCCGGCAAGGTCGATACGAGTACATCGTCATTGACACGGGTGGTTTCGAGCCTGATGCCAATACTGGCATTTACAAAGAAATGGCCAAGCAAACTCAACAAGCTGTCGCTGAGGCTGATGTCGTTGTGTTTGTGGTGGATGCCAGGGCCGGCGTGTCAGCACAAGATCACGACATTGCCAAATATTTGCGCCGAATTGGCAAGCCTTGTTTGCTGGTTGCCAACAAAGCTGAGGGCATGCGCGAAGGCGTTCAAATCAGTGAATTTTATGAGCTGGGTCTAGGCGATGTCGTTCCTGTCTCTGCGGCTCATGGTCAGGGCGTGCGCAGCCTTGTTGAATTGGCCTTGGATCCTTTGTTGTTGCCAGAGGATGATGCTGATCTTGAAGAAGACCTCAGTGTTGTGAAGTTGGCGGTAGCGGGTCGGCCCAATGTGGGCAAGTCAACCCTGATCAACACTTGGCTTGGCGAAGAACGCTTGGTGGCTTTTGACATGCCAGGCACCACCCGCGATGCCATTACCGTGCCATTTGAACGCGGCGGTCAGAAGTTTGAACTGATTGACACTGCTGGATTGCGCCGTAAGGGCAAAGTGTTTGAGGCGATTGAAAAATTTTCGGTGGTTAAAACCTTGCAGGCCATCGAGTCTGCCAACGTTGTATTGCTTTTGCTAGACGCCACTCAAGGTGTGACCGAGCAAGATGCCCACATCGCTGGGTTTGTGTTGGACAGCGGCCGTGCGGTTGTGTTGGCGGTCAATAAGTGGGATGCGGTTGACGAGTATCAGCGCGAATTGGTCCACCGATCGATTGAAAGTCGCTTGCCATTTCTGAAGTTTGCCAATTTGCACACCATCTCTGCCAAAAAACGCCAAGGTTTAGGCCCCGTATGGAGCTCCATCACGCAAGCTCATAAATCGGCCATGGTCAAAATGACCACGCCCGTTTTAACCCGCTTGTTGCTTGAATCTGTTCAATTCCAAAGCCCGCAGCGGGGCGGCATGTTCAGACCCAAATTGCGTTATGCCCACCAAGGGGGCATGAATCCGCCCGTCATTGTGATTCACGGCAACTCCTTGGAGCATGTCACCGAGACCTACAAACGCTACTTGGAGGGCCGCTTCCGCAAGGCCTTTGATTTGTCAGGAACGCCGCTTCGCATTGAAATGAAAACCTCGCAAAATCCCTACGCCGACAAAGATTCAAACTGATTTGTCTGGGTTTTCAAAAGGGATTGCCCAATTTGGGCTTGGCGATGTGTTAAGGTGAAACCCTTAAAACAATTTAAAACACGGAGAATATCGTGAACAACAAAGGGCAACTTTTGCAAGACCCCTTCCTCAACGCTCTGCGCCGCGAGCATGTGCCAGTGTCCATTTACTTGGTCAACGGCATCAAACTCCAAGGCCAAATCGAATCTTTTGACCAATACGTAGTTTTGCTGCGCAACACGGTCACCCAGATGGTTTACAAACACGCCATTTCCACCATCGTTCCAGGACGCGCGGTCAACCTGCCGGGTGCAGAGGCCGATGCCGAAGTAGACGATTCCCCGACTTAACGCACTCTTTTGAACAGCGATTTGGTTGATGCAACCCCCGCCTTGTTGGTGGGTGTTGATTTTGGTTTGCCTCATTTCGATGCTGACCTCGATGAGCTGAGTCAGTTGGCTTTGACCGCCGGGCTCCATCCCGTTGCCAAAATCACTTGCAAGCGCAAAGCGCCAGATGCCGCTCTTTTTGTGGGCTCAGGCAAAGCGGATGAAATTAAATTCATGGCTGAACAAATGGGCGCCAAAGAAATACTCTTTGACCAGTCCCTCAGTCCGGCTCAACAGCGCAACCTTGAACGTCATTTAGGGTTGCCCGTCAACGACAGAACGCTGCTTATCCTTGAAATTTTCGCCCAACGCGCCAGAAGTCACGACGGAAAATTGCAAGTCGAGTTGGCACGGTTGCAGTATCTCAGTACGCGTTTGGTTCGAAGATGGTCGCACCTTGAGCGTCAAAGGGGTGGCATTGGAACTCGCGGTGGACCTGGTGAAACTCAAATTGAGTTGGACCGTCGAATGATCAACGACGCCATCAAGCGAACCAAAGAGTGCTTGATGAAAGTCAAAAAGCAACGCTCCACCCAAAGACGGCAGCGTGATCGACGCAACGCCTTCAACGTGTCCTTGGTTGGGTACACCAACGCTGGCAAGTCAACCTTGTTCAATGCCTTGGTCAAAGCCCGCGCCTATGCCGCTGATCAATTGTTTGCAACCCTAGACACAACCACTCGCCAGCTTTATTTGGGTGAAGCAGGACGCAGTGCTTCGGTTTCAGACACCGTCGGCTTTATTCGGGATTTGCCGCATGGCTTGATTGATGCATTTCAAGCCACCTTGCAGGAAGCCGTTGATGCAGATTTGTTGTTGCATGTGGTGGACGCATCCAATCCTAACTTTCCTGAACAAATGGAAGAGGTCAGGCGAGTGCTCCATGAAATAGGTGCTTCAGAGGTGCCGCAGTGGCTTGTTTTCAATAAAATTGACAATTTGCCATCCGAGCGGCAACCCCTAGAGCAGATCGACCTTTACGAAGTGGATGGGCTTGCCTTGAGGCGCTTGTTTGTCAGTGCTCAATCGGGAGAGGGTGTGTCAAATTTGCGCAAGATGCTGGCGGACGAAGTGAGCCAATCCGACTCCAAGCTCGAAACGCCTGTTGATCCGCGCTTTGCCCTTGATAATTTCGGGGAAAATTCAGATGAAATCGCATAATCAACGCTTTGATTGTGCACAATGACACCGAACAGATAAAAACGTAGAAAAACGAATGAACTTCAAAAACCGTGTATTTGGATGGTCAGTCTTGCCTCAGCGCCTTCGCGGCATGTTCAATTTGAACGATCCGCGTTGGGGACGAGGTGATGACAAGCCTGCTTCTGAAGGTCAAGATGGCACTCCATCACCTGGCAGCACGCCTGGTACCAATGGCCATCCACAAAACCCCTCAAACGCGCAACAGCCCCACTCGGGCAATGGCTCGAATCGTCCCAGCCAGTCCTCTGGGCCGCCCGACTTGGACGAGTTGTGGCGTGATTTGAATCGCAAGCTTGCCCAGTTCTTGGGTGGCAAAAACGGTGGTCCCCCCAACAAAGGTCAACCCAATGGTTCACCTCCAAGCGGTTTGCCACCAGTGTTTCGCAATTTGGGAATTGGCGTCATCTTGGGTGCCTTCTTGCTCATTTGGTTGGGTACAGGTTTCTTCATTGTCCAAGAGGGTCAGCAAGCCGTGATCACTCAATTTGGCAAATTCAAGTCCTCAGTCGGCGCCGGTTTCAATTGGCGTTTGCCTTACCCCATTCAGAAGCATGAGCTGGTCTTTGTGACCCAAATTCGCTCGGTTGACATTGGTCGTGACAACGTGATCAAGGCAACGGGCCTGCGTGAGTCTGCCATGCTCACAGAAGATGAAAACATTGTGGAGATTAAATTTGCTGTTCAGTACCGATTAAACGATGCGCGTGCGTATTTGTTTGAAAGCAAAAACCCCACAGAAGCCGTTGTTCAAGCGGCCGAGACGGCTGTTCGCGAAGTTGTTGGCAAGATGAAAATGGATTCTGCGTTGGCAGAAGAACGCGATCAAATTGCGCCGCGAGTGCGTGCGCTCATGCAGAATATTTTGGATCGCTACAAAGTAGGTATTGAAGTGGTGGGTATCAACTTGCAACAAGGGGGTGTCCGACCACCAGAGCAAGTCCAGGCTGCTTTTGACGATGTTCTAAAAGCAGGGCAGGAGCGCGAACGCGCTAAAAATGAAGCACAAGCTTATGCCAACGATGTGGTGCCGCGTGCGGTGGGTGCAGCTTCTCGCTTGAAAGAAGAGTCGCAAGCTTACCGCGAGCGAATTGTGGCTCAAGCAGAAGGCGATTCACAGCGATTTAAAGCCATCTTGCCTGAGTACCAAAAGGCGCCGCAAGTCACTCGTGACCGAATGTATTTGGATGCCATGCAGCAAATCTACACCAACGTGACCAAGGTGGTGGTCGACAGCAAGCAGGGTTCTAACCTCATGTATTTGCCGCTCGACAAATTGATGCAAATGACGGGCGCCCCTGTGGCCGGCTCAGTACCTTCAGAGCAATCCGGTGCCCCTAGCACCAATGCCCCAGCTGCCGCCCCTAGCAGTGCCCCTCAGGATCTTCGATCGCGCGAAAGTCAGCGCACTCGTGACCGTGAAATTCGTTAAGGAAGCAGCAAAATGAATCGTATTGGAATATGGGCGTCATCCCTGCTGCTGGTTCTGGCCTTGGCCAGCTCCATGTTGTTTGTGGTCGATCAACGTCAATTTGGCGTGGTTTACGCTTTGGGTCAAATCAAAGAAGTCATCACAGAGCCTGGCTTGAACATCAAGCTGCCACCGCCCTTGCAAAATGTGACCTACATTGACAAGCGTTTGTTGACGCTTGACAGCCCCGACACAGAGCCAATGCTCACGGCAGAAAAGCAGCGGGTTGTGATCGATTGGTATGTGCGCTGGCGCATTACCGACCCCATGGCCTACATTCGCAATGTGGGCTTGGATGAAAAATCGGGTGCCAATCAATTGAACCGCGTGGTGCGAAATGCTTTCCAAGAAGAAATCAACAAGCGGACAGTCAAGGATTTACTGTCCTTGAACCGTGATGTTTTGATGAACGACGTCAAACGCGAAGTTCTCGAAAAAGTCCGTGGTGACAAGCCATGGGGTATTGACGTGGTCGATGTTCGCATTACCCGTGCTGACTATGTCGATGCCATCACTGAATCGGTTTATCGCCGTATGGAAGCTGAGCGCAAGCGCGTTGCCAATGAGCTTCGCTCTACGGGTGCTGCTGAAGGTGAAAAAATTCGAGCTGATGCCGATCGTCAGCGCGAGGTCACGATTGCCAATGCTTACCGCGATGCTCAAAAAATCAAAGGGCAGGGCGATTCGCAAGCCGCCAGAATTTACAACGAGTCTTTTGGTCGCGACCCCCAGTTCGCTCAGTTCTACAGAAGTCTCGATGCCTACAAGGCTAGCTTTTCCAAGAAAAGCGATTTCATGGTATTGGATCCTAGCAGCTCTGATTTTTTCAGAACGATGCGTGGCAATCCAGCACCCGGTGGTCAAGCAGCACAGCCAGTGCCGCCCTCCCAAGCCGTCAAGAAGTAAGTGACTTTTTGGTCTGCAGTTCTGGTTGCCATTGCGCTGGTTCTGATTCTTGAGGGGCTTTTGCCCCTCATTTCTCCACCCAAATGGCGCGAAATGTTCACCCAGCTTTTGCAACTGGAAGATGGGCAGATTCGTTTTTTCGGACTTTCAATCGTTTTGTTGGGCGTGTTTCTTTTGGTGTGGTTCATTTAGACCCTGTTTGAACCGGTAAAATCCCTGTTTTAACAGCCTCCCTGATTGCCATGTCCGCTTGGGTCCTGCCGGATCACATCGCTGATGTCTTGCCCTCTGAAGCCAGACACATCGAAGAACTCCGAAGATTGCTTTTAGACACTGCTCGAAGCTATGGCTTTGAGCTGGTGTCACCCCCTTTGCTCGAGCACATCGAGTCTCTGTTGACGGGAACTGGCAAGGCGCTTGATCTTCAGACTTTCAAATTGGTCGATCAAATTTCTGGGCGAATGATGGGCTTGAGGGCCGACACAACACCCCAAGTGGCCCGAATTGATGCTCACCTTTTAAATCGCAAGGGCGTGACCCGTCTTTGTTATTGTGGCCCTGTTCTCCACACGCAACCCGATAGGCCTCACGCCACGCGTGAGCCCTTGCAGTTGGGTGCCGAAATTTTTGGTCATGCTGGACTTGAAGCCGATCTTGAGGTTTTGCAGTTGGCCTTGGATTGTTTGCAGGCCTCTCAAATGGGCGAGGTCTTGGTTGACCTTGCCGATGCCCGAATTGTGAGCAGTTTGCTTGAAGGAGTAGCGCTGACAGATGCCACGCGCAGCGATGTCTTTGCTGCTTTGGCAAGCAAAAATGCTTCTGCCTTGGCTGAACTTACTCAGAACTTCCCCGCTGAGATTCAAGCGGGGCTCTTTCTGCTCATCGACCTCTACGGCGATATCTCAGTCTTAGACCAGGCTCTCCAAAAGCTACCTTCTAAACCTCAAATCAAGCTTGCCATCGAGCAATTGAAGTGGTTGAGCCAGCAGTTGCCACACGTCAATTTTCAATTTGATCTCGCAGATGCGCGAGGCTATGCTTATTACAGCGGTTTGCGCTTTGCCATCTATGCCAAAGGTGCCAGCGATGCGGTTGTGCGGGGCGGGCGTTATGACGGTGTGGGCGCTGTGTTCGGACACGAAATTGGCCGTGATCGTCCTGCTGTGGGTTTTAGCCTAGACCTCAAACAGTGGGTGGGCGTTGTGCCGCAACTGGGCCTTAAAGCGGCCATTCGTGCACCTTGGGGGACACGCATGGACTTGCGCTCTGCCATTGCGCAGTTGCGTGTGCACGGTGAAACCGTCGTCTGCATCTTGCCCGGACACGAAAGTGAAATAGATGAATTCCAATGTGATCGCGAACTGATTGAGGTCGCGGGACTGTGGGTTGTAAAAGCGATTGAAAACAAAGCAAAATGAACATGATCAAAGGACGTAACGTTGTCGTTGTGGGAACCCAGTGGGGTGACGAGGGCAAAGGCAAATTAGTCGACTGGCTCACCGAAAGCGCCCAGGGTGTTGTGCGATTTCAAGGGGGGCACAATGCTGGCCACACCTTGGTCATCAATGGTGTCAAAACAGCGCTTCACCTCATTCCAAGCGGCATCATGCGCCCCGGCGTCAAGTGCTACATCGGCAATGGTGTGGTCTTGTCTGCCGGCAAGTTGTTTGAAGAAATTGAGGGTCTTGAAAAAGCGGGAGTGGAGGTCCGTTCACGCCTTCGAATCAGTGAAGCTTGCCCCTTGATTTTGCCTTTTCATGCAGCCTTAGACGTAGCTCGAGAGGCGGCTCGTGAGCAAGGTGGTACAGAAAAAATTGGCACCACTGGCAGAGGCATTGGCCCTGCCTATGAAGACAAAATTGCGCGACGTGCTTTGCGTGTGCAAGACTTGAAATACCCTGAACGATTTGCCCACAAGCTCAAAGAGCTTTTGGATTTGCACAACCATGTTTTGAAAACTTATCTGGGCTCTGAAAAGTTCATCTTTGGCGATGCACTCACGCCGTATGTCAAAAACGGTGAAGTGCAGTTTGATGTGGTTTATGAAGAGGCCATGGTTCATGCGGGTCTTTTGAAACCCATGATGGCGGATGTCTCCCGCGAACTCAATGACGCTCACCGCTTGGGTGCCAATTTGTTGTTTGAAGGCGCTCAAGGCACTTTGCTCGATGTGGACCATGGCACCTATCCTTATGTCACCTCTAGCAATTGTGTGGCTGGCAATGCCGCCGCGGGATCGGGCGTGGGCCCTGGCTTGTTGCACTATGTGCTGGGCATCACCAAGGCTTATTGCACCCGTGTGGGCGGTGGCCCTTTCCCCACTGAATTGGAGTGGGAAAAAGAAGGTACGCCTGGCTGGCACATGAGTACGGTGGGTGCCGAGAAGGGGGTCACAACAGGGCGCAGTCGTCGCTGTGGCTGGTTTGATGCCGCTTTGCTCAAACGCAGTGCTCAAGTCAATGGCTTGTCTGGTCTTTGCATTACCAAGCTTGACGTGCTTGATGGTCTGCATGAACTGAAACTGTGCACCGGTTACGAGTTGGACGGCGAAATTGTCGATATTTTGCCCATGGGGGCTGATGACATTGCAAGATGCAAGCCCATTTACGAAACCATGGAAGGTTGGACAGACAGCACTGTGGGTATCACTCAATTTGAGAAATTGCCAGTCAATGCGCGCATGTATTTACAGCGCATTGAACACGTCACTGGCGTTCCGATTCACATGGTCTCGACCAGTCCAGACCGCGATCACACCATTTTGATGCGCCATCCTTTTTTGGCGCCACTTTAATTGATTCAACACCACGCTCACAATTTTGTGAACTGACTTAACTTTTGGAGAAAACACATGCTGACTGAAGACGGTAAACACCTGTATGTGAGCTACGACGAGTACCACAATTTGATTGAAAAGTTGGCCATCAAGGTGCACCAGTCTGGATGGGAGTTCGACACCATTTTGTGTTTGGCCCGAGGTGGTATGCGACCAGGCGACATTTTGTCGCGCATTTTCGACAAGCCCTTGGCCATCATGTCCACCAGTTCTTACCGCGCTGATGCAGGCACAGTTCAAGGCCACTTGGACATTGCCCGTTTCATCACCACGCCCAAAGGCGAAATTGCCGGTCGTGTATTGTTGGTCGACGATTTGGCCGATTCAGGACACACTTTGAATGCTGTGGTCATCATGTTGAAAACCAATTACAAACCCATCACTGAATTGCGAACAGCCGTTATTTGGACGAAGGGCTTGTCTGGCTTTCAGTCTGATTACTCGGTTGATTACCTGCCAACCAATCCATGGATTCACCAACCATTTGAAGGTTACGACAGTTTAAATCCTGAAAAATTAATGGAAAAGTGGAAGGTCTGAAGGTACGATGGTGGGATGACTACAAAGAACATTGCCCACATTTCGACAGACCTGATTCATCACGGCTACACGCCACCGGCTGAGTTCGATTCGCCTCAGCCGGGCACATTCAAAGCGTCTACGGTTTTCTTCCCCAACGTGGCCGCTATGCGCCAGCGGGAATGGAAAGACAAGTCTGCTTACACTTACGGTACCCACGGAACCCCGACCAGTTTCACGTTAGAAGAGCGGCTTTGCACACTTGAAGGCGGCAAGCACTGCGTTCTAACACCCAGCGGCTTGTCAGCCTTGGCCGTTGCCTCCTTTGCGGTGTTAAAAACCGGTGACCACATCTTGTTGCCCGACAACTCATATGGGCCTAACAAAACTTTGGCAGAAGGAGAGCTGACTTCATTTGGCATTTCGCACACTTACTACGATGCCATGAACCCTCAAGATCTTGCATCCAAGATCAAGCCCAATACCCGGCTCGTATGGCTTGAAGCGCCAGGTTCAGTCAGTATGGAGTTTCCAGATTTGGTGGAATTGATCAAGGTCAGCCAATCTCGTCAGGTTTTGACGGCTTTAGACAACACATGGGGCGCTGGGCTGGCCTTTCAACCTTTTGATCTGTTGCGTGATGGCAGCTTGTTTGTTGATCTCACAGTCCACGCCTTAACCAAATACCCAAGTGGCGGCGGCGATGTGCTGATGGGCAGCGTCATGACCCGTGATGACGCACTGGCTTTGAAGCTCAAAATGACCATGATGCGTTTGGGCATTTGTGTGGGCCCCAATGATGTCGAGGGCATTTTGCGCTCACTTCCCACCATTGCTTTGAGGTATGGCGCGCAAGATCGTTGTGCCAGACAACTTGCGACTTGGTGGAAAAGTCAAACAGCCTGTGTTCAAGTTCTCCATCCTGCCTTAGAAGGATCCCCCGGTCATGCGCATTGGCAAGCCTTGTGTGCGCCGCAAGGTCAAGAAGGTCTTGCAGCAGGCTTGTTCAGCGTCATGTTGCACCCCTCCTTGACGCAAGTCCAAGTCGATGCTTTTTGTGACAGCTTGAAACTTTTCAAATTAGGTTACAGCTGGGGGGGGCCTTTCAGTTTGGTGGTTCCCTACAACATTGCTACGATGCGATCGCATTTGCCTGAACATTTGAAGCAAGGCTATTTGGTGCGCTTCTCTACTGGCTTTGAAGATCCTCAGGATCTCATCCATGATTTGAACAATGCAGCCAAGCATTGCTTGAATTTTTGATTGTCTATGCCTGATTGATTGGCAAGCTGATACAGTGGATGACATTGCATAGAAAGAAATACCTTGGCTACACCAAATTACGGCTACGAAAAACGTCAAAAAGAACTGGCGAAGAAGCGCAAAAAAGAAGATAAGTTAAAAGCCAAGGCTGAAAGAAAACCTGACTCACCCGATGGTTTTTCGGAAGATCCCGAGTCCCCAGAAATGCTGCCTTTGCAAGCTCCGCAAACGCCTCCTTCATCCTGATTGACAGGTTTGATAAGTCACGCGGCATTACTTGTGAACCACCAACATTCTCTTCAATTGCGGCCAAATGTTTTTCACCATCAAGCTTTGAGCGCCTTCATTGGGATGAATTCGGTCTGCTTGAAACCACCGCAACGGGTCTGGGTCGTCTGCAATGCCTTTTAAAAACTGCTTGTTGAGCTCAGCGCCAGTTTCTTGAGACACTTTTTGATACGCCTGTGACATTTGTTGGGTGTAATTGGCGCCGTAATTGGGTGGCACTTGCATTCCTACAATCAAAACTTTGGCGCCAGATTTGCTGCCCTCACGGGCCATGGCGCTTAAGTTTTGTTGGGTCATGCTCATGCTCAGTCCGCGCAGAGCATCGTTGCCACCCAACTCAACAACCAACAATTGAGGCTTATGGGTCTTGAGCAATTGAGGCAATCTGCTAACCCCTCCAGAACTTGTATCTCCGCTGATGCTGGCGTTCACAAATTTGACTTTCACAGATTCTTTGGCCGCTTGCTGACTCATGAGGTTGACCCAGCCTGTTCCTCTTGTGAGGCCATACTCTGCACTGAGTGAGTCACCCACAATGAGGACGACTTTCTCAGAGTTGCTCCCCTGAGATGAATTAGAGGCCTGAGAAGCTAGCGCCGCAGATGGATTTTGATTGGCAATCAAGATGGGGCAAAAACCCGCGAAGAACAAGCCCACCACAAGGCAGTTAAAGTGTTGTCGAAGCAAAGAAAGTTGGTACATGTCAGAAACAATGATTTCAGTCAGTCACGTGAGTAAGGTGGTCGGTGAAGCAGGTTCTCCGTTGGCTATTTTGCGTGATATTGATTTCTCCGTGAATGCAGGGGAATCTGTTGCCATATTGGGTGCCTCCGGCTCAGGTAAGAGCACCTTGCTGTCTATCATGGCTGGTTTAGATACGCCCACCGAAGGTCAGGTGAGTTTAGCGGGCCAAAAGATCTTTGAGATGACCGAAGATCAACGGGCCGCCTGGCGCGGACAAAAGCTGGGTTTTGTATTTCAGAATTTTCAACTGATGGGCCATCTAACCGCGCTTGAAAATGTCATGTTGCCTTTGGAGTTGTCGGGCGTCAAAGACGCTGCCAAATTAGCCAAAGAAATCTTGTCACAAGTTGGGCTGGCTGAGCGCCTGAAGCATTTCCCAAAGGTGCTCAGCGGCGGGGAGCAGCAACGCGTGGCCCTTGCGCGTGCGTTTGTGGTTCAGCCTCAGTTGTTGCTTGCCGACGAACCCACTGGCAGTCTGGATGCCCAAACTGGTGAAAGCATCATGGACTTGATGTTGTCCATGAACCAAGCGCGTGGAACCACCCTCATTTTGGTAACCCACGACCACAAATTGGCCTTGCGTTGCGACAGAACGCTGACACTACAAGCTGGACAGCTCATATCCCAAGGATAATGGGGGCATGTCATCTCCCAAAATTCTTTTCGGTTTTCATGCGGTTGGCGTTCGATTAAAAACAGCGCCCCAATCGATTGTTGAAATCTACTTTGAAACCACCCGGCGCGACGCCCGTATGCGTCAGTTCATGGAACGAGCACAAGAGGCTGGCGTTAGGCTCATAGAGGCCGACAGCATGCGCTTGGCCAAGCTGGCGGGCAGTCACGGACACCAAGGTGTTGCTGCTCGGGTTGAAACTTTACCCCAGGCTCATTCGCTGGATGATTTGTTAGATCAAGTCCAAGGCCCCCCCTTGTTATTGGTCTTGGATGGCGTGACCGACCCTCACAACTTGGGTGCTTGCCTGCGCGTCGCCGATGGCGCAGGCGCACATGCCGTGATTGCCCCTAAAGACCATGCCGCGGGCATCAATGCCACCGTGGCCAAAGTGGCCAGTGGCGCCGCTGAAACGGTTCCCTATTTCATGGTGACCAATTTGGCAAGAACCCTGGGCGAACTGAAGGAGAGATCCATTTGGATCATTGGCACCAGTGGCGATGCACCTCGCAATGTTTACCAAGTCGATTTGAAAGGACCTGTTGCCTTGGTTTTGGGTGCCGAAGGACCTGGTATGAGGCAACTCACTCGCAAAACCTGTGATGAGTTGGTCAGCATTCCCATGCAAGGCGCTGTAGAAAGCTTGAATGTGTCAGTTGCCAGTGGCGTTTGCTTGTTTGAGGCTGTTCGGCAACGCTTAGGCACCGCTTAGTCAAATTATTAGCCTACAAAATTCCAGTAGCGCCCACTAAGCCACCCGCTGCAATTAACCACAACAAGTGAACAGAAGTTCGCGTCACGACCAATGTGGCAATGAAAGTGACCAACCACAGCTTCCAATTCTTGGCATAGTCGTTTTGCGGTACCGACAAAAGCCAACCAGTTGACACCAGAAGGCCAATCACAATGGGGGCCATGCCTGATTTAAAGGCTCGTACCGATATGAGGTTTCGGTTCTGATGAGCCCATTTGGTTGCTTTGTAGGTCAGGACAGAGGAGGGCAGCAAGATGCCCAACATGCTCAGTGCGACCCCCATCAGTCCAAGCCCCCATGCGCTGGCTCCTGCGCTGAAGCCGCCTCCAGCATTGATGCCAATATGCCAACCCATCAAGGCCACAAAGAGGACATTAGGGCCTGGCGCAGATTGAGCCAATGCAATGCTGGAAGAAAAAGTGGCGTCAGTGAGCCAATTCCTTTCATCGACCAAATAACGATGCATATCGGGTGCGGTGGTAATGGCACCGCCAATTCCCAGCAGAGACAAGGACGCAAAATGCACAAAAAAATCAAGCCAGTCTTGAGGGCTTAGCGAGATCGTCATGGTCAGGGCTCCTCGCTTTTTGGTTTTGTGTCAAGTGTGGTTGGCAATTGTTTCAAGGCGCGGTAAGTGAGAAAGCAAGCCACAATACCTAAGCCGAACAATGCCCATATCAATGGAAATCTAAAAATACCAACTAAGGCAAACGAGAGAGCAGCGAACAAAATGGCAGTCCTCATTCCCATGGGGTTTTGCGGCAGCGTGGTGCTGAGTTTGAGTCCGGTGGCGATGATCAAGCCAGCCGAGACAGCCCCCATCCCCTTGAGCGCGCCTTGAGCCGTTGGACTGTCAGCGACCCCGCCAAACAAAATGGCCAGCGCGAGGACAATCATGAGTGGCGCAAATAGAAGGCCCATCAAGGCTGCCATGGCACCTGGGAGGCCAAAATATTTGCCCCCAATCATCAAACAAAGGTTGGCCACATTGGGGCCTGGCATCACTTGAGCCACTGACCATTCTTCAACAAATTGAGCTTTGGTCATCCATTTTCGGCGGTCTACCAATTCATTTTGCACGACGGCCAGCACACCGCCAAAGCCTTGAAGCGCTAAGAAGGTAAAAACGACAAACAATTCCGTTTTGGATTTCGGATGACTGAGTTCAGAGGTGACAGAAGACATGCCATGATTATCCAATGAGAAAGACCCTCTGCCAGATATGTTCGCTCAGAGGCCCTAAACTACTTGATTCTCAAAATTTTGGCTCATGAACGCACTGGTCGATGTCTCCTTTTTTCCGCGCAACGCCAAGCCCCTGAACAGCTATCGCAAGTTTTGGGCGGCGCGCTTTGGTACGGCCCCCTTTTTACCCATGAGCCGTGCCGAAATGACCCAATTGGGTTGGGACAGCTGTGACATCGTTTTGGTCACGGGCGATGCCTATGTAGATCATCCTAGCTTTGGCATGGCCGTCATTGGTCGAATGTTGGAGGCGCAAGGCTTTCGCGTGGGCATCCTTGCCCAACCCGACTGGCAAAGTGCCGAGCCCTTTCGCGCACTAGGCAAGCCCAATTTGTTTTGGGGCGTCACGGCTGGCAACATGGATTCCATGATCAACCGATACACGGCCGATCGCAAAATTAGATCTGACGATGCTTATACGGCTGGCGATATCGGTGGCAAGCGCCCCGACCGAGCAGCCATTGTTTACAGCCAACGCTGTCGAGAAGCCTTTCCCGATGTGCCCATTGTTTTGGGCGGTATTGAGGGCTCATTGCGCCGCATTGCGCACTATGACTACTGGTCTGACAAGGTGCGTCGATCCATTGTGGTCGACAGCAAATGTGATTTACTGCTCTACGGCAATGCTGAACGTGCCGTGGTTGAAATTGCCCACAGGTTGGCTGCTCGCGAGCCTGTTCACGACATCATCGATGTTCGCGGCACAGTTTTTGTGCGCCGGCAAACGCCTGAAGGCTGGTTTGAAATCGATTCATCTTCAGTCGACACGCCTGGGCATGTAGAAGCTCACGTCAATCCTTATCTCATGATTTCGGAACAGGCACGTGAGAACGGTGCCACATGCGCTCGCGAAGATGAAGCCCAGTCGGTAGCCGACCAACAAAACTCGACGGTCAAACCGCTGAAGTTTGTGCCCAATCCTCAGTTGCCTGCCATGACGGGCAAAGGCTTGCACAAAGTGCCTCCCCGTGACAAAAGCGTCATTCGACTGCCCAGTTATGAGCAAGTCAAATCAGATCCTGTTTTGTATGCGCATGCCAATCGGGTGTTGCATTTAGAAACCAACCCGGGCAATGCGCGTTGTTTGGTTCAGGCGCACGGTGAAGGTCATACAGCCAGAGATGTTTGGATCACGCCGCCCCCCATTCCGCTCACCACAGCCGAAATGGATGCCGTGTTTGACTTGCCTTATGCGCGCAGTCCCCATCCCACGTATGCCGACGAAAATGGCTCACACGATGGCGCCACCAAAATTCCCGCATGGGAGATGATTCGCTTTTCGGTGAACATCATGCGGGGTTGCTTTGGCGGGTGCACGTTCTGCTCTATCACTGAGCACGAAGGGCGAATCATTCAAAGTCGCAGCGAGGCTTCTGTGTTGCGTGAAATTGAAGACATCCGCGACAAGGTGAAGGGTTTCACAGGTGTCATTTCAGACTTAGGTGGCCCGACGGCCAACATGTACCGCCTGGGTTGCAAAACACCCGAAATTGAAGCAGCCTGTCGCAAACCAAGCTGCGTTTTTCCTGGCATTTGCAGCAACCTCACCACCGACCACGGCCCACTCATTCAGATGTACCGCAAAGCGCGAAGTTTGAAGGGCATCAAAAAGATTTTGATTGGCTCTGGCCTCCGATATGACCTGGCGGTTCAGAGCCCAGAGTATGTGAAAGAATTGGTCACGCACCATGTGGGGGGCTATTTGAAAATAGCGCCAGAGCACACAGAGTCAGGTCCTCTCACCAAGATGATGAAGCCTGGCATTGGCAGCTACGACAAGTTCAAGAGCATGTTCGATAAGTTCAGTGCCGAAGCTGGCAAGAAGCAATTTTTGGTGCCATATTTCATTGCAGCCCATCCAGGCACCAGCGATGAAGACATGATGAACTTGGCTGTTTGGCTCAAGAAAAATGGTTTTCGCGCGGATCAAGTTCAAACGTTTTACCCGAGTCCTATGGCCACGGCCACAGCCATGTACCACACCACGAAAAACCCATTGCGCAAAATCACGCGCGAGAGTGAAAAGGTCGATGTGGTCAAGGGCGAAAAACGGCGCAGATTGCACAAAGCTTTTCTGCGCTATCACGATGCCAAGCATTGGCCATTGCTGCGTGATGCGCTCAAGGCCATGGGCCGAGCTGATCTCATTGGCAATGGCAAGCACCACTTGATCCCAACTTGGCAGCCCTTGTCAGATGATTATCAAAGTGCACGGCGCAAAAATAGCACGCCGAGTTCGACTCCCAAAAGTGGCACCGTTCTCACTCAGCACACAGGCCTGCCACCGCGCAAAAAAAGCTAAGGACTCAATAGCAGTTCAGCTTATGAGCTGACAAGTACTTAGGACTGCAAAACTTGCAGCAACTCGGTTTCAATTTCAATTTGCTCTCGGTTGTGTTGAAGCGCTGAGCCTTCAATCAAGAAGGTGTCTTCAACCCTTTCCCCAAGCGTGCTGATTTTGGCTAACTTCAAGCTGATGCTGTGTTTGGCCAGCACCGTAGCCACGCTGTAAAGCAATCCTATTTTGTCGCTGGCCGAAATAGCAAGCAGCCAGCTTTGAGCTTTTTCATCGGGATGCAAACTGATGCGAGGTGCAATGGGAAAGTTTTTAACGCGCCGAGAGACGCGTCCCTTTGTCGGTGGGGGCAAGACACCCTTTTGGTCGATGGTGAGACTCAGGCCTGACTCCACCATGTTGATGAGTTCGCGATAGTGTTCTGGTAGCAGCGAGGTCACGACCTGAAATGTATCCAAGGCATAACCGTTCTTGGCAGTGTGAATTTTGGCATCCAAAATACTGAAACCAGCTTGATCAAAATAGCCACAGATTCGAGCAAACAAATCGGTTTGATCTTCTGCATAAACCAAGACTTGAAGTCCTTCACCGATAGGTGAAATGCGCGCTCTGACAATGCATTTGCCAGTCAATGACGCAACAGGCAAGCGTTCTGCCTTGGAAACGTACCTGGAAAGTTGTCTGGCGTGCCATGCAATTTCGCTGGCGTCGTGCCGCATGAAGTATCCAATGTCCAGGGTGTCCCACAGTGCTTTTTGCCCATCGTGAGGCTCTGAATGCCTTGCCAACTCTACCAAGGCTTCCCGTTTTCTAGATTCAATTTCGGCATTGGCATCGGGGGCTCGACCGCCCAAATTGCGCAAGGTGAACTTGTAAAGGTCTTCAAGGAGTTTGCCTTTCCAGGCATTCCAAACTTTGGGGCTGGTGCCCCGAATGTCGGCAACTGTGAGCAAATACAAAGCAGTGAGTTGACGCTCATTGACAACACGCTTGGCAAATGCGGCAATGACATCCGGATCACTTAAATCTTCTTTTTGCGCCACATGACTCATGGTGAGATGCTCACCCACTAAAAATGCAATGAGTTTTGCATCATTCGATTCGATGCCATGTTGCCTGCAAAACCGCTTGACTTCAAGCACCCCTAATTTTGAATGGTCACCACCACGGCCTTTGGCAATGTCATGAAACAAAGCCGCTATGTAAAGGATGTGAGGTTTGTCCCAGCCCGCAGCCAGTTGTGAGCAGAATGGGTATTCGTGCGCGTGATCGGCAATGAAAAATCTGCGTACGTTTCGCAAAACCATGAGGATGTGTTGATCGACGGTGTAGACATGAAACAGATCGTGCTGCATTTGGCCCACAATATTTCGAAACACCCACAAGTAGCGACCCAGCACAGAAGTTTGATTCATCAGACGCAAAGAATGCGTGATCCCTTGGCTTTCTTGAAGAATTTTCAAAAAAGTGGCTCGGTTGACAGGATCACGCCTGAAGTTGGCATCCATCACGCCCCGCACGTTGTAAAGGGCTCGAAGTGTTTTGGCCGAGAGCCCCTTGACGCCATGTGTCTGCTGATACAGTAAAAACGTTTCTAGGATGGCATGCGGATGCTTCTGGTACAGGTCGTCTTGGGCCAATTCCAAGAGGCCATTTTTTTCATAGAAATGCGCGTTGAGTTTGCGCAGCTCAATTTGAATATCGCCGCGTTGAACCTGTAAATACTCTTCGATGTTGAGCAATAAAATTTGATTCAACTGGGTCACAGCTTTGGCAGCCCAGTAATACTGACGCATCAAGACTTCACTGGCCCTTTGCTTGTGTTTGCCATCGGGTGTGCTTTTGGCTTGGTAGCCAAATGTCTCTGCCAGGGCGTGCTGCAAATCGAATACCAGCCGATCTTCTCGTCGCTTGGCCAGCAAATGAAGTCGAGCGCGAATGAGGCTTAGCACAGCCTCATTGCGTTTGATTTGTTTGACCTCTAGCGGCGTTGCCAAGCCCTTAGCCGCCAAATCATCCCAAGTTCTCCCAAGCCCCGCAGCTCTCGAAACCCACAAAATGATTTGAAGATCGCGCAAGCCGCCGGGAGACTCTTTGCAATTAGGCTCAAGGGAGTAGGGCGTATTTTCAAACTTGTTGTGTCGCTGGTTCAATTCAAGTGTTTTGGCAACGAAGAATACATGCGGATCCATGGCTTCTTGATAACGCTTTTGAAAGTGTTTGAAGAGCGTTTGGTTGCCTGTGATGAGGCGACTTTCGAGCAAAGAAGTTTTAACCGTGATGTCTTTTTCAGACTCATTCATGCAATCGGTCAGTGTTCTGACGCTAGAGCCAATTTCAAGGCCACTGTCCCAGCAACTTCCAATGAAAGATTCCAATTTGGCTTTGAGCTCGGGTGAGTCTTCGGCGATGACGCTGTCGGGCAACATCACCAGAACGTCTACATCGGAAGACGGAAACAATTCACCGCGGCCGTAGCCACCCACGGCAATCAGCGCCTCACCGTGCTCGAACCCAGCTTTGCACCAAAGCTCTGTTAACAGTTTGTCTGCCAACTTGGCAAGCCGAACAAGGGTTGGCTTGAGCCCTCGACCGTTGGCAGAGCGGCTAGAAATAGTCGACCACAACGCCTGTTTTTCCTGGCGGTACTTGTCTCTCAATACCGACACGTCAGTCATGCCATTAGCCTTTGACGAAATCTGGCGTGGGAGGGCTTCCGGCAGAAAGGGTCAGGACTTCATAGCCGGTCTCGGTGACCAAAATGGTATGTTCCCATTGGGCTGACAGGCTTCTGTCTTTGGTCACGATGGTCCAACCATCGCCCGTCTCTTTGATTTCGCGTTTGCCAGCGTTGATCATGGGCTCAATGGTGAAAGTCATGCCTGCTTTGAGTTCGTCCAAGGTGCCTGGCTTGCCATAATGCAAAACTTGTGGCTCTTCGTGGAAAACACGTCCAATGCCATGTCCACAAAACTCACGAACAATGGAAAAGCCCAAGTTTTCGGCAAACTTTTGAATGGCCCAGCCAATGTCGCCTAGACGTGCACCTGGCTTGACCTGTTCAATGCCATACCACATGGCGTCGTAAGTGACTGCGCAAAGACGCTTTGCGGCGATAGAGGCTTCACCCACAATGAACATGCGACTGGTATCGCCATGCCAGCCGTCTTTGATCACGGTGATGTCGATATTGACGATATCTCCCTTTTTAAGCTGTTTTTCATTGGGAATGCCATGGCAAACTTGGTGATTGATTGAGGTACAAATAGACTTGGGGTAGGGAGCGTAGCCAGCTGGCTGATAGTTCAAGGGTGCAGGAATGGTGCCTTGAATTTGGACCATGAAGTCGTGAGCCAGTTTGTCAAGTTCATTGGTTGTGACGCCCGGTATCACAAAGGGTGTTAAGTAATCTAGGACTTCGGATGCAAGGCGACCCGCCACACGCATGCCGTTGGCGCCATTGGCGTCTTTAAGGGTGATTGTCATGGGGACAGATTATCCCATCCTGAAGGCAATTTTGCAGAATTGAGTGTTGGCAGCGGTTAAAATAATGACTCGTTCAGTGCCCCAGTCAGCGGTATTTGAGACACATTTCCACATTGCCCTCAAGGCCAGCCAGTGACCCTGCAAACTTTCATCTCGGAAGGCGGTAACGCCCTCAGCGAATTTCGCATTCAGCAATTACTTCCCAAATTGCAGGTTCATTGCCCTGAAATCAAAGGACTCACGGGCCAGTATTTGCACTTGGTTGCAAGCCCTGAGCCATTGGATTCGGCACAAAAAGATGTCTTGAGCCAGTTGCTCACTTACGGTGAGCCATTTGTGTCACCCACTGGTGCTGACGCCCAAGCTTGCATTTCTATTTTTGTGTCTCCTCGTTTGGGAACCGTATCGCCTTGGGCATCCAAAGCCACAGACATTGCCCACAACTGTGGCTTGAAGCTCAAACGCATTGAGCGTTTGCTGGTGTACTCACTGCAATTTAAAAATGCCAAAGTGGCCAACGCAGTCGCAGCAGAAATACGCTTGAAATTATTGGATGTGTTGCACGACAGAATGACTGAATCTGTCCTTGCGCAACGTGAAGAAGCACTGGCACTTTTTACAGAGTTGCAAGCTCAACAGCTTTTGCATGTCGATGTCCTGCTGGGGGGGCGAGACGCTTTGGTCAAAGCCAACCAAGAGTTTGGTTTGGCTTTGGCTGAGGATGAAA
Organism: Comamonadaceae bacterium; assembly: GCA_947484245.1. The sequence goes on from CANKOT010000009.1 coordinate 35,056, forward strand.
TTGATTATCTTTTAAGTTCGTTCAAACAACTGGACAGAAATCCGAGCGACGTTGAATTGATGATGTTTGCACAGGCCAACAGCGAGCATTGCCGGCACAAAATTTTCAATGCTCAATTCACCATTGATGGGCAAGACCAAACACACAGTTTGTTTGGCATGATTCGACATACCCATCAGCAAAATCCACAGCACACTGTTGTGGCTTATTCAGACAACGCATCTATCATGGCTGGCCACCATGTAGAACGTTTTGTAGCCAAGCAAGGCGGGGCTTATCAAAAAGAAAATGCGCTGCACCATGTCTTGATGAAGGTCGAAACACACAATCATCCTACGGCCATATCACCCTATCCTGGCGCTTCTACGGGGGCTGGTGGCGAGATTCGGGACGAAGGGGCAACAGGCCGAGGCTCCAAGCCCAAAGCAGGTTTGACAGGTTTCAGCGTTTCAAAATTGTGGGACAGCCCGCATGGAAAACCTGATCACATTGCCAGCCCTTTGCAAATCATGACTGAAGGCCCGCTGGGCGGTGCTGCATTCAATAATGAATTTGGCCGCCCCAACTTGTTAGGTTACTTTCGGGAATACGAACAAGTTGTTGATGGCGTGGTGCGCGGTTATCACAAGCCCATCATGATTGCGGGTGGCCTGGGTGTGATTGACGATCTTCAAACCCAAAAAATTCAATTTCCAGCTGGTACCTTGTTGGTCCAATTGGGAGGTCCCGGCATGCTCATTGGCATGGGCGGCAGCGCAGCCAGTTCCATGGCCTCAGGCACCAATGCGGCCAATTTGGACTTTGACTCCGTGCAGAGAGGCAACCCCGAAATTGAAAGACGCGCGCAAGAGGTGATCAACCATTGTTGGGTGATGGGTGCGGCCAATCCAATTTTGGCCATTCACGATGTGGGCGCCGGTGGCCTGTCCAATGCCTTTCCAGAACTCACCAACGATGCCGGACGCGGTGCGCAATTTGATTTGCGCTCTGTGCCTCTCGAGGCTTCTGGTTTATCACCCAAAGAAATCTGGTCTAACGAAAGCCAAGAGCGCTATGTCTTGGCCATTGCACCAGAGTCACTCAATCTGTTCAAGTCATTTTGCGATCGCGAGCGCTGCCCGTTTGCGGTGGTGGGCGTTGCGACTTATGAGCGTCAATTGGTTTTAACAGACGACCAGGCCAGCGATGCGCATTTGAAAAGGCCTGTCGACATGCCCATGAATGTGTTGTTGGGTAAGCCCCCCAAAATGCATCGACACGTCATGTCAGTGCACAGAGCGACCCAGCCGATAGACCTCACCGGTGTTCGTCTGCAAGATGCTGTTGTGAGCGTGCTGAGCCATCCGACGGTTGCCTCCAAGCGATTCTTGATCACCATCGGCGACCGCACTGTGGGTGGCTTGACGCATCGCGATCAAATGGTGGGTCCGTGGCAAGTTCCTGTGGCCGATTGCGCCGTCACGTTGGCTGACTATCGAGGTTTTCAAGGCGAAGCAATGAGCATGGGGGAGCGTACGCCTTTGGCCAGTGTGAATGCCGCTGCTTCAGGCCGTATGGCGGTTGCAGAGGCCATTACCAATTTATTGGCAGCGCCCATTCAACTAGACCGTGTCAAACTCAGCGCCAATTGGATGGCTGCTTGCGGTGAACCCGGCGAAGACGCCGCGCTTTATGAAACCGTCAAGGCAGTGGGTCTTGAGCTGTGTCCTGCACTCGGTATTTCTATTCCCGTTGGCAAAGACAGCCTGTCTATGAAAACACAATGGTCGAAGGATGGTCAGACACACAAGGTCACCTCGCCCGTGAGTTTGGTGGTGACTGCATTTGCCAATCTGCCGGATGTCCGCGGCACTCTGACGCCTCAGTTGAACGCAAGTGTCACAGATTCTTCTTTGATTTTGATTGATCTAAGCGATGGTCGAAATCGCATGGGCGGCAGTATTTTGAGTCAGGTCTTGGGTCAATCAGGCGATGAAGTGCCAGATTTAGAGACGCCCGATCACTTGGTCAAATTGGTCAACGTTGTTAACCTGCTTCGACAGCAAGGCAAAATTTTGGCTTACCACGATCGCAGCGATGGCGGTTTGTTAAGCGCTGTGGCAGAAATGTGTTTTGCGGGTCAAGTCGGGGTTGCCTTGAACTTGGACCTTTTGGTCACAGAAGGGGATGGCATTTCAGACAGCCGAGCTGAATATGGCGATGCCAAAAATTGGGCTCAGCAAGTCAGCGCTCGCCGAGAAGAGCTGACCCTCAAGGCCTTGTTCAATGAGGAGCTGGGCGTGGTCATCCAAATTGCAACCGATGATCGTGCTGAAGTCATGCAGGTTTTGCGGGCGCATGGCCTTTCAAAGCACAGCCATGTGGTTGGTAAGACCAGGCCAGCTCATTCAGCCATTGCCAAAGGGGTGGGGTCCTTGAGTATTTGGCGTGACACCCAAGAAATTTTCACAGCCACCATAGAAAACTTGCACCAAGTTTGGGACAGTGTCAGTTGGAAAATTTGCCAACAACGCGACAACGCGAATTGTGCAGACATGGAGCATGCCGGTGTGGGTCAATCCGACAACCCCGGTTTGCATGTCTCTCTTTCATTCAAACCTGAAGAGAACGTGGCTGCACCCTACTTGAATTTGACTCAACCCCGCGTTGCCATATTGCGCGAACAAGGTGTGAACTCACACGTTGAAATGGCTTACGCATTCTCTGAGTCTGGCTTTGCGTCGCATGACGTTCACATGACCGATCTACAAACAGGGCGAGTCAGCTTGAAAGATTTCCAAGGCCTTGTTGCCTGTGGTGGTTTCTCTTATGGCGACACATTAGGTGCGGGCATCGGCTGGGCGCGAAGCATCAGCTTCAACCCTTTGTTGTCCGACGAGTTCAAAACATATTTTTCTCGCTCAGACACCTTTGCTTTAGGCGTCTGCAATGGTTGCCAAATGTTTGCTGAATTGGCAGACATCATTCCAGGCGCCCAGCACTGGCCACGCTTCACCACCAACCAAAGCGAACGGTTTGAGGCCAGGTTGTCGATGGTGGAGGTCTTGCCTTCGCCAAGCCTTTTCTTCAAAGACATGGCCGGAAGTCGCATGCCCATTGCCGTTGCGCATGGTGAAGGATTTGCCAACTTCAAGCATCGGGGCAACGCACAACATGCCATCGCAGCCATGCGCTTTGTCGACAATGCAGGTATTGCGACACAAACTTATCCCGCCAATCCAAATGGCAGTCCTGGTGGTCTCACCGCTGTCACAAGCTCAGATGGCCGTTTTACGGCCATGATGCCGCACCCAGAGCGGGTCTTTCGAAATGTTCAGATGAGCTACACGCCTGGCGATGTAACCGAATTCAGCCCATGGCTCAGAATGTGGCAGAACGCACGCCGTTGGCTCAAATAAAAAAAAAGCACTTGGACATGTTGTCTAAGTGCTTTTTGAGTCCCATCTGAATGGGACATCTAAGTTGCTACGTGCTTATTTCACTTTGGCTTTGGCACGCAAATCTTCTTGGAATTTACCCAACTTCGATTGTGTCAACTGCTGGGTAATTTGGGGTTTGACCTCGTCCAATTTGGGCAACTGAGCTTCACGCACATCGTCTACTCGAATGATGTGAAAGCCGAATTGGCTTTTCACTGGAGCGTCAGTCATTTGTCCCTTTTCAAGTTTGACCATGGCATTGGAAAACTCAGGAACATAGCTGGCCGCATTGGCCCAATCCAAATCGCCACCGTTGGCACCTGAACCTGGATCCTTGGATGCTTTTTTGGCCAACTCTTCAAATTTGCCGCCTTTTTTGAGATCGGCAATGAGGGCTTTGGCTTCGTCTTCTTTTTCAACCAAAATGTGACGAGCACGGTATTCTTTGCCGCCATTGGCTGCCACAAACTTGTCATATTCAGCTTTGACTTCGGCGTCCGTGACGGGGTTTTTCTTTTGGAAGTTGGCAAACAACTCACGAATCAACAGGCTTTGGCGTGCCAATTCCAGCTGTGTTTTGTAGTCTTCGCTGGCGTCTAAGCCGCGTTTGCGAGCTTCTTGCATGAAGATTTCACGGGCAATGAGTTCTTCTTTGATTTGCGCCATGATTTCAGGCGTGACAGGTCGGCCAGATCGTTCAACTTGTTGTTTGAGGGCTTCTACGCGAGAGCTAGGGACAGGCTTGCCGTTGACCACTGCCAAATTCTGCGCCATCGCAGAGAAGCTCAATACAGCGACCAAGCTCAAGGCCAATTTCGTAAGTTTCATCAGATTCCTCAGATTGCAATTAAATTTAGTTGGATCGAAATTCTATGGCCAGGGCATGGAGTCCATTGTCCAAGAATTCTTGGAGCGAATCATACACAAGGCGATGACGCTGCACGCGGTTGAGCTTTTCAAAATGAGAAGAAGCAATCAAAACCCTGAAATGGCTGTTGAGGCCCGACTCAGTGGCGCCGGAATGGCCAGCGTGCTGTGCACTTTCATCAATAACCTCTAAAAAGCTGGGTTCAAAGCTGTTTGTCAAGGCAGCCACCATGAGGGGTTGCCATGAGGTATTGGTGGGGAGATTTGTTTTGAGATTCATGCTTGAGCTTTACTTGGTGGCTTCGTCATCAGCGGTAGATTCTGAGGGAACAACCTGTTTAGCGATGTAAATGCCGGTTCCAACAATGAAGGTCAAAGGGAATATATAGCCCCAAATTTTAAAATTCACCCATTCATCCGTACTGAATTCATGGGCCACGTAGGCGTTGGTCGTCGCCATGAAAATACAGTACCCAATCCAAGACACACTCAAAGTTTGCCAATTGGCGTCAGGTAAATTGACCTGACTGCCAAGCATTGTTTTTAAGAAATTCTTCTTGAGGACGAACTGAGAAAAAAACAACCCCAAGGCCATGCAACTGTAAAGCAGCGTGGGCTTGTATTTGATGAATCGTTCGTCTTGCAAGAGGAGGGTCAAGCCGCCAAACACCACAATGAGGGCCAGCGTCACCTTTTGCATGGTTGCCAATTTGCCTTCAAGGCGGTACATCAACAGGCTTTGCACCAAGGTAGCTGCCATCAACACAGCGGTTGCTTCGTAAATGGTTCCAAATTTGTAGGCTGCGAAGAAAAGCAGGATCGGAAAAAGGTCAAGCGCTATTTTCATCTTAGCTTTTCTGGAAATTCAAGGAAGCTGAATTCATGCAATAACGCAAACCAGTAGGCTCAGGGCCATCTTCAAAAACATGGCCCAAATGAGCGCCGCATTGGGCGCAGACACTTTCAACTCGAACCATGCCGTGGGTTCGGTCTACATTTTGTGCAACTGCGTTGGGCTCTGCTGCTTGGTAGAAAGAAGGCCAGCCGCAACCAGCATCAAATTTGGTCGATGAATCAAAAAGCTTGGCATCACA
>CANKOT010000010.1 GCA_947484245.1 Comamonadaceae bacterium
CGGCCACCATCAGGTGGATGGTGTTGCCTTTGGGGCTGACACCCAACTTTTCGGAACCAATCCAAGTCAGAGGGCGGATGTAACCGCTTTCCAAATTGTTTGCTTTCACCACTGCTTTTTGCGCTTCGCTCACTTCCTCTTTGGTGAAGGGCAACTTCATGCGCAAAATTTTGGCGCTGTTGAAGAGGCGGTCGGTGTGCTCGTGCAAACGAAAAATGGCCGTGCCATTGGGGGTTTTGTAGGCGCGAACACCTTCAAAGGCGCCGCAGCCGTAATGCAGGGTGTGGGTTAAGACGTGGATCTTGGCGTCGCGCCATTCGACCATCTTGCCGTCCATCCAAATTTTGCCGTCACGGTCTTCCATCGAGGGGGTTGCGGTGCTCATTGTTTTGTCCTTTGTTGCCAGTTTCGCAAAGCATTCATTTTACGAGCCTTATGGGGGTCTTTTGCTCGACTTTTTGCTGCTCTTAAAGAGAAGCTGTGGATTCTTCGGGTTCTTCTTGTTGAGGCCGGGTCATGTCCCAACTCTGAAGCTTGCCGGCTTTGAACGTACAGATGACAAAAGAGTCGCCAGGATCGGTCCATTTGAAAATTTCAGGTTGCGCGTTTTCTTCAGAAAGTCGCACGCCCAAAGACTTGGTCATGGCAATCACGTGCATCAGGTTGACGCCTTCTCTCAATTTGACATTCAGCATGACGGCACTGTCGACGTGTCCAACAGGCCGGTTGGAGGCCCGACTCAAGACAGTCACCATGCGGGTGAAATGCAACAAAATCCACATCACCACAGCGCCAGTGGCCACCGCCACCCCTGGCCATTTGTATTGATGCCAGGCGCCAGCGACAAAGACAATCACCCCAACCGGGATCAGTATTTTGGAAAAGTTCATGGCGGGATCTTAAAGTCCTCGAACGCAGTTCATGGCGTCTTCAATGCGGTCAACCGGATAAATGGTGAGGCCTTCAAAGTTCTTGTCGTTCTTTTTGGGCGCGTTGGCTTTGGGCACCACAGCCACGGTAAAACCCAACTTGGCGGCTTCTTTGAGCCGCTCTTGGCCCCGGGGTGCAGGCCTCACTTCACCCGCCAAACCCACCTCACCAAAGGCGATAAAACCCTTGGGCAAAGGCTTGCCACGAAGTGATGAAGTGATTGCCAACATTACTGCCAAGTCAGCTGCTGGCTCACTAATTCGAACGCCGCCTACCGCATTGACAAACACATCTTGGTCCATGCAGGCCACGCCAGCGTGCCGGTGCAAGACCGCCAAGAGCATGGCCAATCGGTCTCTTTCAAGGCCCACCGACAGCCTACGCGGGCTAGGTCCACCGCTGTCGACCAGGGCTTGAATTTCGACCAAAAGGGGGCGTGTGCCTTCCAAGGTGACCATGACACAACTGCCCGCGACGGGTTCTTCGTGCTGCGATAAAAAGATGGCGCTGGGGTTTGAAACACCCTTCAGGCCTTTTTCGGTCATGGCAAAAACGCCAATTTCGTTGACGGCGCCAAAGCGGTTTTTGATGGCTCGAATGAGGCGGAAACTGCTGTGGGTGTCGCCCTCAAAGTACAAGACAGTGTCGACCATGTGTTCTAAAACACGAGGCCCCGCCAAGGCGCCCTCTTTGGTCACATGACCCACCAAAACGATGGCCGTGCCCGTGGCTTTGGCGGCGCGTGTGAGGTGTGCGGCGCACTCTCTGACCTGCGCCACCGAACCTGGCGCAGAGGTGAGTTGGTCTGAGTAAACCGTTTGGATGGAATCGATGACCGCAATGTGGGGATGCTCACTTTGAAGCGTTGCCAGAATTTTTTCGAGTTGAATTTCGGCCAGCACTTGAACTTGGCTGTGGTCTAGCCCAAGCCGTCTGGAACGCAGGGCGACTTGTGCGCCGCTTTCTTCGCCGGTGACATAAAGGGTGTTCATGCCTTTGCGTTGCAAAGCATCAAGCGCTTGCAATAACAAAGTGGATTTGCCAATGCCGGGATCGCCGCCGATCAAAATCACACCGCCTTCCACCACGCCACCGCCCAAGGCTCGGTCGAGTTCTTCAATGCCAGTGGGGCTGCGGTCGACGTCGGTGGCTTCAATATCGCCTAGTTTGGTGAGCGCAGAAGTTTTGGCCAAGGCTTGAAATTGGCTGGTGTATCTGTTTTTGGCGTTGCCGCCAGCATCCAGAGTGCTTTCAATGAGGGTATTCCAAGCACCGCATGCTGGGCATTTGCCCAACCAACGCGGCGTGGTGCCACCGCAATCGGAGCAAGTGAAAATGGTTTTGTCTTTGGCCATGGTACTAGCCTAACACTGTGAAGAAGACAAATGTGAAAGCGCCTTTGTCATGTCCAAGCTTGCAAGAGTTTGTGCGCAATGTCGGCTGCGGGCAATGCTTCGCAATCAGAAGCGTTTTGGCCCGACCACAAGGGCGAATAGTCGCTTTGTCCTTTGGCTTCCGCAGCGGCTCGCAAAGGAGCGACCGCCGCTGTGGCTAAGGGAAAGGCGGGGGCCTGAGGGTTGAGGGGGCCATGGTCGCGCATAAATTGATTGACAATGCCGCGCGCAGGCCTGCCGCTGAAAAGGTTGGTTAAGGCGGTGTGCTTTGCAGCGTCGGACATCAGGGCTTGGCGGTGCAAGGCGCTGGTGGTGGCTTCGTGGCTGGTTAAAAATGCGGTGCCGACTTGAACCGCGCTGGCGCCCAACATTTTGGCTGCGCTCACGGCTGCTGCATTTGAAATGCCCCCTGCGGCAATTACGGGCAATTGGACGGCTTTTTTAATTTGAGGAAGCAAAGCCAAGGTCCCCACTTGGGTACTCAGGTCTTCTGTGAGAAACATCCCGCGATGACCGCCCGCTTCTAGGCCTTGCGCAATGATGGCATCGACGCCGTGTTGCTCTAGCCACTGCGCTTCTTGCACGGTGGTGGCAGAAGACCAAATTTGCAGGCCCCAAGCCTTGAGTTGCTCTACCCATTCGGCTTTGGGCAGGCCAAAGTGAAAGCTGACGATGGCAGGCTTGAGTTGGCCAAGCAGCATCAAGCTCTCTTCGCTGAAGGGTGCGCGGCCTGGACCGGAGGCCACAGTGGAGGCGTCAATGCCATGGGCGGCATAAGCCGAAGCGAGCTTCAAACGCCAAGCGCTTTCAGTTTCGGCTTGTGCGGCGGGTGGTGTGTGGCAGAAAAAATTGACATTGACTGGCAACAAGGCCCCCCATGCCGCCGAATTGCGACTTTCAATCGCATCGCTGAAAGCATTCATCTCGTTTTGCAGTTGCCCGATGGTGAGCATGGCGGCTGGAATACTGCCGATACCGCCTGCTTTGAAGACAGCGGCCGCCAGTCGGTGATTTTGAGATCCAGCCATAGGCGCTTGAATCAGGCGGAGAGAGTGGGTATCGAAAAATGAAGTGCGCATCAGCCAATTATTCCCTCAGCGCGGGCCCATGAGGAGAGCCATTTCGACATTTTTTGACACAAATCGGGTTAACCCGATTTGGCATCCTTTGGAAATTCATTTAACATGTTAAATAAATTCAAGCCACATGAAACAACAAGCCTTCGTTCACCGCAATTTGCCTCGCTTGCTGCTCCAAGCACGTGAGGCGGTGATGGCGCACACCCGCCCCAGTTTGCGCGAGCACGGCTTGTCGGACCAACAATGGCGCGTCTTGCGTGTGTTGGGAGAGCATGCGCATTGCACCGAGGGCGTGGAGACGGGACGCGTCGCCAAGGAGGCATTTTTATTGGGGCCAAGTTTGACGGGCGTATTAACTCGCATGGAACGCAATGGCCTCATTGCGCGAAGCCGCTGCGCCCAAGATGCGCGCAGAACTGTGGTGCGCGCAACCCAATTGGGCTTGTCCAAAGTGGCCCAGTTGTCCGAAGCCATTGAGGCGCACTACGAATGGATGGAAAGCGAATTGGGAAAACACAAATTGGACCAGTTGTACCAATTGTTGGATACGGTGATTCAGTTGGAAACCTCGCCTATGGATCAGACGGATGAACCGAGTCAGAAGAGTCAGCCGGGTCAGCCGGGTCAGCAGGTTCAGCCGGTGGCAGAAATGGAATAAATCAAGATGACTCAACACGTTGCAAAGCCCCAAGACTATTGGCCGCAAGGTACGGTGTATGGAGCGCTGCTCAACTTCCAGCAAGAGTGGCAAATCAAAGTGCCCCAAATGCCAGAGGCTCCTTACAAAGGCGCGCCCAAAGCGCCCATGCTTTTTATCAAAACGGCCAACACCTTCACGCCATCTGGAGGCCGCATTGCGCTGCCATCTTTAGTGGCCGAAGTCGACATTGGCGCCAACTTGGCGTGGATCTTTGGCCAAGATGCGCAGCCTGTGGCGTGTGTATTGGTCAATGACGTGTCGATTCCGCATGAGAGTTATTACAGACCGCCTGTGAAGTTCAAATGTGTTGATGGGTTTTTGGGTGTGGGCGCAACAGCCCGAGGCCTTGAGCAGGTCAGCACAGATGCTGTGGTGTTGACGGTGAAGTTGAACGGGCAACTTGTTCAGCGATTGAATTACGCAGACACCGTGCGCAAATCACAAGCCTTGTTGGCCGACATTTCAGAATTCATGACATTTCAAGAAGGCGATGTGTTGTTGCTTGGCAGTGATTGCTTACCCAATGGCAAAAGGCCCCGAGCCAAAGCAGGCGATGTGGTCGAAATTTCAGCCGATGGTTTTGAGACCTTGGTGAATTCATTTGCAGGAGGTGCCGTATGAAGCACGCACGCATTGCATGGGCTGGCGCCATTCACGAAGCGGTGGAATCGGATGGCGAGTTGTTGCTCACGCGCAGCCCATGGGCTGGCAAACGCTTGAAGTTTGACGAGGTGGTGTGGTTGCCACCCTTAGCGCCTGTGGCGCAAGCCAGAACCATTTTGGCTTTGGGACTGAACTATGCTGACCATGCCAAAGAATTGGCTTTCAAAGCGCCCGAAGAACCCTTGGTGTTTGTCAAAGGCGAGGCCTCGCTCATTGGCCACAAGGCCATCACACGCAGACCGCAAGGCGTCACTCACATGCACTATGAATGTGAGTTGGCAGTGGTCATGGGCCGCACTGCCAAGCATGTGAAAAAAGAAAACGCTTTGGATTATGTGGGCGGCTACACCGTGGCCAACGATTACGCCATTCGCGACTATTTGGAAAACTGGTATCGACCCAACTTTCGCGTGAAGAACCGAGACACCTGTACGCCCATTGGGCCTTGGCTGGTGGATGCCAAAGACATTCACGATGCCTATGGCAACCCCATGAATTTGAGTTTACAAACCACAGTCAATGGCAAGGTCACGCAGAGCGGCCACACACGCGACATGATTTTTGATGTGCCCACCTTGATTGAATACTTCAGCAACTTCATGACCTTGCAGCCCGGCGATTTGATTTTGACAGGCACACCCGATGGCGTGGTCAATTGTGAGGTGGGTGATGTGATTGTTACTAGCATTGAAGGTGTGGGCGATTTGACCAACACCTTGGGCCAATAGCCTTGGTGCTCGTGACATTGAAACAAACATCAGAACAAAATAGGATTAAAAATGCGCATAGACCATTTGATTGATGGCCGCACTGTAGCCAGTTCAAGCACATTCAACACCATTGACCCTGCCACGCAAGAAGTGTTGGCCGAAGTGTCTTCGGGGGGTGAAAGTGAAGTCAAGCAAGCTGTGGCATCCGCCAAAGCGGCCTTTCCAAAATGGGCGGCCACCCCAGCCACCGAGCGCGCCAAGATCATGCGCAAGCTCGGCGAACTCATTGCCAAGCACGTGCCAGACATTGCCGAGACAGAAACCCGCGATTGTGGCCAAACCATTTCGCAAACAGGCAAACAATTGGTGCCACGCGCAGCAGACAATTTTTCTTACTTTGCAGAAATGTGCACACGTGTGGATGGCCACACCTATCCCACACCCACGCACTTGAACTACACCCTCTTTCACCCGGTGGGCGTGTGTGCCTTGATCAGTCCTTGGAATGTGCCCTTCATGACAGCCACCTGGAAAGTGGCGCCATGTTTGGCCTTTGGCAACACCGCGGTTTTGAAAATGAGCGAGTTGTCGCCCATGTCAGCTGCTCGATTGGGTGAATTGGCATTGGAAGCTGGAGTGCCACCAGGCGTGTTGAATTTGGTTCACGGATATGGCCGCGATGCAGGCGAGCCCTTGGTGTCACACCCCGATGTGCGCGCCATTTCGTTCACAGGCTCAACTGCCACTGGCAACCGCATTGTGCAAAGTGCAGGCCTTAAAAAGTTCAGCATGGAGTTGGGCGGCAAATCACCCTTCGTGATTTTTGAAGACGCCGACTTGCCCCGCGCATTGGACGCAGCCGTGTTCATGATTTTCAGCAACAACGGTGAGCGTTGCACGGCGGGCAGCCGAATCTTGGTGCAGCAAAGTATTTATGCTGATTTTGTACAGAAGTTCACTGAACGCGCAAAGCGCATTTCAGTGGGAGACCCCATGGATGAGAACACCCTGGTGGGCCCCATGATCAGCCAAGCGCATTTGGCCAAAGTCAAAAGCTACATCGAGCTGGGCCCCAAAGAAGGGGCCACGCTTTTATGCGGTGGATTGGACAAACCTTCTTATGCGCCTGAACTTTCGGAACGCGTGAAGAAGGGCAACTTTGTTTGGCCCACTGTGTTTGCCGATGTCGACAACCGCATGAAAATTGCACAAGAAGAAATTTTTGGTCCTGTGGCTTGCTTGATTCCCTTCCGCGATGAAGCGCACGCCATTGAGTTGGCCAATGACATTCAGTATGGTTTGTCCAGTTATGTGTGGACAGAAAACATTGGCCGCGCGCATCGCGTGGCAGCAGCGGTTGAAGCTGGCATGTGTTTTGTCAACAGCCAAAACGTGCGCGATTTGCGCCAACCTTTTGGTGGCACCAAAGCCAGCGGCACAGGCCGTGAAGGTGGCACTTGGAGTTACGAAGTTTTTTGCGAACCTAAAAATGTGGCCGTGTCGATGGGCTCACACCACATTCCACATTGGGGAGTTTGAGCATGGGACAAGTTTCACTCGCGGCCAAAATCACGCATGTGCCGTCCATGTATTTGAGCGAGCTGGACGGCCCGCAAAAAGGCACGCGCCAAGCGGCCATTGATGGCCATCGTGAAATTGACAGGCGCTGCCGTGACTTGGGCGTAGACACCATCGTGGTATTTGACACGCACTGGCTGGTGAACTCTGCCTATCACTTGAACAACGCGGTTCATTTCAAAGGCAACTACACCAGCAATGAATTGCCGCACTTCATCAGCAACATGCCTTATGAGTACGACGGCAATCCCGCCCTGGGACACATTTTGGCCAAAGCCTGCAATGAAGCGGGCGTGAGCACCTTGGCCCACGAGCACACCAGCTTGGCCTTGGAATATGGCACCTTGGTGCCCATGCGCTACATGAACGCAGACAGGCACTACAAAGTGATTTCGGTGTCTGCTTTGTGCATGGTGCATTCTTTGTCTGAAAGCGCGCAACTGGGGTGGGCCATGCGCCAAGCCGTAGAGCAACACTACGCTGGTAAGGTGGCTTTCTTTGCCAGCGGTTCTTTGTCGCACCGCTTTGCACAAAATGGATTGGCGCCAGAGTACGCCAACAAAATGTGGAGCCCGTTTTTAGAGCAACTGGACCACAGCGTGGTTGATATGTGGCAACGTGGCGACTGGAAAACTTTCTGCGCCATGCTGCCCGAGTATGCGGCCAAGGGTCATGGTGAAGGCTTCATGCACGACACCGCCATGTTGCTCGGTGTCTTGGGCTGGGATCGGTATCAAGGCCAAGCCGAAGTGATCACACCTTATTTTCCAAGCTCGGGCACGGGACAAATCAATGTGGTGTTTCCAGTCCATCCTGTCAATGACGAAACAGGCCATTCATTGCATTCGCTCAACCTCCAAAGCCTGAAAGATCCCGCAGCGGTCTACGCTGCAGGCGCAAGCCGTCTTTGATTTATTTTTGAAAGTCATCAGATGCCTCATTTGGTCATTCTTTATACCGGTCAGTTGGATGCCGAAACCAACATGAAAGTGTTGTGCCGTGATTTGGCCGACGCCATGCTGAGCGTGCTCGATGAAGCGGGCAAACAAGTATTTCCAACTGGGGGCACCCGTGTGCTGGCTTATCCAGCACCCCACTATGCGGTGGCCGATGGCGGCGCTGGCGGACGACAAGCTGCCATGTTTGACAGCAACCCGAATGGGGGCTCTGAAGATTACGCCTTTGTCTATTTGAATATCCGAATGGGCAAGGGGCGCAGTGAGGCCACACACAAACGTGCGGGTGAAATTTTGGTGGAGGTCACTCAAAAACATTTCGCTGAATTGTTTGCCAAGCGCCACATTGGCATCACATTGCAAATTGACGAAGGCCCCGAAGTGTTTGACAACAAGCACAGCAACCTTCATCCTTTGTTTGCGGCGCTTTAAGCTTTAAAAAAGAATACTATGTTTGATTCAGTCCGCATTGCACAGCTGGCCGCAGAGTTGCAGCAATCACAAAAAACACGCCTGCAGGTAGAGCACTTTTCCAAACGCTTTCCAGGTATGACCATTGAGGATGGTTATCGCGTCAGCCGAGCTTGGGTGGCGCTTCAATTGGCAGAAGGACACCAAATCATCGGGCACAAAATTGGCCTCACGTCGCGTGCCATGCAGCAGGCCAGTCAAATTGACGAACCCGATTACGGCACTTTGCTCGACAACATGCTGTACACCTGCACACCAGGCAAATTTCTTGACATTGCCTTCACCAATTTTGTGGTGCCGCGCGTCGAAGTTGAATTGGCATTCGTTTTGAAAAAAGATCTGCATGGCCCCAACGTGACTGTGGCAGAAGTCTTGGCAGCCACAGAATACGTCACGCCTGCCATCGAAATCATCGATGCGCGCATCGAACAGTTTGACCGTCACACCAAGGTGATGCGCAAAGTCTTTGACACCATCAGCGACAACGCGGCCAATGCCGGCATTGTGGTGGGCGCCGAAAAAGTCGATCCAATGACCACCAACTTGCCCTGGTGCGGCGCCATTTTGAAATTGAATGGTGTGGTAGAAGAAACCGGCTTGGCGGCAGGTGTCCAAGGCCACCCCGCCGTGGGCATAGCCTGGCTTGCCAACAAGTTGGCACCTTGGGGTGAGCACTTGAAAGCTGGCCAAATTGTGTTGTCCGGCTCCTTTACCAAACCAGTTCCAGCCAAAGTGGGCGACGTGTTCGAAGCCGACTATGGCGCTTTAGGTTATTTGCAGTTTAAATTCATTTGAAAGAGACATCATGAAAACGCCTGTCAATCGTTTTAAACAAGCCATCACTGAAAACCGTGCCCAAATTGGCTTGTGGCTGGGCTTGGCCAGCAGTTACAGCGCCGAGATGTGCGCCATGGCTGGCTTTGATTGGTTGCTGGTCGATGGCGAGCATGCGCCCAACAATTTGCAAACCATTCAGCAACAACTTCAAGCCATTGCAGCCTATCCTGTCAACAACGCCATTGCGCGTGTGCCTGTGGGTGATTCCGCACTAATCAAACAGTATTTGGATTTGGGTGCGGAGACTTTGCTCATCCCCATGATCGATACACCCGAGCAAGCGGCGCAATGTGTGCAAGCCATGCGCTATCCGCAAGACGATGGCAAGGGTGGTGTGCGCGGCATGGCCGGCGCGCGCGCCTCACGCTGGGGCATGTTCCCAAACTACACCAAAGAGGCCAATGAACAAGTTTGCTTGTTGGTGCAGGCCGAAACGCGTGAATCCTTGAAAAATTTAGAGGCTATCGCCAACACACCTGGTGTGGATGGCGTGTTCATTGGCCCTGCCGATTTGTCGGCGTCCTTGGGTCATGTGGGTGACCCCAACCACCCTGAAGTGCAAGCGGCCATTGAAAGCGCCATTGCTCGCATTTTGAAAGCAGGCAAAGCACCAGGTATTTTGACCTCTGACGTGGCCCAAGCCAAACACTACTTGGCGCTAGGCGCCTTGTTTGTGGCGGTGGGTCTTGACACTCAAATTTTGGTTCGCCACACATCCGCCTTGGTGCGCCAATTCAAACCTGACGCAGGCATTGCTTTGCCCACAAGCGGCCAGGTGTATTGATCATGTTGACGCACCAACTTCCGCCGTCTCGCTCATTGCAACACGAAGTGCACCCCAAGGAGTGGGAGGCGCGATTGCAATTGGCTGCCTGCTACCGTGTTTTTGCCTTTTTGGGCTGGACTGAAATGATCTACAACCACATCACCTTGCGCTTGCCGGAAGAAGTGAGTGGTGCAGAAAAACATTTTTTGATCAATCCATTTGGATTGCACTACAGCGAAGTCACGGCCAGCAATTTGGTGAAAATTGATTTGACAGGCAAGCCGCTAGACGGCTCGCCCTACTCAGTCAATCCTGCTGGATTTACGGTGCATGCTGCTTTGCATGACAACCTGCCTGGTGCGCATTGTGTGATGCACACCCATACCACCGCAGGTGTGTCAGTGGCCTGTTTAAAAGAGGGTTTGCAACAAAGCAATTTTTATACTGCGCAACTGCACAACATGGTTGCGTACCATGACTTCGAAGGCATCACCATCCATTCTGAAGAGGCCCCCCGCCTGCTCAAAAGCATTGGCAACAAACAAGCCGTGATTTTGCGCAACCATGGCTTGCTGTCTTGGGGCGCCACCTTGCCTCAAACTTTTGCCATTCTTTGGACTTTGCAACGAGCTTGTGAAATTCAATTGGCCACATTCAGCATGGGCGGCCCGTCCCAAGTGATTCCGGTCAGCGAAGAAGTTGCTGCAAAGTGCACGCGAGATGCGCTGCAGTTCAACCCCAACCACGGCGCCGGCACCGATGTACTGGATGCGCTGATTCGACAGGTGGACCGACAATTGCGCAAAACCGAAGAAAGTTATCGTTTATGAAAGTTTGCATCTACGGCGCAGGCGCGATTGGCGGATGGATTGGTTCTCACTTGGCGCAAACAGGCCATGAGATCAGCGTGGTGGCCCGCGGCGCAACATTGCAAGCTTTGAAAAAAAACGGCCTGCAATGCATTCAAACGCAGCCCAGTTTGATCACGCACCATGCCCAGGTCAAAGCATCGGACCAGCCGGCCGATTTGGGTCCGCAGGATGTGGTCATCGTGGCGGTCAAGGCCCCTGGCATGTTGGAAGTTGCACGCAACATGGGGCCACTGCTGGCGCCCCATACCATGGTCATGACGGCCATGAACGGTGTGCCTTGGTGGTTCTTCAATGGGTTTGGTGGCGAACTTAATGGCACGCGTCTGAACACCATCGATCCAGAGGGGCAAATTGACCACGCTATTCCTGCCCACCATGTGGTGGGTTGTGTGGTGCACGCAAGTTGTTCTTTGGATGCACCAGGGGTGGTGCGCCATCACTTTGGCCAGGGCCTTATTTTGGGCGAACCTGCCCAACAGAGCGACCAGGTGGCTGAGCGTGTGCAACAGCTGGTGGCACATTTACAAACCGCTGGATTCAACGCTAGCGCTTCGGCGCAAATTCAAAAAGATGTTTGGTACAAACTGTGGGGCAACATGACGGTCAACCCGATCAGTGCCTTCACGGGCGCCACCACCGATTTGATCATGCAAGACGACTTGGTTTGCGATTTTGTTTCCAGAATCATGGTGGAGGCAAAACTGATTGGCGAGAAGATCGGTATACCGATTGCACAAACGCCAGAAGACAGACATGCGGTCACTCGCAAATTGGGCGCATTTAAAACATCCATGCTGCAAGATGTCGAAGCGGGCAAAGTGGTTGAACTCGATGCCTTGGTCAGTGTGGTGCGGGAGTTGGGTCAGCTGACCCAAGTCAGTACCCCTTACACCGATGCGCTGTTGGGCTTGAGTCGCCTGCATGCCAGGGTGCACGGGCTCTACCCTGCACAATGATGGCATGACCGAACAATCAAAATCGCTGTCCAGCACAGCCTTTGCTACCTTGCTGCTCATCGCCTTCATGATGGGCGCCAACCATGTGGCGGCGCGCTTTGCCTTTAACGATGGTGTCGATGTTGTCACGGCGGTGACCTTTCGCAGCGTGATTACCGCCATCGTGGTAGGTTTGATTTTGTGGCAACAAAAAGTACAAATTCAAGTCACAGTCCACCACAAAAAATACATGCTCATCATTGGCGCTCTGATTGCCGTTCAAAGTGTGTGCTTGTACTCTTCGGTGGCCAGACTGCCTGTAGCCCTGGCCTTGCTGGCTTTCAATACCTACCCATTGTCGACAGCGTTTTGGGCACGGGTGCTTTATGGTCATCAACCAGAGAAATCTGTGCTCTGGAGCATGCCCATTTTGCTGTTGGGCTTGGCATTGGCTTTGGATGTGATGGGTGCAGCGTCTGGTTTAGGCGCCGCCGAGCACTGGTCACAAATTGGCAGTGGTGTGGCATTTGCATTGGCCGCTTCTGCCACCTTTGGTTTGGCGCTGGTCTACACCCAACACGAAACCACTGGCTTAGATGGTCGCTTGCGCACCTTTTCATCGATGTCCATTGTGGGTGTGTTTGCAGTGGTGGTTGCCATGAGCCAAGGTGGCTTTCATTTGCCGCAGGCGCCTGCGGGTTGGTGGGGTCTTGGCATGCTCTCATTTTTGTATGGCACCGCCTTCACCATTTTGTTTACCGTGTTGCCAAAGTTGGGCGTGGTGGGCAACTCTGCCATCATGAACGTTGAGCCCATCTTCGCTTTGGTCTTGGCGTGGGCGCTGCTAGGCCAGAGCATTGCACCCATTCAATTGATGGGCGCGGCGCTGGTGGTGGGCACAGTGATGTGGCTGGGTCTTCGCAAACGCTGAAGGCTAAACAAGACTCGAGCCTGTTGCATCCAGATGGTTTACTCAAGTCCCTTTTTCAAACTCAGCGCGGTGTCATAAAGCACATTTTTGGATGCACCCGTGATGTCGCTGGTCATTTTGACGGCGGTCTTCAAGGGCAGTTCAGTGAGCAGCAATTTCAAGGTACGCAAACTGCTGGCGTCTAAGGCCTCAGAGGGGTCTGCTTTTGATTTTTCAAGCGCATGAATGACCAAGGCAAATTCGCCTCGCACACGGTCTGTGTTTTCAGCAAACCAAGCGGTCAATTTTTGAGCTTCAAGGGTGTGCACGGTTTCAAATTGCTTGGTCAATTCACGGCCGACTGTCACGAGTCGGCTGCCTAACATGTTGAGAGCCTGTGCGAGTGCTTCAATGCGATGAGGCGCCTCAAGCAGCACCACCGCACGCTGCTCACCCATCAGCGTTTCGATGGCGCGCTGTCTTTCGGCTGCCTTGGAAGTCAAGAAGCCCGTGAAGACAAAGCCACCTTCTCCCACAACGCCAGCGGCACTCAAAAGCGTGGTCACACTGCTGGCGCCAGGCAAAGGCATGACCCGATAGCCCGCTGCTGCAACGGCCGCTACCAAGCGTGCGCCAGGGTCGCTGATGGCGGGTGTGCCGGCATCACTCACATAAGCAACGCGCTCACCTTTTGCCAAGCGGGCAATGACTTGGTCGGCCGCTTCGGCTTCGTTGTGTTGGTGAACGGCCAACAGTTGAGAGCTGTTTCGGTCTAAGCCATAAGCCCGCAGAAGTTGTTGGGTATGTCGCGTGTCTTCGCACGCCAGTGTGTTGGCCCTTTCAATCACATACAAAGCGCGCAAAGTGATGTCGGCCAGATTGCCAATGGGGGTGGCTACCACATACAGTGTACTGGGGGGGTGGTTTTGCGGACCCACTGCCTCGCGGGCAGCCTGAAAGGCTGTGCCATACACCGAGGTCAGCGCTGCAGAATGTTCAGAAGGTAATGTCAATGGTGTTCCTCAATCCAACAAATCAACGCAAACCTTCGGCACATCAAAGCACCAAAGAAGCGGGCGATGCCGCAGAAATTGCAGCTCTGCATTTTCTGCAAGCACAAGGCTTGCGTTTGTTACAGCGCAATTATCGAACGCCCGGGCGGGGTGGTGGCGAAATTGACCTCATTTTGCAAGAATCCGACAGCACGGTGGTGTTTGTGGAGGTTCGAAAGCGCGCTTTGGCTCGCTTTGGCGGTGCATTGGGCAGTGTGAGTGCCATCAAACAGCGGCGCATTGTTTTTGCAGCGCGCTATTTTCTGATGCGTTGGCAAGTCCTTCCGCCCGCCCGCTTTGACGTCATCGCGTGGGAGTCAGAAGGCATGATTTGGGTCAAAGCCGCTTTTGATGCGTCCGCCTGAAGCCTTTTTTGGCAGTATTGAATCGGCAAAGAGTATCATCAAGCCCATGTTAGACCTGCGCATTCAACAACACTTCATCGACAGCGCTGACCTTCAATACCAAGCGGCCGAAACCTTGGCCAAGCCCTTGGATGCTGGGGTGCAGGCGCTCATGGCTTGTGTCACCAGTGGTGGCAAGGTCTTGGTGTGCGGCGAAGGCAGTTCGGCGGCTTTGGCGCAGTACTTTGCCAGCCTTTTTGTGGGCGGCTTTGAGCGCGAACGACCTGAGTTGGCTGCCGTTGCATTGCGTCACGAAGGCTTAGGTGACCCTGCCTATGCCAGTCTGGCCAGGCAGGTGCGTGCCTTGGGACAAGCTGGCGATGTGCTGCTTCTCCTCACCACCAACGGCGAAGAAGAGGGCTTGATGCGGGCCTTGCACGCAGCCCATGAGCGTGACATGACCGTCATCGCCCTCACTGGCAAAGGCGGCGGCGCTGTTGCCAAAGCCCTGCATGAAACAGACGTGCATGTGGGCATTCCCCACGATCGCGCTGTGCGCATTCGCGAAGTTCAACAACTGGCATTGCACTGTTTGTGTGATGGCGTGGACGCCCAACTCATGGGCGATCAAGACTCGGTGGCATGACGAACAGAATGGCATTGAAGGGCAAAGTGGGGCATTTCCTTTCCAATTTATCCTGATTAAAATATTTCAAGACTTTCTAAGGACTTTTCAAGTGAAACTCAATCTCAAACGTTGGATGCTTTCTGGTTTGGCCATCAGTGCCTTGGCCACCAGCCTGTCGGCCTGTGCGCCTTTGCTTGTTGGCAGTGCTGTGATGGGCGGCTTCGTGGCCATTGATCGCCGTACTGCAGGTATTCAGTTAGAAGATGAGAGCATTGAACTTCGCACCGCTCAGGGTCTGCGTCAGAATTTGAGCAATGCGGCGCATGTCAATGTCACCAGCTACAACCGAATGGTCTTGCTCACCGGCGAGGTCAGCTCAGCAGCTGAGAAGGAGCGGGCAGAGAGACTGGCCAAGAGCCAAGAAAACGTGAACTCTGTGGTCAATGACTTGGCCATTGAGCCTGCCAGCTCACTCACACAGCGCTCTAAAGACGCCATCACCACGGGCCAAATCAAGGCTTTGTTGGTCGACGCCAAAGACTTGCAATCGAATGCTTTCAAAGTCACCACTGAGCGCGGCGTTGTTTATTTGATGGGCCGTGTCACAGCCCGTGAGGCACAGCGCGCTTCCGAAATTGCACGCAGCGGCAGCATCAGTGGTGTAGTCAAAGTGGTTCGGGTGTTTGATACCATTACTGAAGAAGAGTTGAAGCGAATCAGTGCTCAGCCGCTGTCGCCCCAAGCGCAGCCCAAACTCTAAAGCGTTTGCCACGTTCAAACAAAAAGGGCGCCGATCAAATCGGCGCCCTTTTTGTTTCACATTGAAATCAACCCAAACGTTTGATCAAGCTGGAAGTGTCCCAGCGCTTGCCACCCATTTGCTGCACATCGGCATAAAACTGATCGACCAAGGCGGTTACTGGCAAGCGTGCGCCATTGCGCTTGGCCTCGTCCATCACCAAGCCAAGGTCTTTGCGCATCCAATCGACAGCAAAACCAAAGTCAAATTTGTTGGCCACCATGGTTTTACCGCGGTTGTCCATTTGCCAGCTTTGGGCGGCGCCTTTGCCAATGACATCCAACACCAAGTTCATGTCGAGTCCTGCCTTTTGGCCAAAGGCAATGGCTTCAGACAAGCCTTGTACCAAACCTGCAATGCAAACTTGATTCACCATCTTGGTCAATTGGCCCGCACCTGACTCGCCCATCAGGGTGTAGGCGCGTGCGAAAGCCATGGCGGCAGGCTTGGTGGCTTCAAAAATAGCGGTATCACCGCCGCACATGACCGTGAGCAAACCGTTTTGTGCGCCGCCCTGGCCACCCGATACGGGGGCATCAATGAAATTCAAGCCTTGCGCTTTGGCCGCTTGGTAAAGCTCGCGCGCCACATTGGCGGAAGCGGTGGTGTGGTCGACCAAAATAGCGCCCTTCTTCATGCCAGCCAATGCGCCATCAGCGCCGAGCACCACGGCGCGCAAATCGTCGTCGTTGCCGACGCAGCAAAAAACGATATCGGCATGGGCCACCGCTTCACGCGGTGTGGCTGCGTGGGCTGGTTTTTTGGTGTCTGCAAACTCTTGGCACCAAGCCGCTGCTTTGGCAGCACTGCGGTTGTAAACCGTCACGGCGTGGCCAGCGCGGGCCAAATGTCCCGCCATGGGATAGCCCATCACACCTAAGCCCAAAAAGGCAACATGTTGTGAAGGCGCGGATTCGTAGGTTTTTGCGTTCAGGCTGCTCATGATTGTCTGTAAAAAAAAGTTGAAGAAATGATCAAGCTCACAATTGTCCACCAGATTGAGATTTTTGGTAACCTTGGGCTCATGAGTACCCAAGTTTCAGACAAGCTCCAGCAGGTGCGCCAACGAATCGCGCGGGCTTGCGCGCTGGTGGGGCGTGCAGCAGATGCTGTGACATTATTGGCCGTTTCGAAGACCATGCCGGCGCAGGCCGTTCGGGAGGCCTATGCAGCCGGCCAACTGGCGTTTGGCGAAAACTACATTCAAGAGGGTGTCGACAAAATAGCCGAATTGGCAGACCTGCCGCTGCAATGGCATTGCATTGGGCCCATTCAAAGCAACAAGACCCAGCTGGTGGCCAGCCATTTTGCCTGGGCTCACAGCATTGATCGCTTGAAAATTGCCGAGCGTTTGTCTGCACAACGGCCTGTCCATTTGCCACCGCTTCAGGTTTGTTTGCAAGTCAATGTTGATGGCGGTCTCAACAAGTCGGGTGTCTCGCCGCCAGATCTTTTGGCCTTGGCAGAGGCCGTTGCCAAGTTGCCCAATCTGCAATTGCGTGGCCTCATGACCATCCCAGAGCCTGCCGAAAACGATGCCGCGGCTCGCGCTGTGCACCATCAAGCCAAGCAACTTTTTGACAGCTTGAATGCGGCGGGGTTGAAGTTGGACACCTTGTCAATGGGCATGACGGCCGATTTGGAAGCGGCCATTGCCGAGGGCAGTACGTGTGTGCGCGTCGGCACAGCGATCTTTGGATTGCGCCCAACAAGCGCTTAAAAGCGTGGCAAATCGGGGTGTGCGATTTGCCCGCCTCGCACCAACATCTTGCCGTACTCGGCGCAGCGATTGAGCGTTGGAATGACCTTGCCCGGATTGAGCAAGCCCATGGGGTCGAAGGCTTTCTTCAAAGCAAACATCTGCGCATTTTCTTCCGCTGAAAACTGCACGCACATGCTGTTGAGTTTTTCAACGCCCACCCCATGCTCGCCCGTGACGGTGCCGCCCATGGCCACACTGGTTTCCAAAATATCTGCGCCAAACAACTCACAACGGTGCAGCTGATCGAGGTCATTTGCATCAAACAAAATGAGGGGATGCAAGTTGCCATCGCCCGCGTGAAACACATTGGCGCAGCGCAGTTGGTATTTCTTTTCCATCTCGGCAATGGCCAACAAAATATCGGCCAAGCGTTTGCGCGGAATGGTGGAGTCCATGCACATGTAATCGGGGCTGATGCGGCCCGAGGCAGGGAATGCATTTTTGCGGCCGCTCCAAAATCTCAAGCGTTCTGCTTCGTCTTTGCTCACCGCAATGGCGGTGGCGCCACAGCCGCGCAGCACATCGCTCATGCGGCCAATTTCTTCTTCAACTTCCTCGGGCGTGCCATCGCTTTCGCACAACAAAATGGCTGCAGCATTCAGGTCATAACCCGCGTGCACAAAATCTTCAACCGCCGCTGTCATGGGCTTGTCCATCATTTCAAGACCGGCTGGAATGATGCCGGCTGCAATGACCGCTGCCACCGCGTCGCCCGCTTTGCGAATGTCGTCAAAGCTGGCCATGATGCAACGCGCCAGTTGGGGCTTGGGCACCAGCTTGACGGTGACTTCGGTGGTGATGGCCAACATGCCTTCACTGCCCACCAACACCGCCAACAAATCAAAACCGGATGTGTCGAGCGCATCGCTGCCAAAGGTTATGGCATCGCCCTCAATGGTGAAGCCCTTCACCTTGAGCACATTGTGCAGGGTGAGTCCGTATTTGAGGCAGTGCACACCGCCTGAGTTTTCTGCCACGTTGCCGCCAATGGTGCAAGCAATTTGGCTGGAGGGATCGGGCGCGTAATACAGGCCATGCGGCTCGGCTGCTTCAGAAATAGCCAAGTTGCGCACACCACATTGCACAACAGCCGTTCTTGAGTAGGCATCAATCTTGACAATCTGATTGAACTTGGCCATCGACAAAGTGACGCCCAATTTGTGCGGCATGGCGCCGCCCGACAAACCGGTACCAGCACCGCGCGCGACGACAGGCACGCCCAAGGCATTGCAAGCTTTCAAAACAGCTTGCACTTGATTTTCTGTTTCGGGCAAAGCCACCACCAAGGGCCGCTCTCGGTAGGCCGTGAGGCCATCGCACTCATAGGGTACGGTGTCTTCGAGGGTGTAGAGCAAAGCGTGTGAAGGGAGCACGGCGCTTAAGGCGTGCACCACTTGCGCTTGTCGATCGGCGCGAGACAGGGCTTCGAAGTTGGTGAGTGCGTTCATGGCAATCTTTGTAGATGACAAAACAATTTTATTTGAAGATCACGGTTTTGTGGCCGTTTAGTAGCACACGGTGTTCGCTGTGCCATTTGACGGCGCGTGCCAACACTTGGCTTTCGGTGTCGCGCCCTTGGGTGGTGAGGCTTTCAACCGTTTTAGAGTGGTCTACACGTGCCACGTCTTGTTCAATGATGGGGCCTTCGTCCAGATCAGCCGTCACATAGTGGGCTGTTGCGCCAATCAATTTGACGCCTCGGTCGTGTGCTTGATAGTAGGGCTTGGCACCTTTGAAGCTGGGCAGAAAAGAGTGGTGAATGTTGATGGCACGGCCCGCCAACTTGCGGCACATGTCGTTCGACAAAATTTGCATGTAACGCGCCAGGACCACCAACTCGGCGCCTTCAGACTGAATGATGTCGTACTGCTTGGCTTCGGCCTCGGCTTTGTTGGCCGCCGTCACGGGAATGTGGTGAAAGGGCACGTTGTAGCTGGCTGCCAGTTGGTAGAACTCGCGGTGGTTGCTCACAATGGCGCGAATGTCGATGGGCAGCAAGCCGCTCTTCCAGCGAAACAGCAAATCGTTCAAACAATGGCCTTCTTTGCTGACCAAAATGACCGCAGCCATGGGCTGTTGGGTGTTGTGCAAGTTCCAGGTCATTTGGAAGGGGACTGCAAAACTGACCAATTGGCTGCGCAAATCGGCCTCGCTCATTTGGTCGCAGGCAAACTGCACGCGCATGAAAAACAGGCCGGTGTCGTGGTCGTTGTATTGGGCGGCCTCTTCAATGTTGCCGCCGCGCTCTAGCAAAAAGCCCGACACGGCGTGCACGATGCCCGTTCTGTCGGGGCAGGATAGCGTGAGAATAAATGCGTGATTCATGAGCCACATTGTCGCAGGGACGGGCCGACTTTGCCAAACCAAAGGCTTTGGCGGGTTTACACTGTTTGCTTATTGATTTTGAACATTCATTTCAAGCGAGGCGATCACATGTCTTCTCAGGCAACCCAGCCCTCAAGCGGCGGCTTTCAAATCAACATGGACCACCAATGGTTGCCCTTCACGGGCAACCGCCATTTCAAGCAAGACCCGCGTGTTTTTGTGGCTGCCGACGGCATGCACTTCACCACCCACGATGGCCGAAAAGTGGTCGACGGCATCTCCAGTTTGTGGTGTGTGGGTGCTGGCCACAACCGCAAGCCCATCGCCGAAGCCATCAAAAAACAACTCGACACATTGGATTACGCTACGGCCTTCCAAGTCAGCAACGATCAGGCTTTTGAAGCGGCCCAAATGATTGCTGATTTGTGCCCTGGCGACCTCAACAAAGTGTTGTTTTGCAACTCCGGCTCGGAGGCGGCCGACACTTCTTTGAAGGTGGCACTGGCTTATCACCGAGCGCGCGGCGAAGGCCATCGCAATGTGTTCATTGGCCGCGAAAAAGGCTACCACGGCGTTAATTTTGGCGGCATGAGCGTGGGCGGTTTGCCGGCCAACCGCAAAGTCTATGGTGCGCAGTTGTTGCCGCGTGTCGACCACATGCGCTTTATTCACGACCCTGTGAACCATGCCTACATTCACAACCAAGAACCCATTTGGCAAGAAGACCCCCTGCTCGAACTGGAGGGCCGCATTTTGGCCTTGCACGACCCCAGCAATGTGGCGGCCATCATTGTGGAGCCAGTGGCAGGATCTGCGGGTTGGTATTTGCCGCCCAAAGGCTACTTGAAGCGGCTGCGCGAGATTTGCGACAAGCACGGCATCTTGCTGATCTTTGACGAAGTCATTACGGGCTTTGGCCGCATGGGCACCAACTTTGGCGCCGACTACTACGGCGTGGTGCCCGACATGCTCAACTTTGCCAAATGCGTCACCAATGGCGTCATTCCTTTAGGCGGTGTGGTTTGCCGCGACTTCATCTACGACGCCATGATGAACGCTGGCGCACCCGAATATGCAGTAGAGTTTTTTCACGGCTACACCTACTCTGGCCACCCTGTGTCGTGCGCAGCGGCCATTGCCACATTGAAGTTGCTCAAAGAAGAAAACCTGTTTGCGCGAGCCGGGCAGATGGGCCCCGTTTTGGGCGATGCCATGCACAGCGCCTTCAAGGGCTTGCCCAATGTCATTGGCATTCGCAGCTTGGGGCTGGCCGGTGCGGTAGAACTTGCCTCTGTTCCAGGGGCGCCTGGAAAACGTGCCTACGACATCTTTTTAGACTGCTACCACAAAGGTGTTTTGGTGCGATCGGCAGGTGAAAACCTGGTGCTTTGCCCGCCCTACATTGTTGAAAAAGAACACATAGAGCAAATGGTCAACACCTTGGCAGACAGCATTCGCAAACACGCCTAAGTTTTTTGCCCGCGTTGCCTTACTTTTTTCAATTGACGCTGACCCTGCTGGTGGCTGCAGCGTCGGCGCTGCTGTGCGAGTGGTTGCACACGCCCATTCCTTGGATGCTGGGCCCCTTATTGGCCACGGCTTGTTTGTCGGTGTCCGGTGTGCCGACCAAGAGCTCAGGTTATTTGCGCAATGTGGGTCAGTGGGTCATTGGTGCCGCATTGGGTTTGTATTTCACGGCCGAAGTGGGGCGGCTGGTTCTGAGCTTGTGGTGGGCCATTTTGCTCGGCATTGTTTGGGCACTGGCCTTGGGCTTTGTTTTTGGCCTTTGGCTGCAATGGCGCAATGCCCCTTTCCTGCCAGAGCTCTCCGCCAAAGACATGCGCGCCACTTCGTATTTTGCAGGCGCAATTGGCGGCGCTTCCGAAATGACGCTCATGGCCGACCGCCACCATGCGCGCTCAGATTTGGTCGCGGCTTCTCACAGCTTGCGCCTTGTGATGGTGGTCATTTGTTTGCCATTTGCCATGCAATGGTTTCAAGCGCACTTTGGCTTGAATGTGAACTCCAGCCTGTTGCCAGGGCCCAGAATTTTGCAGTGGCCAGGCATTTTTTATTTGGGCTTGGCCACCATGGTGGGCGCATTGCTGATGGTGCTCATCAAACGCAACAACCCGTGGTTCATGGGCCCCTTGTTGGTCTCCATGGGGCTGACCTTGGCAGGTGTTCAATGGACAGCCATTCCATCTGAAATGTCCAACATGGCGCAGCTTTTCATTGGCATCAGTTTGGGTGTGCGCTTTAAGCGGGAGTTCCTTCGCACAGCGCCGCAATGGTTGTTGTCGGTGGCCATCGGAACCGTAGCCATGATGTTGGCTTCGGTGGTGTTTGGCTGGGTCTTGGCCCTGGGCACCGGTTTGCATCCTGCCACCTTGATTTTGGGTACTTCGCCAGGTGGCATTGCCGAGATGGCCATCACGGCCAAAGTGTTAGAACTGGGGGCACCCGTGGTGACTGCGTTTCAGGTTTGCCGCTTGATGGCTGTACTGCTGATCGTGGGCCCGCTGTACCGAAAAGTGGCACTGCCTGATAAAGCACCCGATAAAGCACCCGATAAAGCACCCGATAAAGCAAACTAGTGGATCACGACAGGCTGTTGGGCCAAGCCTGTGTAACGCTCAAGGGTGTCTTCAACCTCTTCTTGCGTGGGGGTGTTTTGTTGCCAGGCTTGAATGTGCATTTGAAACATTTCTGCCCAAGAGCCATCTAGGTAAACCTCTTTGCCCGACCGTTTGTCGACAATTTCAAAGCCGTGTCGCTCTAGCGTAGGTGGCTTTGAGAGGGAAGCGGCCTCACCGGTGTCGTTGGCCAACACATGCATGACGGCAAAAGATTCGGATTCGTACAACAAGTTCATAGTGATATTCTGACTGAAGTTTGTCTCATTTAGATAGGGATATTGTGAATTTTTTCAAGAAGGCAAGGCGGGCAGGTTTTCCGAATTGCGCATTTCCATGTCAATGTAGTTGCCATTGACTTGGCTGATCTTGATGCGCACGGGCAGGCCGCTGTGCATTGGCGAAAGCCAAAGCTCAATTTGACTGTCAAACTTGCCTCTGGGCAAGCAAACCCAACGCTGAGATTCAATCTGTTTGCCATCCAAGTCAATTGATTCCGTAGATTGGAAGGTGAGCGTCCAGTTCACCGCATCCCGGGCGGTGGCGGTTTGCACGATGAGCTGTGAGCCCGGCTTGAAGTTTTTCGCAGAAACTGCTGCAGCCATTTGAATGAGCAAGCTCACTTGATCTTGCGCACCCGCCTGCAGCGCGGCACTGGGCATGTTGCCGCTGAAGCTGATTTTTTGCGCAGCCGTCTCAAAATGGGCAGCTCGCTCAACCCGCCAGTTGTCGGAAAATCGAAGCGGTGCCAAACCGTTTTCGGTCAAGGCGCCCGTACTTCGCCAAATGCGACTGCCCACCAAAAATGCCCTGACCCGAAGCTCTGCCTCATAGAGCCTGGGGCCGCCATTTGGATTGGTATTTACATTTGTATTTGTATTTGCTTCTGCATTGAGATTGACAGGAAAAGCTTGGGCCTGCCATTTGAGTGAGCCGTATGCATGGTAAAGAAAGCCGCGCTCTTGTCCGATCAGCTTGTAATTGATTTGGATGTTGGGCGGGAAGTCGCCCGTTTTGGCTGTGAGCGCATTCGACACAGGCGGTGTTGGCGGGGCGATGGAAGCCTGTTCAGGCAATATGTTGGGCGCTTGAAGTGCGGGTTGCACAGGCGTGGAGCTGTCAACAAGTGCACTTTCTGGCACAGCGCTTGGCACATCCTTCGGCAAATCTTTCGGCAAATCGTTCGGTACTGGCATAGGCGCAACTGGCGCTGG
Source organism: Comamonadaceae bacterium (assembly GCA_947484245.1). The sequence goes on from CANKOT010000010.1 coordinate 23,562, forward strand.
CAGCAATTCCGAGGCCATGGCCGTGATCCCAGCGGGTGGCAGCGTAGGGGTTTCAACCAACGCTTGCGGTGACGGCGGCTTTTGCTGCGCCTGTGGCCTTGGCTTGTAGCTTGCCTCTTTGGGCGCTGGGTTGGCCGAAACTAGGGCCGGCACAATGCGAGTTTGCAAAGGGCCAAGCTTTTGCGGGTCTGGCTGAATCTGCCAAATGCTGACGCCCGGTGCCGAGAGCAGCCAAAGGTGGGCCCCCAATACCCCTGCGCCCAACATAACCAAAGCCCAATGGCGCTGCTGTCCGATGGCTTGGGTCAAAGAGCGAGAAGGGTGCATGTCAAGGAAATTTTAGAGTGCTTGAGATTGGTTAAACTGAAGACAAGCTTTAAATCGATTGCATTCGGCTTGAAAATTTTGAGATTCCATTTTGAGGCACCGCCATGAAATTAGCTACTTACAAAGACGGATCGCGTGACGGTCAATTGATTGTGGTCTCGCGCGACTTGAGCACAGCACATTATGCGACTGGCATAGCACTGAGATTGCAGCAGGTGCTAGACGACTGGAACTTTTTGTCGCCTCAACTTGAAGACCTTTATCAAACGCTGAACAGTGGCAAGGCCCGCCATGCCTTTCCCTTTGATCCCAAGCAGTGCATGGCCCCTTTGCCCAGAGCCTATCAGTGGGCAGATGGCTCAGCTTATTTGAATCACGTCGAATTGGTGCGGGCGGCCCGCAGCACGGTTGTGCCAGAAAGTTTTTACAACGATCCGCTCATGTACCAGGGCGGCAGCGATGACTTCATTGGGCCTTGCGACCCAGTGGTTTGTCGCGATGAAGCCTTTGGCATTGACTTTGAGGCCGAAATTGCCGTGATCACTGGTGATGTCCCGATGGGCGTCTCTCCAGAAAATGCATTGGACGGTATCCGTTTGGTGATGCTTGCCAACGACGTGAGCTTGCGCAATTTAATCCCCAATGAGCTGACCAAGGGCTTTGGATTTTTTCAAAGCAAACCTGCTACAGCTTTCAGCCCAGTGGCCGTCACCTTAGATGAACTTGGTGGTGCATGGGATCGCGGGCGGATTCACTTGACCATGCAGTCAACTTGGAACGGCCGCAAAGTGGGCATGTGTGACGCGGGTCCTGAGATGACCTTTCACTTTGGCCAACTCATTGCACACATGAGCAAGACTCGCAACGTGCGCGCAGGCTCTATTGTGGGCAGCGGCACGGTCAGCAACAAGAGCGTCGACGTCGATGGCAAGCGTGAGTGGCCCAAAGGCTACAGCTGCATTGCCGAAAAGCGCGCCATTGAAACCATTTTGGATGGTAAGCCCAGCACCGAATTCATGAAATTCGGTGACAGCATTCGCATCGAAATGAAGGGCCATGATGGCCAAAGTGTGTTTGGCGCCATTGACCAGCACATCGTGCCGCTTGAAGCCTAAAACGGCCTTGAGTGTTCAATCCAATGCGGCATTGGGCCCCGCTTCAGAACGCCATCCTTCTAGAAGATCAGGCGACAATGTCGGCTTGTCCGTTGATTATTTTTCTGGAGACCTTCATGAGCCATGTCATTGACTACAGCCGCTACCAAACACTGCGAATCACGCGACGAGGTGCTAATCTAACGGTGCTCGACATTCAAATGAAAGCCGGCGGGCCTGGCGGCAATGGCAAATTGCCAACAGCAGGTCACGAAGGGCATTGGGAGCTGGCTGAAATTTGGCGCGATGTGTCGCGCGATGACAGCGTGCGTGCTGCGGTTTTGCGTGGTGAAGGTTTGGGTTTTTCTGGCGGCGGCGATTTGGCCTTGGTGGAAGACATGGCGCGCGATTTTGAGATTCGCAGCAGGGTCTGGAAAGAAGCCCGCGACCTGGTCTACAACGTGATCAATTGTGACAAGCCCATTGTGAGCGCCATGCATGGGCCCGCTGTCGGCGCTGGTTTGGTGGCAGGCCTGTTGGCCGATATTTCCATTGCCAGCAAGACCGCCAAAATTGTGGATGGCCACACCCGCTTAGGTGTTGCAGCGGGCGACCATGCAGCCATCATTTGGCCATTGCTTTGTGGCATGGCCAAAGCCAAGTACTACTTGCTGCTGTGCGAGCCAGTCAGCGGCGAAGAAGCTGAGCGAATTGGCTTGGTGTCTTTGGCGGTTGAAGAAGATCAGCTCTTGCCCAAAGCCTATGAGGTGGCCAACCGATTGGCCCATGGCAGTCAAACCGCCATTCGTTGGACCAAGTACGCGATGAACAATTGGCTGCGCCAAGCAGGCCCCAGTTTTGATGCCTCCTTGGCGCTGGAGTTCATGGGCTTTGGTGGGCCTGATGTACAAGAGGGCTTGGCCAGCTTAAGAGAGCGGCGGCCCCCTCAGTTTTAAGCTGCAAGCCTTAAGCCTTGCTCTTCATGCGTGCCAAGAAGAGTTCATTGTTGGCTCTGCGGTCAGCTTGCACCTTTTGCATGCTGGGCCGCTCTGACCACATCTTCATATAGTCCTTCACGGGCAAGCCGGCCAAAAAATCTCTGCCGTAAATGGTTTTGCTGGCGGCAGTGATCAAGGGCAAATGAACGGCTGCGGTGCAATCGGCAATGCTCAGCTCGGTGCCAGCAATGAAGGGCTTGAATTGCGCAAGCTTTGCAAACGCCGCTACATTCTTTTCGAGTTGCGCGCCAATTTTTTCTTTGACCCCATCACTCACCTTGCCACCAAAGAAGGCTTCAGCGTACAAGTTTCGTGCAACCAATTCCAAGTGCAAATCTAAAAAAGTGACCAGTTCGCGCACTTTGGCAGCTTGGAAGGCATCCTGAGGGATAAGCGGGTGCTGAGGGTATTGCTGCTCAATGTATTCGACCATTACGGCTGATTCGCAGACCGAGCCTTCTGGTGTTTTCAGATATGGTACTTTGCCCAGCGGGCTGGCATTTGCATCGGTCTCACCCACCCATGCCAACTCCTCTTCAAAGGCAACACCCTTTTCGAGCAGGGCCAATTTGACCTTGTTGTGATAGTTGCTTGCGCCAAAGCCGCAGAGTGTCAGCATCTTGTGTCTCCCAATCTAGATAAAGCCAATAGCTTAGCCTTGCAGCAAGTCGAGGCGGGTCGCGCAGTTGACCCCCTTCATGCGTTAAGCTTGTGCCTCACCATACCTCTAGGAGCCCCCATGAGCGATCCCTCCGCTTTCGGATTTGGAAAATTCGTACCTGGTTTTGACTTCTTGCAAAACTTGGGGCAAGCTGCCAACCCTGGTGCCAAAGGCTCGCCGCAAGGCATGCCCAACATGGCCAGCTGGGTCGCGCCCACCCTGAGTGTGGAAGAGCTCGACAAGCGCATTCAAGAGCTCAAAACGGTTCAGTTTTGGTTGGAACAAAACACCAACGCGCTCAAGGCCACCATTCAGGCCTTGGAAGTGCAAAAAATGACGCTGTCAACCTTGCAGGGCATGAATGTCAACATGACAGAGTTGGCCAAAGCCTTTACCGCCAAAATGCCAGACCTCCAGCCAGAAGGTCAATCTTCTAAGCCCCAAGCCGCTTCAGCCCAAGTTGATCCTGCCAAAGAAGATCCAAGCAAACAAGGCGCAGCCCAAGGCCCTGCCGTCGACCCCATGCAATGGTGGGGATCGCTCACACAACAGTTTCAAAACATTGCGGCTGCCGCAGTCAAAGATGTGGCCGCCAAGGCCATGAAAGACGGTCCTCGGCCTAGCAAGAAAACGGCAACACCTGGCAAAGCCCGAAAGCCGCGCGTTAAAAAACCAGCGCCATGAATTTGTTTCCCTTCGGACATGCCACGCACCCACAGTGGCAAATGGCAGCAGGCTTGGTGATTGCCCAATTGCGCGCGCAAATGACTTTGCCCGGGCATGCGCCCAGTCCGCGATTGGGGCTGCTGTACATCACCGACTACTACGCCAACGAAGCCGAGTCCATCTTGATGCATCTGCGGCAAGAGCTCCCGATGGTCCAAGATTGGGCGGGCACGGTGGGTGTGGGTGTGGCCGCCAACAACGCAGAGTACTTTGACGAACCTGGCATGGCTCTCATGCTGTGTGATTTGCCGGACGACCACTACCGTGTTTTTTCAGGGGCACAGCCCTTGCCCTCCAGCTTTCAAGCTGCCAGCGCACTCGTGCATGCCGATCCACAAACGCCGGAGTTGGCTGAGCTCATTGCAGAAATGGCAAGCCGAACCCAATCGGGGTATTTGTTTGGCGGCTTAACGGCCAGTCGCAAACAGGCGGTGCAGTTTGCATGGCACGGTTCTGACAACGCGCAGCAAGGTGTTTTAACGGGCGGACTGAGCGGTGTGGCGTGGGCGCCCGCGGTGCAAATTTTGTCGCGAGTCACCCAGGGTTGCGCGCCCATCAGCAAAGAGCGAGAGATCACAGAAGCCGAAGGGCATGTGGTTTATCAACTTGATGGCGTGCCTGCATTGGATGTGCTCATGGCCGATTTGAATGTGTCATTGTCAGAGCCCCAAACAGCACTCAAAGCGGTGCGATCAACGCTGGTTGGCATCTCCTCGCAAGGTCAGCAAGGGGTTGGCCGAACCGGCAGTTTGGGTGCCGATGTGCGAGTGCGCCACATCATTGGCCTAGACCCTGCGCGAAAAGGAGTGGCCATTGCCGACCATTTGGTGGTGGGGCAAAAGTTGGCATTTTGTCAAATGAGTTTGCAAGCTGCCAAATCCGACCTTCGGCGCATTTGTTCAGAAATTCGCGAAGAGTTAGAGCCCGAAACTTTGAGCTTGGAGATGGCCAACGCCCTGGCAGCCAGCGAAGCCGAGGCAGCGCCTCACCCGGCGCGGCGCATTGCAGGTGCGGTGTATGTCAGTTGTTCTGGGCGGGGCGGTCCGCACTTTGGCGGCCCCAGCGCCGAACTTCAGTGGATTCGGTATGCCTTGGGCGACGTGCCTTTGGTGGGATTTTTTGCCAGCGGCGAAATTGCCCATCACCACTTGTATGGCTACACAGGTGTGTTGACCGTATTCACCACACCTGCAGAAACCGTTTGAACACGGGTGGTGCTCAAACGCCGCGTGCACGCGCCTGTTTGAACTGAATTTGAAACGCCGAGAAGTTGCCAGCCTCCAAAGCAGTTCGCACCTCTTGCATGAGGTTCAGGTAGTAGTGCAAATTGTGGATGGTGGTCAGCATGGGGCCGAGCATCTCGCCGCAGCGATCGAGGTGATGCAAATAGGCGCGGCTAAAGCCCTCTCTGCCGCCATCGTCCCAAGATACGCCAGAGGTGCCGGCACAAGCATGACATGTGCAACTGGCGTCCAAAGGTTGCGGGTCTGATTTGTGGCGAGCGTTGCGCAGTTTCAAATCGCCAAAGCGTGTGAACACGGTGCCATTGCGCGCATTGCGTGTGGGCATGACGCAGTCAAACATGTCGACGCCTTGCGCGACGCCTTCCACCAAATCTTCGGGGGTGCCCACACCCATCAGGTAACGCGGCTTGTTGGCTGGCAAACGGTGCGGTGTGTGCGCCATGATTTGCAGCATCTGCTCTTTGGGCTCGCCCACGCTCACGCCGCCAACGGCATAGCCAGGAAAATTCATCTCAAGCAAATGGTCCAAGGATTCTTGGCGCAAGTTCTCAAACATGCCGCCTTGCACAATGCCAAACAAGGCATTTGGATTTTCAAGGCGCGCAAACTCGTTTTGGCTGCGCGTGGCCCAGCGCAAACTCATCTCCATCGATTTGCGAGCTTCAGCTTCAGTGGTGAGATGGCCCTTGGTTTCGTAGGGGGTGCACTCATCGAGTTGCATCACGATGTCAGAATTCAAAATGCTTTGAATTTGCATGCTCACTTCGGGTGACATGAAGAGCTTGTCACCATTCACAGGTGAAGAAAAATGCACACCTTCTTCGGTTATTTTTCGCATCGCGCCCAGGGACCAAACTTGAAAACCACCTGAGTCAGTCAGGATGGGCTTCTTCCATTTTTCAAAACCATGCAAGCCGCCAAAGCTTTTCATGATGTCAAGGCCAGGGCGCATCCACAAGTGAAAGGTGTTGCCCAAAATAATTTGCGCACCCATTTCTTCAAGGCTGCGCGGCATCACGCCCTTCACGGTGCCGTAGGTGCCCACGGGCATGAAGATGGGTGTTTGAATCACACCATGGTTGAGTGTGAGTTGACCTCTGCGAGCGTGGCTGTTGGGGTCTGTTTTGAGGAGTTCAAATTGAAGCATGCTTCGTTTTATCCTTGGCTTGGGAAAGGGGCGCTAAAGAATTAGAGCATGAGAGTATTCGAGCGCTTGAGCAGCATGGCATCGCCATAGCTGAAAAATCGATACTGCGTCGAAATGGCATGCGCATACAAACGCATCACATGTTCGTAGCCTGCAAAAGCACTGACCAACATCATCAAGGTGCTTTTGGGCAAGTGGAAATTGGTGATGAGGCAGTCGACCCACTCAAACTCAAAGCCCGGTGTGATGAAAATTTGGGTATCGCCTTGCGCTTGCCCCGATTTGGCCCAAGACTCCAAAGTTCTGACCGAGGTGGTACCCACTGCCCAAACTTTGCCGCCACGTGCCCTGCATTCATGCAATGCCCCTTGGGTACTTTCAGGAATGTCATACCACTCTGAGTGCATGGTGTGCTCGGCAATGTTCTCTGACTTAACGGGTTGAAAGGTGCCCGCGCCGACATGCAAGGTGACGCTGGCTGTGTTCACGCCCCGCTCTTTGAGTTGCTGCAAAAGCGCCTCGTCAAAATGCAGGGCTGCTGTGGGGGCTGCAACGGCACCTGGGTTTTTCGCAAACACAGTTTGATAACGTGCTTCGTCTTCTGCAATGTCGGCTTCGGTCGCGCTGCCGTCGTAGGGGCGCGCAATGTAGGGCGGCAAAGGCACGTGGCCATATTGCGCCATCAGGGCGTGCGGCTCGTCACTCAATTCAAAGCAAAACAAGGCGCCGTTTGCATCCGGCCAGCGACCGACCAAGGTGGCTGCAAAACCCACAGCACTGTGTTTGGCGTCAATGCCCATGTGAAGCTTTGCGCCAATGGGCGGTTTTTTGCTGACTTTCATGTGCGCCACCACGCGGTGATGGGGCAAGACGCGCTCAATCAACAGTTCAACTTTGCCCCCAGTCGATTTTTCGCCAAAGATTCTCGCCTTCACCACTTGCGTGTCATTGAAGACCAGCAAGTCGCCCGCCTGCATCAACTCGGGCAAGGTTTTGAATATTCGATCTGCGGGAGCCGGCTCACTGCCGTCTAACAGGCGAGAGCTGCTGCGCTCGCTGGCGGGGTGTTGGGCAATGAGCTCAGGGGGGAGGTGGAAGTCAAAGTCGCTCAAACTGAAGAGGCGTTTGGCGGGCAGGGGGATGTTGTGCGTGTGATCAACAGTCATTGTCTTGAGGGCCGAACTAGACCCGTTCCAAGTTGGAAAACCCGATTGTCCCATGACATAGATCAATACTTTATCAATGAAGCGTATCTAAATTTTGTAATTGGCCTCACTATGTGAGATGCATTCAAGAAACTATCTATCTCTATTCAACTTCAGGCAAACTCAAGACAGTACTGTTCGGGCATGCCAAAAGTAGTATCCGAATCCCAACAGTTCGCTGATCGGTTGCGCAGCGCGTTGGAAAGTGCGGGTGTGCGTGCTTCACCTACGTTGGTGGCCAACGCATTTAACCTCCGCTACCACGGACGCAGCATTACCCCCCATACAGCTCGCAACTGGTTGTTGGGAAAAGTCATGCCAACGCAAGACAAACTCCGCGTATTGGCCGAATGGTTGCAAGTAAGCCCTGACGAACTTCGCTTTGGCCGAGCGCCCGGTAAAACCTATGTTTATGAATCCAATGATGGCGCCATAGAAATGGCGCTGGCAGACCGCGAAATGATCGACCGTTACTTATCGCTTTCGCAGGCAGAGCGCAAGACCATTCGTGACGTTGTATCCGCCTTTGTATTGGCCAAAGTGGTTTGAATCTCTGGGCTTGACGCCCTGCAACCACGGCACAATGTCAGGATGCTTGCCACTGCATCACCAAAGCCGCCCCCTAAGCCCTTGTCTGCACCCCAAAAAGCCATGCACAAGATGGGCTTGGTTCGCGACATTGATCTCGCGCTGCACATTCCTTTGCGCTATGAGGACGAAACCCGCATCGTCAAACTGCGCGATGCCCGTGAAGGTGATGACATCCAAATAGAGGCCACCGTGGTCTCATCTGAGGTGCAATTGCGTCCAAGGCGACAGCTTCTGGTCACCGTGGATGACGGCACTGACACCTGTGTTTTGCGTTTTTTCAGCTTTTACCCTGCCCAGCAAAAGGCCTTGGCCGTGGGCCAAGTGATCCGGGCCAGGGGCGAAGTCAGGGGGGGATTTTTGGGCCTCACCATGATGCACCCCTCTTTCAAGACAGCCTCTGGCGATCTACCCGCGGTGCTGACGCCTGTTTACCCCACCTCTGCGGGTTTGCCGCAAACTTATTTGCGCCGCGCCATTGCAAGCGCCTTGTCGCGCGCCGATTTGGGCGAGTCTTTGCCTGCTGCCATGGCCTGGCCATCAGCGCTCAAAGGGAAGTCGGCCCCAAATTTGCGTCAAGCGCTGACCTATTTGCACCATCCCACCCCCGATGTGTCGATTGCAGCTTTGGAAGATCGCTCGCACCCGGCTTGGCAAAGACTGAAAGCTGAAGAGTTGTTGGCGCAGCAGCTCTCACAGCGCATGGCCAAACAAGAGCGCGATACTTTGCGGGCACCTGGGCTCAAAGTGAAAACGGGCGGTTGGCACGACAAATTGAAAGAGGTATTGCCCTTTCAGCTCACAGCAGCACAACACAGAGTCGGTCTTGAAATTGCACAAGATTTGGCGCGACCCGTGCCCATGCACCGCCTGCTTCAAGGCGATGTGGGCGCCGGCAAAACCGTGGTGGCGGCCTTGGCTGCGATGTTGGCCATTGATGGGGGCTGGCAGTGCGCCTTGATGGCGCCCACCGAAATTTTGGCGCAACAACATTTTGCCAAGTTGGTGGGCTGGCTGGCGCCATTGGGCGTGCGCGTAGCGTGGCTCACAGGCAGTCAGAAGAAAAAAGAACGCACTGAAATGCTGGCCTTGATTGAATCGGGCGAAGCCGCTTTGGTGGTGGGCACGCATGCCGTCATTCAAGAGCAGGTGAAGTTCAAAAACCTGGCGCTGGCCATCATTGACGAGCAGCATCGATTTGGCGTGGCACAGCGCTTGGCGCTCAGAGACAAGATGCAAGACGCCGGCATGGAGCCGCACTTGCTCATGATGACGGCCACGCCGATTCCGCGCACCTTGGCCATGAGCTACTACGCCGACTTAGATGTCTCGGTCATTGACGAACTGCCACCCGGCCGCACCCCTGTAGTGACCAAAGTGATTTCAGACAGCCGGCGCGATCAAGTCATTGGGCGCATTGGCGCGCAATTGGCCGATGGGCGACAGGTTTATTGGGTGTGCCCCCTGATTGAAGAAAGCGAAGCCTTGGATTTAACCAACGCCACGGCCACCCACGAAGAATTGTCTGCCGTGTTGCCCGGCGTGAAGGTGGGCTTGTTGCATTCACGCATGTCGGTGACAGAAAAGCGCGATGTCATGGCCCAATTCACACAAGGCAGCATGGGCGTGTTGGTCAGCACCACCGTGATTGAAGTGGGCGTAGATGTGCCCAATGCCTCCTTGATGGTCATTGAGCACGCAGAGCGCTTTGGTTTAAGCCAATTGCATCAATTGCGTGGCCGTGTGGGGCGCGGCGCAGCGGCTTCTGCATGCGTGTTGCTGTATGGCACACCCGAGGGCGGCCGCTTGAGCGAAACTGCGCGCGAGCGTTTGCGCGCCATGGCTGACACCAACGATGGTTTTGAAATTGCCCGACGCGATTTGGAAATCAGAGGGCCAGGGGAGTTTCTAGGTGCGCGACAATCGGGGGCCGCCTTGTTGCGGTTTGCCGATTTGGCCACCGACGAGCATTTGCTCGAATGGGCTAGGCAAACAGCACCGATGTTGCTGGAAAAATACCCCGACATGGCCGAGCGACACATCGCTCGTTGGTTGGGTGGAAAATCCGAGTTTTTGAAAGCTTGAGAAATTGGCATGACCCTGACAGAGCTGAAATACATTGTGGCGGTGGCCCGCGAACGGCACTTTGGCAAAGCGGCCGATGCATGCTTCGTGTCGCAACCCACATTGTCGGTGGCCATTAAAAAACTTGAGGCAGAGCTCGATGTGAAATTGTTCGAGCGCAGTGCCAACGAGGTTAGCCCCACGCCATTGGGTGAAGAAATCATTCGCCATGCACAAGGGGTGTTGGAGCAAGCGGCCGAAATCAAAGAAATTGCCAAGCGCGGCAAAGACCCCTTGGCAGGCACCTTGCGATTGGGTTTGATTTACACCATTGGGCCTTATTTGTTGCCCGATTTGATGCGGCAGATCATGAAGAAGGCACCGCAAATGCCCTTGCTTTTGCAAGAGAACTTCACAGTCAAACTCATGGAAATGTTGCGTGCAGGTGAGATCGATTGCGCCATCTTGGCCGAGCCGTTTCCCGACACGGGTTTGGCCATCGCCGCTTTGTACGATGAGCCCTTCATGGCCGCATTGCCCATGAAACATGGGTTGGCCAAGAAAAAATCGATCACCGCAGAGCAACTTAAAAACGAAACCCTGTTGTTGCTTGGCACGGGCCACTGCTTTCGAGACCATGTGCTTGAAGTGTGTCCAGAATTTGCAAGGTTTTCTAGCAACGCGGAAGGCATTCGAAAAAGCTTCGAGGGCTCTTCTCTTGAAACCATCAAGCACATGGTGGCCGCTGGCATGGGCGTGACCTTGGTGCCGCGTTTGTCGGTGCCTGCTGAGGCGCTGGCCAAAGAGCCCAAGCGAAAAAAACACGAAGACCCCGATATAGCTTACTTGCCCATCATGGATGAGGCGGGCGGTTTGCCGCCAACACGCCGGGTGGTCTTGGTCTGGCGCAAAAGCTTCACGCGCTATGAAGCCATTGCCGCAATCCGCAATGCCATTTATGCATGCGAGTTGCCGGGTGTGACGCGCCTTTCATAAGCGCAAGGCAAGCGGCACTCAAGATGGAATCCTCATCGGCCATGCGCGAAAAAATCAGCTTGTACTTAGACCTGATTCGCTGGAACCGGCCTGCAGGGTGGCTCTTGTTGCTGTGGCCAACGCTGTCGGCTTTGTGGGTGGCCACTGATGGTTTTCCGGGATGGCACTTGTTGCTTGTCTTCACTCTAGGCACCTTCCTCATGCGCAGCGCGGGTTGCTGTTTGAACGATGTGGCCGATCGAGATTTTGACAAGCACGTCAAGCGAACTGCTGAGCGGCCCGTGACCAGTGGCCGCATTGGCGTCAAAGAAGCCTTGCTGTTGGGTGCGGTGCTGGCATTGCTCGCTTTTGCTTTGGTGCTCACATTGCGCACTGAAACCATTGCCTGGTCTTTTGCAGCCATGGCGGTGGCCGTGGCCTATCCTTTCGCAAAACGTTATGTGTCGATGCCGCAAGCTGTGCTGGGTGTTGCCTTTAGCTTTGGCATTCCCATGGCGTTTGCAGCAGTCACTGGCGAAGTCCCTTGGTTGGCTTGGGCGCTGCTGCTCGGTAATTTATTTTGGGTTTTGGCCTATGACACCGAGTACGCCATGGTCGATCGCGATGACGATTTGAAAATTGGCATGAAAACTTCGGCCATCACTTTGGGTCAATGGGATGTGGCCGCCGTCATGTTTTTCTATGCCGCTTTTGTGGGTGTTTGGGGCGTGGTGCTAGACGCAAGCGCCAAGCCTCTTTTGTTGGGGGGCTTGGCTGTTGCCGCACTGCAAGCCGCATGGCATTTTTTGCTCATCAAAGACCGAACCCGTGACGGTTGTTTCAAAGCATTTCGCCTCAACCACTGGGTGGGCTTTGCGGCCTTTGTGGGCGTGGCCCTGAGCTATCTCTGATCAGTCTTTGCCAAATTCATCGCCCAGCTCGCCTGCTCGCTTTTGAGCTGCCCACATGGCTTTCACAAAGGCTTCTTTCACATGGTCGTCGGCCATGGAAGTGAGTGCCGCATACGTGGTGCCGCCCTTGGACGTTACCCGCTGGCGCAGCACCTCAGGAGAGTCTGTTGATTGACGCGCTAGATGGGTGGCGCCGCCAAAGGTGGCCTTGGCCAAGTGGTAGGCCTGCTCTTGGCTCAAGCCCATTTGCACACCCGCTTCGGTCATGGCTTCTAAAAAATAAAACACATAGGCTGGCCCAGAACCCGACAGCGCAGTGACCACATCCAAATCGGACTCTTGTTTGACCCACAGCCACTCGCCAGTGCTTTGCAACACCTTTTCAACCAACTGTTGGTCTTGCACCGTCACACCTGCACGTGAAAATAAACCAGTGATACCCTGCCCCACCAAAGCAGGTGTGTTGGGCATGCTGCGAACCACGCGATCGGTTTGAAGCCAGCGCGCAATGCTGTCGCTTCGAATGCCTGCGGCCACCGACAAGTGAAGGGCCTTTTGCGTGAACGCGGCGACTGGCAATGCAGCCTCTTTGAAAACTTGTGGCTTGACTGCCCAAACCACCAAATCTGCTTGGGCTAAAAAAGAAGAAGCAGGTCCAGCAGGTGCAACAGAAGCATGAACGTCAACCCCAAACTCTTTGTGAAGCTTGGCGGCCGTTTCTGCAAAGGGCTCAATCACGAGCACTTGCTGTGGCGCAAGGCCTTGTCTGATCAGGCCGCCCAAAATAGCGCTGGCCATGTTGCCGCCGCCAATGAAGGCCAAGCGCACTTGTTGAAAATCAGTGTGAGTCGATACAGTCATGAATCATTCTCAAAAAAAGAGGGGTCATTGAACAGCGCTTGCCCAAGCTTGAATGATTGGGTCCTTTGGGCCCGTTTGGGCCAAATAGGCTTATTGTCTCTTTTTCAGAGCACAGCTTTCGGTTAACCTTCCAGCCATGAAGTACATCCTTGCACTTGACCAAGGCACCACCAGTTCCAGGGCGGTGCTGTTCAACCGCAATGGCCAGCCCGTTGCAACAGCTCAACAAGAGTTCACACAGTATTTTCCCAAGCCGGGCTGGGTGGAGCACGACGCACTTGAAATTTGGCAGACACAAAAAAAAGTCATGCGGGACGTGCTGCGCAAAGCAGGCGTTGCGGCCTCGCAGATTCAGAGCATTGGCATCACCAACCAACGTGAAACAAGCGTGCTTTGGGATCGAAGAACGGGTCAGCCCATTGCCCCCGCCATCGTTTGGCAAGACCGCAGAACCGCGGGGTTTTGTGAGCGCCTCAAAAGCCAAGGCGCGGCCGCAGGCATTCAACACAAAACGGGCTTGGTTCTAGACGCCTATTTTTCAGCCACCAAAGTGGCCTGGTTGCTAGATCATGTCAAAGGTGCGCGGCGTCTGGCAGAGCAGGGGCATTTGGCATTTGGCACCATCGATACGTGGCTCATATGGCAGCTCACGGGGGGGCGCGTGCATGTGACCGATCCTAGCAATGCGTCGCGAACCTTGTTGTTCAACTTGCACACATTGGCCTGGGATGACAGCTTGCTCAAGCAGTTCAACATACCCGCTGCCATTTTGCCAAGGGTGGTGCCTAGTTGCGGTGTGTTGGCCGAAACACAGGCGCATCTGTTGGGGGTGTCGGTGCCTATTGCTGGCTTGGCCGGCGATCAGCAAGCTGCCACCTTTGGTCAAGCTTGTTTCAGGCCGGGCATGGCCAAGAACACGTATGGCACAGGCTGCTTCATGCTGATGAACTCGGGCCATGTACCGGTGCAAAGCCGCAATCAATTGCTCAGCACGGTGGCGTGGCAAGGCCCCCAATCTGTTGCAAAGGCATGGCATTCAACCGCGTATGCCTTGGAGGGCTCAGTGTTTATGGCCGGTGCCACGGTGCAATGGCTGCGAGATGGTTTGCAAATCATTCAAAAAGCCAGCGACGTTGAAGCTTTGGCGGCCAGCGTGCCTCACACGGACGACGTTTATTTGGTGCCGGCCTTTGCAGGTTTGGGGACACCCGATTGGGACGGCCAAGCTCGCGGCACTTTGGTGGGCATGACGCGGGGCACCACCAAGGCGCACATTGCGCGTGCTGCCTTAGAGGCCATTGCTTGGCAAGTGGCCGATGTGTTTTTGGCCATGTCCAAAGACAGCGGCTTGGCATTGACCGAACTGCGCGTTGATGGCGGTGCCAGCCAAAACAATTTGCTCATGCAAATGCAGGCCGATGCCTTGGGCGTGCCCGTGGTTCGCCCCAGCGTGACCGAAACCACGGCCTTGGGCGCCGTTTATCTGGCAGGCTTGGCCACTGGGTTTTGGTCAGGCGCAGAAGAAATCACCGCGCAATGGTTGCCTGATCGAAAGTTTGTGCCGCAAACCTCGGCCCGTGCCATTCAGGCAAGGCAGACCGGCCATGCCCGTTGGCGCGAGGCGGTAGAGCGTTCGCGTTTTTGGGCCAAAGGTTGAAGACGGCATGAATCCTTTGTTGACAGATCGGGCGCAGTTGCTCGCGCAATTGGACAATGCGCCAGAGTTTGACTTGGCCATCATCGGCGGTGGTGCCACGGGTCTAGGCGTGGCACTTGATGCGGCCGTTCGCGGTTTGAAAGTGGTGCTCTTAGAAGCCCATGACTTTGCCAAAGGCACCTCCTCACGCTCCACCAAATTGGTTCATGGCGGTGTTCGTTATTTGGCGCAAGGCCAATTGCCTTTGGTGAGAGAAGCATTGCGAGAGCGGAAAAATCTGCTTTCTAATGCGCCGCACTTGGTCCATCCCATGCCCTTTGTGATGCCTGCTTATCGGCGAAAAGACCAATGGTTTTATGGCCTGGGCTTGAAGCTTTATGACGCTTTGGCTGGGCGTGCCAGGCTGGGGCCTACCCGTTTTTTAAACCATGCAGAAACCGTGTTGGCATTGCCTGGCGTCAGGGTGACTCACTTGGTGGGGGGTATTCAGTATTGGGACGGCCAGTTTGACGATGCCCGTTTGGCCTTGGCCTTGGCGCGCACGGCAGCTGCCCACGGCGCAATGCTGTTCAACCACATGCCCGTCAAAGGCTTTGTCACGGAGCATCCGGCGGGACGCATCAAAGGCTTGATCTGCCAAGACACAGAAACGGGGCAAGAGCGCACATTGAAAGCGCGTTGCGTGGTCAATGCCACGGGCGTCTGGGTCGACCAAATTGAGGCCATGCTGCATACCGCCCCAGGCAATGCCGCCGATGTCAAATTGCCGCAAGCAGTCAGGCCTAGCCAAGGCGTTCACTTGGTGGTGGACGCATCCTTCTGGCCGGGTTCGTCTGCCTTGTTGGTGCCGCACTCCCAAGACGGCCGCGTTTTGTTTGCTGTGCCTTGGCAAGGCAAAGTGTTGTTGGGCACCACAGACACACCCAAAGCCCAGGTGGAATGGGAGCCGCAGGCGCTAGAGTCTGAAATAGAGCAAATTTTGCAAGAGGCTGCCAAATACTTGGTCAAAGTGCCTCAGCGCTCAGATGTCACCAGTGTTTGGGCAGGACTGAGGCCCTTGGCCCGAACTGGGCAAACATCTCAAGATCAAGGTGCCACTCAAAGCGTGAGCCGAGAGCACACCGTCAAAGTGGCCTCAAATGGTTTGGTTTCTGTCACGGGCGGCAAGTGGACCACTTACCGTGCCATGGCCGCCGACGTCATGCAAGCGATTCGCCAAGCCCAGCTGCTTTCATTGACCTCAGAGGATGTCACCGCGCAGACCAAGCTGTGGGGTGCGCCCAGCCTTGATGCCGATATGGGTTTGCCCAGGGAACAAGGTCAATACGCCAGATACGGTTCAGAAGCCGAACTGTTGGCCACCTTGCCGGGCGCTCAGCACTGGCTTGTGCCCCATTTGAGTGAGGCCATGGTCAGGTTTGCAGCCCGCTTTGAATATGCAAGAACCGTGGAAGACGTGTTGGCGCGCCGAAATCGCTTGCTGTTCTTGGATGCCAGCGCGGCACTGGCTGTGGCCCCCCAGGTGGCAGAAATTCTGAGCTCAGAAACGGGTGTCACACCTCAATTGGCGGCTTTTGAAGCCCTGGCAAAGTCCTATCAAATGCCCTAAATGCATTTTTCCTTCGCTTTTTGACTCAAAAAGTGTTGACACAGGCCATAAATGTTGTAATATCGCTGGCTTCGCTTTCAAAAAAAGGCGGAGTTATCTACCCAAACTAAAGCATTGCGAGTGGTTCGCAGTGTGGATGACGGGTCCAAGACTGATCTTGGTGTTTCTGGTTTTCAAGCTTCTAGCCTATGGCTTTAAAAGTTCTGATCACTGGGGGTGCACAAGGTGCAAGTTGGGAAATATTGAAATGATTCAGACAGAAACTCGGTTGGATGTTGCCGACAACACCGGCGCTAAGTCCGTCCTTTGCATCAAGGTGCTGGGCGGCTCTAAACGTCGTTACGCCAGTGTTGGCGACATTA
>CANKOT010000011.1 GCA_947484245.1 Comamonadaceae bacterium
ATCAGCAACCCCAATTGGTCGAACTTGACCACAATGCCCTGTGGCACGCCCTGAAAAAAGAAGCTTTCCACGCAAGCATCTTGGACATGGAATTGAGCGGTAAAGAAACCAAAGTGTTGCTCCGTGACTTCCAAATGCACCCCTACAAACAATTGGTATTGCACATCGACTTCCAACGGGTCGACGCCAAAACCACTTTGAACCGCAAAGTGCCAATTCACTACTCAGGCGAAGAAACATCTCCTGCTGTCAAAGTTGACGCTTGCCTGATCAATCACATCATGAATGAACTGGAAATCACTTGCTTGCCAGCAGATTTGCCAGAAGCCATCAATGTTGATTTGTCTGGTTTGAAAAAAGGTGTTTCTTTGAACTTAGGCGATATCACATTGCCCAAGGGCGTAAAAGCCGTGACACATGGCAAGAAAAACCCCGTGTTGGTCTCTGTCGTGGCGCCAGCTGCCGAAGAAGCGGCACCTGCTGCTGATGCAGCTCCCGCGGCTGATCCCAAAGCCAAAGCCAAGAAGAAGTAATTTTTCTGCGCTTCTAACACTTAAAGTGTTTCAAACAACCCGCCTTGTGCGGGTTGTTTTGTTTTTATACTTGCACATGATCAAACTGTTTGTTGGCCTAGGCAATCCAGGCGCCGAATACGAAGACACCCGCCACAACGCTGGCTTTTGGTGGATTGACGCCTTGGCGCGAGATCTCAATGTGAGCTTGGTTCCCGACAAGGGTTATTTCGCCAAAGTAGCGAGGACGCAAATCAAAGGTCAAACGGTTTGGCTTCTAGAGCCTCAAACCTTCATGAATTTGTCCGGCAAATCAGTCGGGGCGCTTGCTAAATTTTTCAAAATTACCCCGGAAGAAATTTTGGTGGCGCATGACGAGTTGGATGTGGTGCCAGGTCAAGTCAAGCTCAAATTTGGCGGCAGCCATGCAGGTCACAATGGCTTGCGCGATATCCACGCCCAATTGGGCACAGGCGATTATTGGCGCTTGCGCATAGGCATTGGTCACCCAGGTGTCAAAGCCGAAGTGATCCATTGGGTGCTTAAAAAGCCCATGGCTGAGCAGCGCGACCTCATTCAAGAAAGCATTGCCCGCTCGGTCAAAGCGGCCAATTTGCTGATCGAGGGTGAAATGGAAAAAGCCATGGTGCAAATTCACACCAGCAAACCTCCCAGACCCAAGCCTCCTAGGCCCGAGGGCGTTTAATCGGCCTGTTGCAGGCGCAAATACTTTTGAAACAAAGTTTCTTTGTTTTCCAAGTGAGCGGGATCGACCGGAATACAAGCCACAGGACAGACTTGCACGCATTGGGGTTCGTCGAAATGACCGACGCATTCTGTGCACTTGCTCGGATCAATTTCGTAGATTTCTGGGCCAAGGTAGATCGCCTGATTGGGACACTCAGGTTCACACACATCGCAATTGATGCATTCGTCGGTGATCATCAAAGCCATAAAAATCTCACTTAAATCTGGTGGAATTATCGTTCAGAGGCGCCAGCCCACCCGCTAGCACCTAAAATACCCCTGTGGAACCCTTACTCAACGCCGACTTGCATTGCCACTCCGTGGTCTCTGATGGCACGCTCACGCCCGAGGCTTTGGCTGCGCGTGCCAAAGCCAACGGCGTCCAGCTGTGGGCCCTCACCGACCACGACGAAATTGGCGGACAAGAGCGAGCCATGGCTGCGGCCAAAGCCTTGGACATGAAGTACCTCACAGGCGTTGAAATTTCCATCACCTTTGCAGGCAAAACGGTCCACATTGTGGGCTTGGGCTTTGACCATACCAATGCAGCACTGGTTCAGGGCTTGCGCAATACACGCGGCGGGCGAGGCGAGCGCGCCAAAGAAATGTCGGAAGGCTTGGCCAAGGTCGGCATTCAGGGTGCCTACGAAGGGGCCCTCAAATATGCAGGCAACCACGAGCTCATTTCGCGCACTCACTTTGCACGTTTTTTAGTTGAGACTGGGGTTTGCAAAGACACCTCCGAGGTTTTTCGCAAATACCTCACTGAAAACAAGCCAGGCTTTGTGCCGCACCGCTGGGCCAGCTTAGAAAACGCCGTCAATTGGATCGCAGGCGCAGGCGGGGTTGCGGTCATTGCCCACCCTGCCCGCTATGGCTTCACTGCCAATGAAGAGTTCGCTCTGTTTACCGAGTTCATCAACCACGGCGGGCGTGGTGTTGAGGTCATCACTGGCAGTCACTCGAGTGCAGATGCTTTGCAATATGCAGAAACTGCGCTCGAATTTAAGCTGGCAGCATCGCGTGGCAGCGATTTCCACAGTCCCGACGAAAGCCATACAGACTTGGGCACATTGCCTTGGTTGCCCGGACAACTCAAACCCGTGTGGGAATTGTTGTCAGACCGAATTCAGTGAAAGATACAAGGGTCATGCCATCACTCCATGTTTGCTTGATGGTTTGAATTTGCATGGCACAGTATTTTTCGGTTCACCCTAGCAATCCGCAAGCACGTTTGCTAAAGCAGGCCGTCGCTTTGCTGAATCAAGGGGGCGTCTTGGCAGTGCCAACCGACTCTAGTTATGCGCTGGTTTGCCACTTGGATGACAAAGCTGCGGCCGATCATCTGCGCAAAGTACGCGGTGTTGATGACAAACACCACCTCACCCTTTTGTGCCGCGATCTGAGTGAATTGGCCAACTACGCCAAAGTCGACAATGCACAGTTTCGCATGCTCAAGCAAGCCACACCGGGCGCATTCACCTTCATTTTGGAAGCCACCAAAGAGGTGCCGCGCCGGGTGAGCCACCCTCAGCGCAAAAGCATTGGTCTGAGAGTGCCAGAGCATGCCGTGTTGCAAGAATTGTTGGCCCAGCATGGCGCCCCCTTGCTGGCCACCACGCTCATTCCCGTTGGCGAAACCGAACCGCTCAACGATCCAGAAGAGATTCGGGATCTTTATGAAAAACTCATTGCCGGTGTGATTGACGCGGGTGCCTGCACTCGCGAGCCCACCACCGTCGTGGACTGCACGGGTGAAGGCATCGAGGTTATTCGACAAGGTTTGGGCGATGTGGCCTTACTAGGACTGTCTTAAATTCTTTTTTCCACCAACTCGCCGACACTTTGAGACAATTCATCTGTGGACACCTCTCACCTCATTCAAACCGTTTCGGTCTATGCTATCCCCGTGATTTTTGCCATCACGCTGCATGAAGCCGCTCACGGCTATGCGGCCAAGTATTTTGGCGATCGCACCGCTTACATGCTGGGTCGAGTGACACTCAACCCTTTGCCACATATCCATTGGCTGGGCACGCTTGTTTTGCCATTGCTGCTTTACTTCAGCACCAGCGGCGCCTTGCTGTTTGGATTTGCCAAGCCCGTACCTGTTGATTTTGGCAACTTGCGCAATCCCAAACGCGACATGGTGTGGGTGGCCTTGGCCGGCCCGGCCGCGAATTTGTTGCAAGCCATTATTTGGGCACTTTTGTTTGTGGTCTACACTGACTTTGGCGTTTCTGAAAAATTCTTTTTGGCCATGTGCAAGGCGGGCGTTTTGAGCAACGTGGTGATGTTTGCCTTCAATCTGTTTCCACTGCCTCCGCTAGACGGAGGACGCATTGTGGTGGGGCTACTGCCTTGGAAGATGGCCTATCAGTTCTCCCGCATTGAGCCCTACGGCTTCTACATCGTGATGGCATTGGCCATAACAGGTGTGGTCAATCACTTGTGGTTAGACCCTGTGATGGGTGCCACATTTAGCTTGATCGAAATTATGTTGAAATCTCTATCTTGAAAAACACCCAAGCCATGACGACTGAAACCTCCCCACGCACTCGCGTCCTCACAGGCATTACCACCACGGGCACACCGCACTTAGGCAACTATGTGGGCGCCATTCGCCCCACTGTGCAAGCCAGCCGCAATTCAGCCACGCAAGGTTTTTATTTCTTGGCCGACTACCACGCGCTCATCAAATGCGATGAGCCAGCGCGCATTCAGCGTTCCACTTTGGAAATTGCCGCCAGCTGGATTGCCGCGGGCCTTGACCCTGAGCGTGTCATGTTTTATCGCCAATCCGACATTCCAGAAATTCCAGAACTCACCTGGTTTTTGACATGTGTCACAGGCAAAGGCGTTCTCAACCGCGCCCACGCCTACAAAGCGTCGGTCGACAAAAACAACGCGGCAGGCAATGATCCCGACGCGGACGTGTCAGCTGGCTTGTTCATGTATCCCGTGCTCATGGGGGCCGACATTTTGATGTTCAAGGCCCACAAAGTGCCCGTGGGCCGCGATCAAATTCAACACATAGAGATGGCCCGCGACATGGCGTCTAGTTTCAATCATTTGTATGGCGATCACTTGGTGTTGCCAGAAGCAGTCATTGAAGAATCTGTGGCACTGCTGCCTGGTCTTGATGGCCGCAAGATGAGCAAAAGCTACGACAACACCATTCCACTTTTTTCAAGCAGTGCCCAATTGAAAAAATTGATTGCGGGAATCGTTACCGATTCACGTGCACCGGGCAAAGCCAAGGACACTGAAGGCTCCGCTTTGTTTCAAATCTACCAAGCCTTTGCAAGTCCCGAAGAAACCGCCGCTTTAGCCAAGGCCTATGCCGATGGCATTGCGTGGGGCGATGCCAAGCAAGTTCTGTTTGAGCGCATTGACCGCGAAGTGGCGCCGATGCGAGCTCAATATGAAGAGCTCATCAACAATCCGGCCAAAGTAGATGCCTTGCTGCTCAAAGGAGCCGCCAAAGCCCGTGAACTCGCAACGCCCTTCATCAAAGAGTTGCGTCATGCCGTAGGGCTGCGCGCATTGGCCAGCGCTGGTTCGGACAATGTGGGCACCAAACAAGCTCGCGCCGCCATCCCCTCATTCAAACAGTACCGTGAACAAGATGGTCAGTTTTATTTCAAGTTGGTCGACCCGCAGGGTAAAGTGTTGCTGCAAAGTCTAGGCTTCACTTCACCCAAAGATGCAGGCTTGGCCATTGCACGTCTTCAGCAAAACACCCAACTTGCCATCACTGAACTTGGCCCTCAATTGGTGTTGGGTTTAGAGGCGAGCATGGACCTCGTGATGGCGTCCATGGACAGCTTGGTCACTGATATTGCAGAAAGAGCCAAATTGAAGGGCTGAGCTTGTTATTAAATTTGCAAAAAGTTTTCAAATTCAAGAAAAGTTGCTTGATTTGTTCCTGACTTTGCTGATATTCTCATACTTTTAGTTTCATTCTTGAGCACACCATGACCGTTTACGTCATTGACGACCACCCCCTGATGCGCGATGCCCTCACCATGTTGGTTCAAAGGGTACGCCCCGGATTGAAGGTGGTTTCCGTAGCCAGACTAAACAGTTTGGAAGCCATGGTGGAACGTCAGGGCAAGCCAGAATTGATTTGCCTGGACCTAAAATTGCCCGACACTTTGGGCTTGTCAGGTGTGCATGCTGTGAAGGCCAAGTTTCCCGATGTGCCTTTGGTGGTGGTTACAGGCTCTGATGCCAGTGAGTGCGAAGCTGCTTGCTTGGAAGCCGGCGCTCATTTGTTTTTAGAAAAAGCCAGCCCCCCCAATACCATCATTGAGGGTTTGCGCAGCTTATTGCCTTCACCCGAGAAAGAGGCGCCCGCTGAGGGATCGGTGGCGGCACCGACCAAACTCTCCAAACGTCAGAAGCAATTGATTTTGATGTTGGACCAAGGTTTGAGCAACAAAGACATTGCCGACAAGCTCACCATCAGCGAGCACACCGTCAAGGTTCACTTTTGGCGTTTGTTCCGCAGACTGGGTGTGAATAGCCGCACGCAAGCATTGCACTTTGCGCGCACCAACGGCTGGCTCGGTATTTAAATTCAGTCTTTTTTCTTCTTGTTGACGATGTCAGGGGTGACAGCGTCAATCACATTGACGACTGTTTTGCCGGTATAAATGACCGTTGAGGCCACCACATCGGCCACAGCCACAATGGCACATCCCTGCAGAAACAAGCAAGTGACAAGAACCGCGCAAACATTGAATAATTTCATAGCAAAGGTCTTTTGTAATGAACTGCTTTGTAGATGCAGCAAGATTGAATTCGCAATTTTATGCCCTTATTTTGCCTTGCACCCCCAAAAAATAGCCAGCACTTTTTGAATTGTCAGTTAGCTCTCCACAAAGATGCGTGCTTTGCGAGGTGTAAGCACCAAGGTCTCGCCTTCTTTGTATTGTTGCTCTGCAAACAACAGCGCTGACAACTGCGCTTCTATGACGGTGTCTTTGGCGAAGTCATGGTGATCTAAAGGCTCAAACTCCAAGCGGGCAATGGGGCCCACCACAATGGCACGTGTGAGCTTGGCTTTGATGCCAATGTCTCCCGTGCTGTAGCGCTTCACTTCAATGTCGTGCGGCCTGACATAGGCAAAGGCTTTGCTGTCTTGCACGTGTTGGTGTTCGGGGCTGTCTAAGCTGACGGCATTGCCGCCCCCAATGATCATTTCACCTTCGTGGGCACGGCCATGAAACAAGTTGACATCGCCCAAAAAGCCATACACAAAGGGGCTGGCAGGATGGTCCCACACTTGTTGGGGTGAACCGATTTGCTCCACACGGCCGTTGTTCATCAGCACCACACTATCGGCCACTTCCAAAGCCTCTTCTTGATCGTGCGTGACAAAAATACTGGTCACATGCAAATCGTCGTGCAGGCGGCGCAACCAGCGGCGCAACTCTTTGCGAACTTTGGCATCGAGCGCGCCAAAGGGTTCATCAAGCAACAACACTTTAGGCTCTACCGCCAAAGCACGCGCCAATGCAATGCGCTGACGCTGGCCGCCTGAAAGCTGTGATGGGTAACGATCGGCCAGCCAGTCGAGTTGCACCAGATTCAACAGGTCGTGTACTTTTTGTTTGATGACATTTTCTGATGGGCGGATGCTGCGCGGTTTCATGCGCAGACCAAAGGCTACGTTTTCGAACACGGTCATGTGGCGGAACAAGGCATAGTGCTGAAACACAAAACCCACTTGACGCTCTCGCACATGCACATGGGTGGTGTCTTCACCGCTGAATGAAATGCTACCGACGTCGGCAGTTTCCAAGCCTGCAATGATGCGCAGCAAAGTGGTTTTACCGCAGCCCGAAGGACCTAGCAAGGCTACCAACTCGCCAGAGTCGATGTCAAGGCTGACATCACGCAGCGCGTGGAAGTCACCAAATTGTTTGTGGATGTTTCTAATTTCGATGCTCATGATGATGCTTTCATGCGGCTTTCAAGCTGCTTTCGCTGAGACGCTCAAAGGCACTGCCTTGATATTTTCTGGTGATAACTCGCCAATGGCTTTCATCTCGCGTTCGTGGCGCCACTCAGCCACCGACTTGATCACCAAGGTGACCAGCGCCAGCAAGGCCAACAAAGACGCCACTGCAAAGGCGGCCACCGATTGGTACTCGTTGTACAAAATTTCAACGTGCAAAGGCATGGTGTTGGTTTGGCCGCGAATGTGACCCGACACCACCGACACCGCGCCAAACTCACCCATGGCGCGCGCATTGCACAAAATAACGCCGTAGATCAAACCCCACTTTATGTTGGGCAGCGTAACGTACCAAAAGGTTTGCCAGCCTGTAGCGCCCAGCACAATGGCGGCCTGTTCTTCTTCGTTACCTTGCGCTTGCATGAGTGGAATCAACTCACGCGCAATGAACGGAAACGTGACAAACACAGTGGCTAGCACAATGCCGGGCACTGCAAAAATAATTTTGATGTCGTGTTCTTGCAGCCCAGGACCGAACCAGCCTTGTGCGCCAAACATCAGTACATAAACCAAACCGGCCACCACGGGCGACACCGAGAAAGGCAAGTCGACCAAAGTGGTCAGTACCGATTTGCCTCTGAATTCGTACTTGGCAATACACCAAGCTGCTGAAATTCCGAAGACCAAATTGAGTGGCACTGCAATGAGGGCTGTGATCA
This sequence comes from Comamonadaceae bacterium, assembly GCA_947484245.1. The sequence continues at coordinate 7,944 of CANKOT010000011.1, forward strand.
ACGTCAGGCGAATGGCAGACCATGCATCGGGTTCTTTAAGCGCTTCCCAATAGGCATCAAACCCTTTGCGCAATGCTTCTGCAAATACTGCGGCCAGGGGCAACACCAAGAATAAAAACAAGAAGATCAGCGTGATACCAATGAGGATGTAGCGAACCCAAGCGGTTTCTGTGGTGCTGGCTTCAGCGCGGCGAATCATTTGAGAGCTCATACAGGTGCTCCTGAATGACGGCGCTGCCAAGCTTGCAAGCCATTGATGAGCAAGAGCAAGATGAAAGAGATGACCAACATGACGGTGGCCACCGCTGTAGCACCTGCGTAGTCGTATTGCTCTAACTTACCAATGATGATGAGCGGTGTGATTTCAGAAACCATGGGCATATTGCCCGCAATGAAAATGACCGAGCCATACTCGCCCATGCCTCGCGCGAAGGCCATGGCAAAACCCGTCATCAAAGCGGGTGCGATAGACGGAAAAATAATGCGTGTAAATGTTTGCCAACGCGATGCGCCCAAGCAAGTGGCTGCTTCTTCCAATTCTTTTTCGGCATCTTCAAGCACGGGCTGCACTGTGCGCACCACAAAGGGCAAGCCAATGAAGATGAGTGCAATCACAATGCCATTGGCATTGAAGGCCAGTTGAATACCCAGGGGTTCGAAGTATTGGCCAACCCAGCCATTGCCAGCCAACAGTGCCGTTAAAGAAATACCAGCTACAGCAGTGGGTAATGCAAAGGGCAAGTCGACCAATGCATCGACCACTTTTTTACCAAAGAAGTTATAGCGCACCAGCACCCAAGCCACCAACAAACCAAACACCACGTTGACCAATGCAGCGATCAATGAAGCACCAAACGTGAGGCGGTAAGAGGCCATCACTCGCGGGCCAGTCACGGCGGCCCAAAACTGATCCCATGTGAGCGTGAAAGTTTTAAACACCAGTGCCGACAAGGGAATGAGCACAATCAGGCTGAGGTACATCACGGTGTACCCCAAGGTGAGGTTGAAGCCGGGCAAAACTCGGGCGGGCGCTCTGCGTTTGGCAGGCGCCGCCGCAGCGGAACGAGAAAGCATGAATTACTTAACGGTGTACAGCTTGTCGAAATTGCCACCATCGTTGAAGTGCACTTTTTGCGCTTCAGCGAAAGAGCCAAACACTTCGTTCACAGTGAACAACTGCAAAGGCTTGAAGGTCTTGCTGTATTTTTTCAAGATGGCAGGATTGGAGGGGCGCAAGGCGTGCTTGGCTGCAATCTCTTGTGCTTCATCAGAGTAAAGGTAATTCAAATAGGCCTTGGCCAAATCGCCAGTGCCCTTCTTGGCAACTGTTCGCTCCACAACAGCCACTGGGTTTTCTGCCACGATGCTGATGGAGGGGTGAATGGCATCTACCTTGCCGGCACCAAATTCGTTGTCTACAGAAATAACTTCGGATTCAAACGTGACAAGCACATCGCCAATGTTGCGTTGCAAGAAAATGGTGGTGGCGTCCCGGCCACCCTTGGCCAACACGGGCACGTTTTTATAGAGCTTGGCTACGAAGGCCGCAGCGTCAGCTTCGCTACCACCCTTTTTACGAACATAACCCCATGCAGCCAAATAAGCCATGCGACCATTGCCGCCCGTTTTGGGATTGACCACAATCACTTGAATGCCGGGCTTGATGAGGTCGTCCCAATCTTTGATGTTTTTAGGATTGCCATTGCGTGTGAGGAACAGCATGGTGGAGCTGGTGGGCGATGCGCTGTGTGAGAAGCGTTTGGTCCAATCGGCAGCCACAATGCCTTTGCTGGCCAAGAAGTCGATGTCGGTGGTGGTGTTCATGGTGACCACGTCGGCATCTAAGCCGTCGTTCACGGCGCGCGCTTGTGCGCTAGAACCGCCATGGGCCTGGTCAATCTTCAGGTCTTTGCCGGTGGTCTTTTTGTAATTGGCAACGAAGGCGGCGTTGTAGTCCTTGTAAAACTCGCGGGCGACGTCGTAAGATGCGTTAAGCAAAGTTTGGGCAGAAGCCGTGAGACCGGAAAAGGCCAACAAGGCCGCAGCAGCAAATGGTTTGATTTTGTTCATAAAGCGTCTCAAAAGAGTAAGGACGCGATTGTGAAACCCAGTCTTCAAAACTCAAACGAATCATTTGTTGTTTGTTTATACCTATAAAGCATATCAATGGCCATGTAAGCCAATGAATGCCTCTGGTTTGAGGCAATTTGAAAGTTGGATCAGGCCACTAAGGCGACAGACTTCACTTGCGCCCAGACCGGCATGCCGACTTGCAGGCCCAGTTCGTCAACTGCGCGCTTGGTCACACGGGACAACACCTGTTCAGCACCACACTTCAAAACCACCATCACTTGGGATGGATGTGCATCGGGCGTCATGCTTTGAATGCTGCCTTGCACTTGGTTTTGAATGCTGGTGTTTTGAGGCTCAGACGTGGCCAAACTGACGTCGCGCGCCAAGATGCGAATCCGCACGGCTTTGCCAACGGACAAGCCTGCGTCGCGCATCCAAACGCAGCCACCCGCGAAGTCAACGCGTGACAAATGCCACTTCAGATCCACCGCACCAATGTGACCTGTAATCAACGTGCCAGCATCTTCACCCACCACCACAGGGGCCACCACCTGCGTCAGCATAGCGCTCACAGGGCCTTGCGCTTTCACTTTTCCATTGTCCAACACCACCAAGTGATCGGCCAATCGTGTGAGCTCTTCTGCCGAATGGGTGACATACAGCATAGGCATTTTGAGTTCATCACGCAGCCTGGCCAGCCAAGGAAAAATTTCTTGACGGCGTGCTGCATCTAAAGATGCCAAAGGCTCGTCCATCAAGAGCAATTGCGGCTGCATGGCAATGGCCCTTGCAATGGCCACACGCTGACGCTCACCGCCCGACAGCTGGTCTGGCATGCGTTGCAACAAGGCCTCAATGCCCAACAGCTCAATAGACACTTTCAAAGACTTTGCGGCATTGAATTGCGTGCCCCCTGATGATTTCAATGCCCGCTTCAAACCAAAGTTCAAGTTCTGTTGAACATCAAGGTGCGGCAACAAGCTGGACTCTTGAAACACATAGCCCAAGGGTCTATGCCAGGTGGGTAAACAAATTTTTTGCTGGGTGTCTTGCCAAATGTGCGCACCCACTTGAATTCGGCCTTCTTGGTTGGTTTCTAAGCCGGCCACCACACGCAACAAACTCGTTTTGCCCGAGCCTGAAACACCAAAAATAGCGCTAATGCCCTGTGCGGGCAACTGCACATTCACGTCCATTTGAAACGCTGCTCGACTCAACTTAACTTGCAAGTCAATCATGTTCAAAGCACCTGACGTTGGCGACGGTTGAGCAAAGCCAGCACCATGAGCACCACAAATGAGAAGGCCAGCATGCCTGCAGCCAATAGATGGGCCTGCGTGTATTCCATCGCTTCAACATGGCCGTAAATTTCTGTAGATACCACTCGCGTTTGACCAGGAATGTTGCCACCAATCATGAGCACAACACCAAACTCGCCTACCGTATGCGCGAAACTCAAAATGGCGGCAGTGACCATGCCAGGCTTTGCCAGCGGCAAAGCCACAGAGAAAAATGCATCCAAAGGACTTGCGCGCAGGGTAGCGGCCACCTCCATGGGACGCGGCCCCATGGCTTCAAAAGCGTGCTGCAAGGGTTGCACCGCAAATGGCAGCGAAAACAAAATGGAGCCAATCAAGAGGCCTGTAAAAGTAAACGACAAAACGCCCCAGCCCATGGCATGCGTGAACTGCCCCAAAGGACCTTGGGGTCCCATGACAACGAGCAAATAAAAACCCAGCACAGAGGGGGGCAAGACCAGCGGCAAAGTGACCAGGGCCTGAATCGGTGCGCGCCATGCCGAATGGGTTTGCGACAACCACCAAGCCAGCGGGGTTGACAAGATCAGCAGCAGGACAGTGGTCAAGGCAGCCAACTCTATAGTTAGCTGAATGGCTTGCCAAGAATCGGGCGTTAAATTCATGCGGCTAAGTTTACGACGAAGCCGACAAAGCATTTGCGCCATAAATTTATCAATCTGTTGGGTATAACCGACACCAAAAATGCCTAAGGGCGCTATCTTTGCGCCTCATGAACACCCAAGACGTCGTCAATTCACACCCTAACTCACTTTCTGAATGCGAAGCGCTGGATGGACAAGATCCACTTCGGTCACTGCGCGACCTGTTTCATTTGCCAGACGGCGTGATCTACTTGGACGGCAACTCACTTGGCGTTCTCCCCAAGGCCACACCCGAGCGCGTAGCTGCTGCGGTGGCTAAAGAGTGGGGGCAAGACCTGATCAAAAGCTGGAATACGGCAGGCTGGTTTCAGCTGCCGCAGCAAGTAGGCAACAAAATTGCAAAACTGATTGGCGCAAAAAACGATGAAGTGATTGCAGCAGACAGCACTTCCATCAATTTGTTCAAAGTGCTGAGTGCTGCGCTGTCCACCCTACAGGCAGATCACCCTGAGAAAAAAATCGTGTTGAGTGAGGGCACCAACTTTCCCACCGATCTCTACATTGCAGAAGCTTTGTGTAAGGAGCGCGGCTTCACATTGAAACTGGTGGAAGCTGAAGAAATTCAAGCATCACTCACCCAAGACATTGCCGTCTTGATGCTCACTCACGTGAACTACCGAACCGGTGCCATGCTCAATATGAAAGCCATGACCGCTGCCGCGCACGCAGTGGGTGCATTGACTGTTTGGGATTTGGCACACAGCGCTGGCGCAGTGCCACTTGACTTGAACAGCGCAAACGCAGATTTTGCTGTAGGTTGTGGCTACAAATACCTGAATGGGGGGCCTGGTGCACCCGCGTTTGTGTGGGTCAACCCCAAGCACACCAATCGCTTTTGGCAGCCCCTTAGCGGATGGTGGGGGCACGCAGCACCTTTTGAATTCACACAGGACTACAAACCAGCTACAGGCATCGCACGTTATCAATGCGGCACACAGCCCATCTTAAGTTTGACAGCGCTAGACACTGGCCTAGATGTTTTTTTAGAGGCTGAAAAACTGGGTGGCATGGCTGCCCTGAGACGAAAATCGCTTGCGCTTACGGGCCTCATGATGCATTTGGTGAACACCCAATTGAGCGCCTATGGATTTGGAGTTGTCACCCCCTTGCAAAGTGAGCTGCGTGGTTCGCAAGTGAGTTTGACAAGATCAGAAGGTGCCTATGCCATTGTGCAAGCGCTCATTGCACGCGGTGTGATTGGCGACTTCCGGGCTGGTGATGGCAAGCAGCATCCCGATATCTTGCGCTTTGGACTCACCCCTTTGTATGTGAGGTATGTTGACGTTTGGCATGCCATCAGACACCTCCACGAAGTGATGGCATCAGGTGAATGGCAGCAGGCCCGCTTTGCGCAAAAAAATGCCGTCACTTGACCCTGAGTGTGATTTTTAGCATGACTTGAAATTAGCCACTTTAGATCAAGCCATTTAAGGTCGATCTATTTGATTTCATGGTGTAATTCGAGAACTTTTGCTAGCCGGAGTTCTCATGTTGCGTTACCTTTGTTTGAACAGATTTTCAATTGCCTGTTCTGTCAGCCTGATTCTCAGCCTTGGTATGTTGACAGGATGTCAAAAGCCGGCAGCAGAACCTGAAAAAACCACTGAATCAGTTGCACTGAGCCTTGGCAACGAAGACATCTTGCAACTAGGCACTTCACAACACGGTACAGGCCCCGTCATCTCTGGTTCTTTGCAGCCAGAAGTTCGCGCTGACTTGAGGGCTGAGGTCAGTGCCGTGGTGCTCAAAGTTCACAAAGAAAATGGTGAGATGGTTCGCAAAGGCGATTTATTGGTCACCCTCGACAACGCCGTGTTTCGCGACAACCTCAGCTCTGCAGAAGAGTCTCTGCGCGCAGCAAATCAATCGCTAGAAGGTGCCGAACGGCAATTCCAACGCATGAAATCACTTCAATCGCAAGGCATGGTTTCCACGCAAGGACTTGAAGAGTCAGAGATCAAACGCAATGCCGCTCAAAGTGAATTGGTAGCCGTCAAAGCTCGAGTGGCAGCCGCCAAGCAGCAACTTGATCGCACCGAAGTGCGTGCGCCATTCAATGGGGTTGTCAGTGCACGCAAAGCATCCGCAGGCGACACCGCTCAAATTGGCAAAGAGCTCATTCAAGTCATTGACCCCAGCAGCATGCGCTTTGAAGGCCAAGTTTCTGCCGACCAAATGGGCGTCGTGAAGATTGGGCAGCGCGTTAATTTTCGCATCAATGGTGTTGCCCAAAATGGTGATCAACTGGCCAGCCAAGGCACCGTCAAACGGATAGACGGCGCCGCCAATCCAGTGACTCGGCAAGTTTCAGTGATTGTGACCATCAATGCCAAGGATCGTCCTCCTGTGGTGGGCCTGTTTGCAGAAGGCGTCATTGAAACCCTCACCAAGCCAGCCGTGATGATCGCCGAAAGTAGCTTGCGCCGGGAAGGTGACAAAGTATTTGCGTGGGCGCTTGAAGGCGACAAGGTCGTCAAGCGTGCCATTCAATTGGGCGACCGCGATACACGCTTGGGTGAATGGGTGGTGCGCAGTGGGCTCAATTCTGGTGAGAAGGTTTTGCGCAACAACAGCAGTTCCTTGAAAGATGGCCAGCAATTCATCCTGCGCTCAGACACATCGACCAAGGTGGGTCAATAAACCATGTTTTTGTCTAATTTCAGCGTTAAAAAACCGGTTGTCACGCTCGTCATATTGCTGATGCTCATGGCCGTTGGGCTTTTGGCATTGACGAAACTCAAAGTCAATCAAATCCCTGATGTTGAAATGCCGCTGTTGGTCATTGACATCTACTATCCTGGCGCCTCACCCGATACCGTAGAGCGTGAAGTTCTCAATCGTGTTGAAAAAGCATTGCAATCGGTCAATGGCATCAATGATTTGCGCAGCACAGCCAGCGAAGGCAATGCCAACATCTTGGTGTTCTTTGAGTTTAAAAAGAACATGGTGGAGGCCACAGACGACGTACGCAATGCCATTGGCAGAGTTCGCTACAAATTGCCCAACGAAATTCGCGAGCCCGTCATTTTGCGCATTAACCCCACAGCGCAACCCATCATGCAATTGGCACTTTCGTCTAGCAGCCAAAGCCATGCTGAAATTTCTCGCATTGCCGAAGACCAAATTGCCGATAAGTTCCGGGGTATTCAAGGCGTTGCACAGGTCAATGTCAACGGTGCACTCAAACGCGAGTTGAGCGTTTTGCTGCATGCCCAAAAACTGCGTGAGGTGAATTTATCCGTCACAGAAGTGGTGAGTGCATTGCGCACACAAAATGCCGCAGCGCCTGTGGGCAAGATTCGCGGCGCATTAGAAGATCAAAGCATTCGATTGCTGGGGCGAATTGAAACACCGGCTGAATTCAATCAAATTGTCATTAAGCGAAGTGGCAATGAGTTGATTCGGCTTGGCCAAGTAGCAACTGTGACAGACGGCTTTGCCGACCTCAATTCGCTGAGTGTCCGAAACGGTCAACCCAATGTAGGCATTGCCATTACACGCTCACGCGATGCATCAACTGTGGGCGTGGCTACTCAAGCTCGCGCATTGGTGGCAGACATCAACAAATCATTGCCAGAGGGCACCCAAATCGATATCACGCAAGACGGTGGCGTTGAAGCCCAAAACAGTTTGAACAATGTGGTTCATGCACTGGTTTTTGGCGCTGGCCTCACCATCTTTGTGGTGTATGTGTTCCTCAACTCATGGCGGTCAACCCTCATCACAGCGCTATCGCTGCCAACTTCAGTCATCGCTTCATTCATTGCAGTGTGGTTGTGTGGCTTCACGCTCAACTTCATGAGCTTGCTGGGCTTGTCTTTGGCCATTGGCGTGCTCATTGACGATGCCATTGTGGTGCGAGAAAACATTGTCAGGCACATGGAGCGAGGATTCGACAGACGCACAGCGGCTTTGAATGGCACCGCTGAAATTGGCTTGGCTGTGGCGGCCACCACCTTCTCCATTGTGGCTGTGTTTATTCCTGTCGGCTTTATGCCAGGCATTTCAGGCGAATGGTTTCGTCCCTTTGGACTGACGGTGGTCGCCTCTGTATTGGTCAGTTTGTTGATCTCCTTCACACTCGATCCTATGCTATCTGCCTACTGGGGAGACCCACTCGATCATCACCTTCAACCGAAAAAAGGCATCAGTCTCAAACTCAAACAGTTCAACACTTGGTTTGACACCCAAGCCGATCGCTATGGCAATGTGATTGCTTGGGCACTGCACCACAGACGCTGGATGATTGCATTTGCAATTGCCAGTTTTTTCGGCGCTATCTTTTTACAAGTGAAGTTCGGAGGCTCTAGTTTTTTACCCAAGTCAGATGGCAAAACTTTGGCCATTGACGTTCGCTCTCCAGCCAGCAGCAATTTGGAATATTCTCGAATGAAGCTCGAATCCGCTGCTGTCATGGCGCGCACTTTGCCTGAAACCAAAGCCACCAACAGCTATGTCAACCCAACGGGTGGGCGTATTTATGTCGATATCGGGAAAAGCACAGAACGCATACGTTCTGCACAAGACATTGCCATTGAATTGCGCAAACGAACATCTCAACTGGTAGGTGCTGAATACACAGTGTTAGACGATTTGGGAAATGGCGCCTCTAAACCTGTCCAGATTCGTTTCATTGGTACCGATTCGCGCAAGCTGTTGGACATCACGAGCGACTTCATGGCGCAATTGAGGCAGGTACCGGGTGCCGTCGATGTTGGCTTGTCTCAACAAGACCCCCAAAACGAGCTGCAAATTGAATTGGACCGAGGTCTCGCCAATTCATTGGGCATCTCTGTCACTGACGCGGCCAATGCATTGCGTGTGGCCTTTGCCGGCATTGAAGTGGGCGACTGGGTCGACCCCACAGGTGAAGCGCGCGATGTCGCCATTCGCTTAGCGCCAGAAGATCGAATGAGTGTCTCGAACATTGAACGCTTGCCCATTACGGTAACGGGCATGAACACCGTTGTACCCTTGTCTCAAATTGCCAAAGTTTCGATGGGCAAAGCTCCTTCCAAAATTGAGCACTTTGACGGCAAAAGAACCATTGGCGTTTCAGCCAACGTACAAGGCCGGTCTTCTGGTGAAGTCACTGCAGATGCCCTCAAATTGGCCAAGAGCATCAATTTCCCTGAAGGCTATGGCATTGAATTGGATGGTGCCTCCAAAGATCAAAAAGAAGTGTTCACCGAAATGGGCATTGCGCTTGTTTCTGGCATTGCCCTGATGTACTTCATTTTGGTCATGCAATTTAGCTCCTTCACTGCCCCCTTGGCTGTGATGTTCTCTTTGCCCTTGTCGCTCATTGGCGTAGTTCTGGCATTGTTGCTAACGGGTAGCACCTTGAACCTGATGAGCCTGATAGGCGTCATCATGCTGATGGGTTTGGTGGCCAAGAATGCCATTTTGCTGTTGGATGCTGCCAGAAGTTTGGAAGAGCAAGGCATAGACCGTGAAGAAGCGCTGATGACTGCAGGGCGCAAACGCTTGCGGCCCATCATCATGACTACCTTCGCATTGATCGCGGGCATGTTGCCTGTGGCTGTCGGCATGGGTGAAGGCGGTGAGTTTTACAGGCCCATGGCTGTCGCCATCATTGGTGGCACCATCACCTCCACCATCCTCACGCTCTTGGTCGTTCCTAGTTTTTACGACAGCATAGAGTTGTCCCGCGAAGCGTGGGGCCGTCGATTTCAAGCGCTTGGTAAACGCTTGAACTTTTAATTGAATTTCGCTTCTTACAGCTGCGCAATTCATCATCGATCTTGCGCAACTGACCTATTTTGCAATTGCTTACAAAGGTTTGTTTAAGGCCTGAGCCATAATCAAGACTTTCAGCTACGTCCCAAATGGGCGCTCAACCCACCAAGGACCACTCCATGAAAAAAAACTTCCCCTTGCAAATTGAAGGTAAAAACGCCGACCGCGTGTTGGAAGCAGTCAAACACGAGATTCGAAAATACTTCAAACGCGAACGCAATCGTGCGTTGCCCAAAGAAGTCGATTTTTGGGACTTTGATTGCAAAGTGGGGCTGACAGCCGACTCAGCAGCAGTGGTCAAAGTGAGCGCCGTGATTGAAGGCATTGACGCACTGGTCCAAGAAGGTGCGACTTCAGTTTATGTAGAAATTTTGAGCAAGCATGGCATCAGAGTGATTCGCCCAGAGAACGACCCGGTCATCATTGAGCGGGTTGACGACGCTGGTTTTGCCAGCCCACAAACAGCCCCGCGCAGATAACCACCGCGCAGCCCAAGATCATGGCTGCATCTAACTTTTCCTCAAAGGCAAGCACGCCAATGGAAATGCCAAACAGAAGCCGTGTGTATCTGTAAGGCGTGACTGCTGCAATCGAGCCTGTGCGCATGGCGCTCATGAGGGCCGTGTAGGCAAAAACACCTGCAACCAGTGCAGCGCTGATCATCACCATCTGAATTGATGCAAGTGCCACGAAGGCTTTGCCATCCCAAATTGCATAGCATGCGCCCGCAATCACCGTGGTGCTAAAGCCATAAAAGCCAAGTACTTCTTTGGTTAATGCAGGCGACGCTGCGCGAGTCAATAAATCCCGCCCCACAAAACCTAAGGTCCCAATGAGCGCCAGCAGTGAAAGCGCCGAAAAGTCGTCCGCAGAAGGACGCAGAATAATGAGCACACCCAGCAGGCCCATCCAGATCGCCAACCAAGTCTTGCCATCTATCTTTTCATGCAAGAAAACGCGGGCTCCCAAAGCGACAAACAAGGGTGCCGCCTGCAAAATGGCCGTTGCAGAGGACATGGGGGTGAGCGCAATGGCCAAGATATAAAACAAACGGCCGAAGAACTCAAACACAGCTCTGATCAACATGTTTCGTGTGAAAACCTGAGGCTGAAAAAGTGGGGCTTTGATGCGTCTTGCCATGAACGCGAAGATGCACAAACCGCCCGCGCCAAACATCATCAGCACTTGGCCAACCGGAACCTGTTTGGTAACTGTTTTGAGAAAGGCATCTTCAATAGAAAAAGCCGCCATTGAAGCAATCATCCAGGCAATTCCCAATAAATTTTCTTGACGCCTGGACTCTAAGTTAAGCATGTCTGACTAAGTAATAGCGCCATTCAAAAGGAACCAGTTTTTTGAAAAGACTAATGCAAGTTGCGCTTGCCTGACTCACTGCTGAGCGCGTCCAGAATAAACATGGGAATGTCGACATCAAATTTCTCACCATCTTCAGCCACGCAAAAATAACTGCCATGCATGGTGCCCGTTGGCGTTCTAAGCCGGGTACCGCTGGTGTATTGAAATTTCTCACCAGGCTGCAACAAGGGCTGGTATCCCACAACGCCCAAGCCTTTGACTTTCTCATGAAGGCCGTTGGCGTCATTCACGCTCCAATATCTTGAAATAACCTGAGCAGCAATGTTGCCCTTGTTGGTGATGGTGATGCTGTAGGCAAATGTATAGAGATTGCCAGCAGGATCAGACTGTTCGGGAAGATACTGAGGGATAACTTCGACTTGGAGTTTGTAATTTGGCATAAGGTGATTTTGATCGCAATGATAATTCAAGTCGTGCAAAGGGTTATGCCGCCAATGGCAAAGATCGCAAGCGCTTGCCCGTGAGTTTGAACATGGCATTGGCCACCGCGGGAGCCAAAGGCGGCACAGCAGGTTCACCGACACCTTCAGGTGTCTGCGTGCTCGGCACAATCCAAGTTTCAACTAAAGGCGATTGCGCCATGCTGACCAAGGGGTAATTGGTGAAGTTGGTTTGTTGAACCACCCCATCTTGAATGTCAATTTGTCCAAACAGGGCTGCAGTCAAAGCAAAACTGACCGAGCTTTCAACTTGCTGTGCAACCGTGCCGGGGTTGACCACAGTGCCGCAATCGATGGCACAAACCACGCGATGAACACGGGGCTTGCCATCTTGTATCGACACTTCAGCCACTTGCGCCACGATAGAGCCAAATGACTTGTGCAAAGCCACGCCATGCGCATGACCTGCTGGCAACGCAGCAGCCCACTTCGCTTTGTCTGCAGCCAACTTCAAAACGGCTGCATAACGGGGTGCATTTTTCAGCAGCGTCAACCGAAATGCCACTGGATCTTGTTTGGACTCAAGCGCCAACTCATCGATGAAGCACTCAGAAAAGAAAGCATTGTGTGAATGACCCACCGAACGCCAAAAACCAACGGGTACCCCCATGCGCGTGGACACATGCGCCATGTGTTGATTGGCAAACCCATAAGGCAAATCAAACAAACCTTCAGCAGTCGTTTTGTCGGGCGCATCAAAGGGGCCAGACAGTGCAGGCAAAACGCGCGACATCCAACGCGGCGAAACAGCGTCGCCTGCCGACTTGATGCGCAAACTCTCAACTTCGCCTTTGGCATTGATCGCAGCACTCAATTGCGCCACTTGCATAGGACGGTAAAAATCGTGCGTCATGTCTTCTTCACGCGTCCAAACCAGTTGAACCGGCGCGCCATCAAGTGCCATGGCAATTTGGGTGACTTGTACCACCACATCGGCTTCTAAGCGTCGGCCAAATCCACCGCCCAACAGCGTGACGTTCACTTTGACTTTGTCATCTGATAGATTGGCTATCTTGGCAGCCGCCGCACGGGCCAAACCTGGCACTTGCGTAGGCGCCCAAATTTCAAGCACGCCATCCTTGAACTGCGCTGTGCAGTTGATGGGCTCCATGGTGGCATGTGCCAAATAGGGTGCTGTGTACTGCGCTTCAATGATGCGCACAGCACTGCCTTCAGCTTTGGCTGCATCGCCTTTTTCGTAAAAAGAAAAGCCCTTTTCTGTTTTGAGTTTCTCCTTGAGATCAGCCTCAATGCGCTTGGTCTCAATAGCGCCTTCGGCACGCTGCAACCACTTGGTTTTGACTTTATCGGCAGCCTGCTTGGCGTGCCAAGTCGATTTAGCAACCACTGCAAAGCCCGGTGCAGAGCCTGATGCGCTGACCAACTGCACACACTTCACCACGCCCGGCATAGCCAGCGCTTCTGTGGCATCCATGCTGCTTAAGGTGCCGCCCATCTGTGGAACTTGAACCACACTGGCAAAAAGCATGTTGGGCAAACGCACGTCGATCCCGAACACGGCTGAGCCGTTGATTTTTGGAAGCAAGTCTGCGCGAGCCGTTGGCTTGCCAATGAGGGTCCAATCTTTGCGATCTTTCGGTACGACATTTTTTGGCGTCTGTGCAGCCGCACCTTTTGCAAACTCTCCAAAATGAGCTGACTTGCCAGCGGCATGACTTAGCAATCCCTCTTTGACCTTGATCTCTTGCAAAGGGACTTTCCATTGGTCTGCTGCAGCCAACAACAAGCTGGCCTTGGCGGTAGCAGCCGCTAATCTCAAATGCAACCAAGCATCTTTCACAGATGAAGAGCCCCCCGTTGCATTGACCCCTAACTCGCGTGCAACTTTGCCGACGATCCACTCACCGCTGTGAACCACAAAAGGCTTGTCACCGCCCTCTGATTGAAGCGGGTGAAATGGCAAGGTGCCCACAAACATGGCCACGTTGCCATAGATGCTGTCGTGGCCTGCTTGCTCTAATCGGATTTGACTCAAGGGCACATCAAGCTCTTCAGCCACCAGCATAGAAAGCGCGTTGTGAATGCCTTGCCCCATGTCACTGCGGTGCATGGCTAAAACGACACCACCATCTTTGGTAATTTTGATCCACCCATTGAGGGCTATATCCCCTTCGGTGAGCAACATGTTGCCGGGTTTGCCCAAACGTGAGCGCTCGGGCATCACGCCCCAGCCCACCACCAGCGCACCCGTGATGCCCAGACCGCTTAATATCAGGTTGCGGCGCTTCATGCTTGTGCTCCAGCCGCGCGGTGAATAGCAGCACGCACACGTTGGTAGGTGCCGCATCTGCACAGGTTGGTCATGACTTCGTCGATGTCAGCATCGGTAGGTTTGGGCTTTCTTTCAAGAAGCGCAGCAGCAGCCATGAGCATGCCACTTTGGCAGTAACCGCACTGAGGCACTTGCTCGGCGATCCAAGCCAGTTGTAAGGGATGCGGTTTTTCGGGGGTGCCCAATGATTCGATGGTTTTGATTTTTGCTCCGGCTACGCTTGATACCGGCGTCACGCATGAGCGAACAGGTTGGCCGTCTTTGTGGACTGTGCATGCACCACAGGCAGCAACGCCGCAGCCGAATTTGGTACCCGTGAGGTTCATTGAGTCGCGAAGGACCCACAGCAAGGGCATCTGGGGGTCTACGTCTAGGGTGACGTTGTTTCCGTTGACTGTAAGGTTCATATGGCTTTTCTAGGTTGGCAAGTAGAAGTGCTTGGAATACTGGGATGCTATCAGGTCGTTTGATTGTTTTCTTCACAATAGAGCGTTGGGCAGTTAGCCTATTTGGGGCTTCCTCATACTGGGGCGTTGAGCAGTTAGCCTATTGGGGGCTTCCTCATACTGGGGTACCAGAAATCGTCAGCCCCCAATAGGCTAACTGCTCAACTTTCTAGCGCGGAAAACCTCTGAACACCAACACTGCTGTTCGCAGCTGGGTGAGGGTGAGGTGGGTGGGTGACGATTTCTGGTACTCCAGTATGAGGAGCCCGCCCACCTCACCCTCGCCCAGCGAGCTCAGCGAACTCAGCAAAAAAAGATCAAAGCAGTGCCTTAATGTCTTTCACCAACAAAAACAAATGATACGGATCAGTAGGGCTTTCTTCGAACTCCCAATGGCGGTACCAACTTCTAGCTTCCTCGTCCTTCGCATGAACCAAAAGTGCCCGAATGCCAGCAATGTCTGCAGCCTGCACAGTTCGAAGCAATGCATTTTTCAGCAGTGCTTTGCCCAGACCTTGTCGCTGATATCTTTGATCTATGGCCAGTCTGGCAAGAATCATGACAGGCACTGGATGCCGCGGAATTCCTTTCATCACACGCGGCGCAGAATGTGATGGCTCAACGCTGCCAACGGCCAAGCTGTAAAACCCAGCAACCTGGCCAGCATTGCAACTCACATAAGTTTGTGAACTGTTTGATCTTTGATTAACGAAAGCAAAGCGCTGTAAAAACTCATTCATGGCAACATGCCCACAATCAAACGACTCCACGCCATCAGTGACGCTCAGCTTGTGGACTGGCTCAAAGGTATGAGCGCTCAACCGAGCAAACCTTTATCGGACAAGAGTTTCTTGAGCTTGGGTTTAGGTTTCACCGGTTGATCGAGAGCCTTCTGAAATGCTGTCCAAGTCTCTTTGCTAAGGTCAAACTTTGTGCGATCGGCGAGTGCTTGGTTAGCTGCAGTGATACCGGCATCCAATAAAAATTCACTCACGTTTTTGTGTGAAACGCGCGCGGCTTCCTGCAATAACTGTTTGACAGGGGTACTTGCACGAACATCGATGCGCTCGGATTTGGGATTGAGAGATGCAGGCATGGGCGCACTATTGGCGATTAAAAGTTGAATCATAACGTCCGGATGATGTACTGACAAGTGCTGTTTGATAGTTGGTTTGTTGATCGTACAAAGACTTGTAATTTTTGAGCTTGCTAATGCTTGCTCTCTTTGATGTTGAGCGTTGAGCAGCAAGGCTAAGGGCAGCTTCCTCATACTAGAGCGTTGAGCAGTTAGCCTATTGGGGGCTTCCTCATACTGGAGTACCAGAAATCGTCAGCCCCCAATAGGCTAACTACTCAACTTCTGGCGTGCGGAAAATCTCTGACGGCCAACACTGCTGTTCGCAGCTGGGTGGGGGTGAGGTGGGTGGGTGACGATTTCTGGTACTCCAGTATGAGGAACCCACCCACCTCACCCTCACCCAGCGAGCCCAGCAAGCTCAGCCATAATCCAAAGATGAAAAAGAAAGTAGCCCTACCGCTATTGGCCATCGTCTTAGCAGGCGTCATTGCCTCACACATCAGCTTCAAAGCTGCTGACCACAGCTATCTGATGGTGGTTGACGGCATAGAAATCGACGTTCTTGGAAAAATTCAAAACCAATGGCTTGTGCACACTCAAAATTGCAAGAATGTGTCTCAACCCATCGCAGACGAAGCAATCTTTCAAGACATCCACAAAGCCATTCAATCCTATAGCCCTCCGCAATCTCAATCTGCGCAAATTGCCGGCATTTGGACCCTCGGAAAATGGAGCGTGGCAGAGGTCGAGTTTGAAACTCTTCTGCCCGCTGTTGTCACACTTCAAATGAATGACAGTGGACAGCAAATTGTGCCGCGTGGTATTTGGAGTGGCCATACCAAACCTTGGCTGGCAGCGCCATTGATTCGGACTTATCTCAAAACACAAGTTCCTGAGATTCCCAGCCAGTTGATCTATTGTTTTGACCCTCGCTCAAAATCTTTCAACTGAATCCGCTATACCTCGATCAATCACTTAAGCGGCAATAGGCTTTTGTGCACTCCGGCAATTCACGGAATTGTCACAATTGACCAACACCATCAATTCAATTTTTCATTGAAAAGTGATGCTATGAATTCGATGGGTGTTCTTGTCAGAAGATTGTTTCATTTAGGGGGCCTTGGCTTGCTCTCATTGATCGTTGCCTGCGGAGGGTCAGGCGGAGGAGCAGAGGACGCAACAAGTTCGTCAAATTCGTCTGACACATCGAACGCGCATAGCACTGGCGCAATCACCCTGAAGCCTCCCAAACTATCATTTTCAGACACCGGATTGAGTGTGAGCGATGGCGTCACGCGAAATGGATTGTGGGCCGTAGACAGTGATTATTCTTGGGAGTTCTCTTTGGACCAAGGTGTGACCTGGACCATAGGCTCTGGCAAATCCTTTGAAGTGAAAGGTGATGGCCCCAAAATGATTTGGGTTCGTGCACGCGACAACGCTGGCAATAAATCTGAGATCGTTGTGGTGACATGTGTCCTAGACACCATGGCTCCGGCACCCGTTACTGTGAGCCCAAGCGTTGACGGTTTCACCCGAACACTTCAGTTGACGGGCCTTGAAGCAAATGCAAAGTGGGAGTATTCGCTGGACAACCAGGTCAGCTGGCATGCAGGCAGCGGATCAGCTTTGGGGGCTTTGGGCAATGGGCTAAGCATGGTTTGGCTTCGCCAAGTCGATTTGGCTGGCAACGCATCTGCCTCGCAGGCCTTTGATCTTCAAGCAGCAGGGTCGAGCATGAGCCATGAAGCCTCAACCAACCCACTGCAACCTAGCAAAATGGCTGAAGGTTTGCTCACGATGCTCATCCATGGCGTTGTGGTTCGTGGCGATGCTGACTATGTTCGGTGGGACATTCCCAAAAACCATCGAATCAAGTCGGTCAGGTTGGTTCGCTATGTGTCAGAAGATGCCATTGCGTTTTATGCAATTCAATCAAGCAACGTGTTTGATGCAGGCGTAGACGTTAGCCGAATGCTCGTTTATGGTCACATGGGGCCTGCAGACTTAAACCGCAATGTCGTTGCCAATATCCCCCCAGAGAAACTCGGCGAAGGCCCGATGACCATTTGGTTTCAACAGACCGGCACGCTGCCCACCGAGTACGCCATAGAGATTAATTTGCAAGTCGTGAATTGATTTTTTCCAACAACCAACTCTCACCATGCTTCAGCACAAAAAAGTTCAGAGGCGCAGCGGACTCTTTCTTGGCAATCTCTAAATCCTTCGGCGCCTGATCCAAAGGCTCGTCGCTCATGCCGTCAAAGGTACCCCAGTGAATGCCGATGGCCGCTTTGGCTTTGACATCTCGCATGGTCTGAAGGGCCTCATTTGGATTGACATGGGAGTCCTTCATGAACCAACGAGGTTCATAAGCGCCAATTGCAATAGCCGCCAAGTCAAAGCCACCCATTCGCTCACCAATGTCTTTGGTATCACGCGAGTAGGCAAGGTCGCCAGAAAACCAGAATCGAAAATCTGGATGCATGAAGGCCCAACTGCCCCAGAGAGTTTCGTAGCGATCGCCAATTGACCGTGCACTCCAATGTTGTACCGCCAGAAAATGCAACTCCAGGTTTTTTGTTTTGCCTTTGATGCTGGCGTGTTGATCCCAATCCAGCGCAATGACGTTGCGTGCCGGACCATCCAAAACTGCGCCTTTAATTTCTTTCTTGAACCAATGCTGAATGCCAAGCGGTACAAAGAAACGACTGCCCGAATGACGAGTCATGAGTGCCTGAACGGTTTCTTGGTCCAAATGATCCCAGTGGTTGTGTGAGATCACCACAGCATCAATTCTTGGAAGTTTGTCGAACGGAATGCCAGGTGCCTGATGCCGTTTGGGGCCAGCAAAACTAAAGGGTGAAGCACGTTGACCCCAGTGCGGATCTGTCAAAAGGTTCAGGCCATCGATTTGAACCAGCAGCGTTGAATGTCCAACCCATGTCACTCTGGGTTGGGTGCTGTCGCTGTTGATCAATTCAAGGTTTGGTTCGATACCCACGATGGGCTTAGCAGGCGGTTTGGGCAAGCCATCTCGCATGCGTTCCCATTGCCAGCGCAGCAAGCCTGGTTTGTCGGATCGTTCTGAGTAACGGTTAGAAAATCCGTCCGGGCGGTGGTGTGGTTTGCTGGCGTCGTAGTCGGGGTTGGCACGAGGCGCCCTGCTGACGCAGGCTGCTATCAGGGCGCAAGCCAATGCAGTTATTGCAACCAATACGAAGGCTTTGCGAAATTTCAACATGGGTTAATTTAAAGGATGAAGTATTGAATTAGCTGTTTGTATTTTCAGATGGAACGTTGAGCAGTTAGCTTATTGGGGGCTTCCTCATACTGAAGCGTTGAGCAGCAAGGCTAAGGGCAGCTTCCTCATACTAGAGCGTTGAGCAGTTAGCCTATTGGAGGCTTCCTCATACTGGAGTACCAGAAATCGTCAGCCCCCAATAGGCTAACTACTCAACTTTCTAGCGCGGAAAACTTCTGAACACCATCACTGCTGTTCGCAGTCTGGGTGGGTGTGCATTGGGCGGGCAACGATTTCTGGTACTCCAGTATGAGGCGCACGCCCAATGCACACCCGCCCAGCGAGCTCAGCAAAAAAATAGCCTAGCAATCTAGCGAGGCTATTAACTTGGCGGAGAAGGTGGGATTCGAACCCACGGTGATGTTGCCACCACGCCTGATTTCGAGTCAGGTACATTCGACCACTCTGCCACTTCTCCTGCATTCACATTTCCGGCTGGTCACTGCCGCAAATTCTAACAGCGCGCTACCGCACAAACTTAAGCACGAAGCTCAGTGATGCCACCCATATAAGGCCGTAACACCTCAGGCACCGTGACTGAACCGTCTGCATTCTGATAATTCTCAAGCACTGCCACCAACGCACGGCCCACAGCCAAACCAGAACCATTCAAGGTGTGCACCAACTCGTTTTTACCTTGCGAATTTTTAAAACGCGCTTGCAAACGACGCGCCTGGAATGCTTCACAGTTAGAGCAAGAACTGATTTCGCGATAAGTACCCTGCGCAGGCACCCACACTTCCAAGTCATAAGTTTTGGTGGCACCAAAACCCATGTCACCCGAGCACAGCAACATCACGCGGTAAGGCAAGCATAGCTTCTGCAAAATGGCTTCGGCATGGCCAGTCATTTCTTCCAGCGCTTCATAGCTTTTTTCGGGATGAACAATTTGCACCATCTCCACTTTGTCAAACTGGTGCTGCCGAATCAGGCCGCGTGTATCTCGCCCTGCACTGCCCGCTTCTGAGCGGAAGCAAGGGGTGTGTGCTGTGAGTTTCATGGGCAAATCGGACTCTGCCAAAATTTCATCGCGGACCACGTTGGTCAAGGTCACTTCTGACGTGGGAATTAAATACAGCGCTTGGCTTTCTGCACTCTCTTCAGATTCTTGTCCGCCTTTTTTGGCGGCAAACAAGTCGCCTTCAAATTTGGGCAATTGGCCCGTGCCGCGCAAGGTGTCTGCATTCACAATGTAAGGCGTGTAGCACTCGGTGTAGCCGTGTTGCTGTGTTTGCGTGTCCAACATGAACTGCGCCAGCGCGCGGTGCATGCGAGCAATTTGGCCGCGCATGAAGGTGAAACGTGCACCAGATAACTTGATGCCAATATCAAAGTCTAGGCCAAGCTTTTCGCCAATGTCCACGTGGTCGCGCACCTCGAAGTCAAATACCTTGGGGCCCTTGCCGTCCACGCTCCACTTGCGCACTTCCACGTTACCGTGTTCATCGGCACCGATAGGCACGCTTTCATGCGGCAAGTTGGGCACAGCCAACAGCATGTCTTGAATTTCTGCCTGCAAAGCATCTAAGCGCAATGCAGATGCGTCGAGTTCTGTTTTGATGCTGGCCACATCGGCCATCACTTGATCGGTGCTTTCGCCTTTGGACTTCAGCATGCCAATTTGCTTGGACAAGCTATTGCGCTGGCTTTGCAGTTCTTCGGTGCGCGTCTGCAAAGTTTTGCGCTCGGTTTCTAAAGCGCGAAACTTTTCGACGTTCAAGAAAGCTTGTGGTTTTTTGCGAGTTTCCAAACGTGCCACAGCAGCGTCTAGGTCTTTGCGGAGCAGGAGAATATCTAGCATGGTGATAAAAATGAAACAGCCAGAGTATCAGTGGCCATCGTTTAATTTAAGGCCCTTGGGCAAGGGGAATTTGATGGTTTCGGTCACGCCATCCAATTTGCGAATGGATGTTGCGCCCAAGGCGCGCAAGCGATGAATCACATCTTGTACCAATACTTCTGGAGCCGAAGCGCCAGCAGTAAGGCCCACACGGTGTTTGCCTTCGAACCACTCATTTTTCAGCTCTTCTGCGCTGTCAATCATGTAGCTGTCGGCGCCCATTCGGCTGCCTAACTCACGCAGCCGGTTGCTGTTGGAGCTGGTGGGGCTGCCCACCACCACCAACACATCAATTTGAGGGGCCATGAGCTTGACCGCATCTTGCCTGTTTTGAGTGGCGTAGCAAATGTCTTGTTGTTTGGGTTCACGTACTTTGGGAAAGCGCAATTTCACGGCTTGCAAAATTTCTGCTGCATCGTCCACACTCAAGGTGGTTTGGGTGACCACTGCCAAAAGCTCGGTTTGCTTGGGTTTTGCGTTGACCACATCGTGCACATCTTCCACCAAGTGAATGCCGTCGGGCAATTGGCCCATGGTGCCTTCTACCTCGGGGTGACCCTTGTGCCCAATCATGATGAACTCGTAGCCTTCTTTGTGCAGCTTGGCCACTTCCACATGCACCTTGGAGACCAAAGGACATGTGGCATCAAAGATGTTAAAGCCCCGCGCTTCTGCTTCGGCCTGGACCGCCTTGCTCACACCATGCGCGCTGAACACCAAGGTGGCGCCGGGCGGCACATCACTCAATTCTTCAATGAAGATGGCGCCCTTGGTTTTGAGGTCGTTGACCACGTAGGTGTTGTGCACAATTTCATGGCGCACATAAATAGGTCGGCCAAATTTGGCAATGGCAGCTTCGACAATGTCGATAGCACGGTCAACGCCGGCACAAAATCCGCGAGGCTCCGCCAACAAAATTTCTTGTACGCCCATAGTCACTTGTGTCTTTCTCATTTGGAGTTACAAAATACCAATCACATGCACTTCAAACGTAACGGGATGACCCGCCAATGGATGATTGAAGTCGAACAAGACTGCGCCATCTTCTGCCACTTGCATCACTGCGCCAGCATAGGTGCCATGACCGTCGGGTGTGGGAAATTGCACCACATCGCCAGGCACATAGTGTTCTTGTGCAGCTCCCAACTGGGCTAACAACTTGCGTGCAACCCATTGCTGCATGTCGGGATTGCGATCGCCAAAAGCCACACCTGAAGCCAAGTCGAAGGTGGTGCGAACACCCTCCTCTAAACCGATCAAGGCGGCCTCCATGCCTGGCGACAATTCGCCCGAGCCCAAAGACAGCGTGGCGGGCTTGTCTTCAAACGTGTTGATGAGCGTACCCTGAGGACCGGCCAAACGGTAATGCAGCGTTAAAAAAGATCCGGCTTGGACTGTGGTCATAAAACTAAATTTTGAGAATGAGACTTCAAATGCTCTTGAAACGCAATTCAATGCAGGCCAATGAAAATCCAAGCCGCCCCTTAGACAGGGGTTTTGGCTCAGACTCATTGGTCCAATGCGCCATTGTAAAAAGCTTCTAAGGCTTTCGCCCCAAAAAGCCTGAATCTGGGGCATTTATCTGAACAGAATGCCCATGAAGCTCCAAGAATTACCCCCAGACACCCGTCCCCGCGAAAAAATACTCGCCCGCGGACCCGGCGCTTTAAGCGATACCGAGTTGTTAGCCCTGCTCCTCAGAACAGGGGCGACAGGCCGAAATGTGCTGCAATTGGCGCAAGACATGCTGCTTGCCAGCGGGGGATTGGCCAATTTACTGCTCACACCGCCTGCACACCAACAGTCCATCAAAGGCTTAGGGCCAGCCAAACAATCGGAACTCATGGCTGTCATGGAGTTGGCCAAGCGGGCCATGGCTCAGCAGCTTTCCAGACGCGAAGTGATGCAAAGCGCCGCCAGCGTGCAGTTTTATTTGCAACTCCATTTGGCCCATCAAACACACGAGGTGTTTGCCATGATGTTTTTAGACTCCCAGCACAAGCTGTTGTGCATGGAAACTTTGTTTCGGGGCACTCTGAGTCAAACCAGTGTCTATCCGCGCGAGGTGGTACTTCGGGCCTTGCATCACCATAGCGCAGCCGTGGTGTTGGCGCACAACCATCCCAGTGGCTCGGTGCACCCAAGCCCTGCCGATTTGCACCTCACCCAGAGTTTGAAGTCGGCCTTGGCCATGGTCGATGTCAAAGTTCTAGACCATGTCATAGTGGGGCCCGGGCAGGCCTTTTCAATGGCTGAGCAAGGTGTTTTGTAAACCCTCCCTCAAAACCTGCAAAGCTTGTGGCAACATTGGCTGGTGAAATTCCAATCGCTTCAAGATCTCAAACAAGTTCAAAAGCAAATTGCGGCGGCGCAGGCCCAAGCAGCTGCTGAAGAAGCTGCGCGCGTCGCAGCCCTTCGCAAGGCCGAAGCAGAAAAAAATCTCTTTACTCGCGCTATTGGCAAAGTGGCACCATTGCCGGCCAACAACAAAGCGCATCTGCCAAAACCACCCCGCGAGCCTGTTGCCACACAGCTCAAAAAAGACGAAGCCCAAGTCATACAAGATTCACTGAGCGATGAGTTCGATGTCAGCACCTTGCTAGACACCGACGATGCCCTGAGCTTCAGGCGTCCCAGTGTGGGGCCCGAGGTGACGCGCAAATTGCGCAAAGGCGACTGGACCATTCAGCGTGAAATTGATTTGCATGGCCTGCGCAGCGATGAAGCGCGCTTGGCTCTCACCACCTTCATTCGCGATGCACACAAGCACGGTATTCGGTGTGTGCGGGTAGTGCATGGCAAAGGTTTGGGTTCACCAGGCAAAACGTCAGTACTCAAATCCAAAGTACACAGCTGGCTGGTGCAAAAAAATCAGGTGATGGCTTTTGTGCAAGCCAAACCAGCTGAAGGTGGCGCCGGCGCATTGGTGGTGTTGCTCACACCCTCTTGATTTACTCAGACGCCTGACGCAAAGTTTGCGACACGGGTTGCCGAAGCACTTCAGCCAAACCCCACCAGCCCGCAACCCAAGCCAACACAGCGCCAGCCAGTGCGCCAGCCACTGGCACCCAAAGCGATGCGGTCCATTCAAATTCAAAGACAAAGCGCGCCAAGCCCCAGCCCACCAACTCGGCCACCAAACTGGCCAAGAAACCAGCCATCAGCCCAACACCCATGAGCTCGGCCGTTTGCACTTGACTTAGCAAACGGCCCGTGGCGCCCAAGGCGCGCATGATGGCAAATTCGCGTTTGCGCTCTTCGCGCGTCGAGGTGACTGCTGCAGTGAGTACCAGCAAGCCTGCCAACAAAGTGAAGGCAAACAAGAACTCAACAGCGCGAATAACCTGATCTAAAACTTTTTGTACTTGCATCAAGGAGGCCCGCAAGTCGACACTGGTGACGTTGGGAAACTGCTGCAGCAAATTGCGCTCGAAGGCAGGTACATCCGGTGTTTTGAAAGCGGCCATGTAACTCAAAGGCACTTCAGGCAAATTGTCGACAGGATAGATCACAAAAAAGTTGGCTCGCATAGAGCCCCAATCCACTTTGCGCAGAGACGTCACTCGACCTTCGGAAAGCACACCCCCCACATCAAATCGCAACCGATCGCCCATCTTCAAACCCAGCGTTTGAGCAATGCCAACTTCCACACTCACCGCATCTTTTTCGTCTTCCTGCCACTGCCCTTTCACGACCGCATTGTGTTCAGGCTGGGTTGCGCGGGCCGACAAATTGAATTCACGATCGACCAATCGTTTGGCACGCTCATCGGTGTAATCGAGCGGGCTGACTTCTCTGCCATTGACCGCCACCAAGCGCCCTCGAATCATGGGATACCAGTCGTAATCTTTCACACCCACTTGCCTCAATGTGTCTTGAAAAACTTGAGTTTGATCGGGTTGAACATTGATCACAAAACGATCAGGTGCATTGACAGGCGTGGCCTTGCGCCAACTGCTGATCAAATCGGTTCTGAGCAACACCAACAAGACCAAGGCCAGCAAGCCAACAGACAAAGCACTCACTTGCACCACGGCATAAACCGGCCGAGCCATGACCTGCCTCGTGGCCAACAGCAACCAACGCGGCGTGGTGTCACTGGGCACCCACTTGCGCAACAACTTCAAAACCAACCAGGTGGCGCCCGCAAACATCAAGGTGGCCACGGCAAAACCAAGGACCGTCATCAAACCCAGTTTGACATCACGGCTGGCCCACATCAAGGCACCCGCGAAGCCCAGTAAACCGGTGAGCAAGACACCCAAAGAAGCTGGCTGCAGTCCACCCATGTCGCGGCGAATGACGCGCATTGCAGGCACTTTGGCCAACTGCAAAACGGGGGGCAAACCAAACGCCAACAACAAGGTGAGGCCCATACCCAAACCCAACAACGCCGGCGCGCCAGAGCTTGGTGGCAATTGGACATCAACCAATCCAGCCAACAACCAAATAAAGGCATGGTGAATGCCATAACCCATGAGGACGCCCAATAAGCTGGCGGCCAGGCCAGCAGTGATGAATTCGAAGGCATATGCCACAGACAATGTTTTTTGGCTCTGCCCTAACACCCGCAGCAAGGCACAGCCATCGAGGTGCTTGCTTGCAAACGTTCTGGCTGCCAGTGCCACCGCCACCGCGCACAAAAGCGCCGCCAACAAAGCAACCAAATTCAAAAACTTTTCGGCACGGTCTAGGGTTTGGCGCATTTCCGGACGACCACTTTCCATCGACTCAACTTGAATGCCCCTGACCTCAGGCTTGGCCACTTCATCGCGGGCCCATCTTAAAAACTGCTGCACATTGGCTTGAGATGCTTCTCCTGCCACCGCCATGCGGTAAGTCAGGCGGCTGGCCGGCTGAATCAACCCTGTGGCCATCACATCCGATTGGTGAATCATGACTCTGGGCGAAAAGTTCATGAAGCCAGCGCCTCGGTCTGGCTCGCGGTCAATGAGCGCTGCAATTTGAAAGACCTTGTCGCCAAGCCAAAGCGCATCACCCATTTGAAGATTCAACACCTCCAGCAATGCAGGGTCGATCCAGGCTTGGCCAGGCTGGGGAATTTCGCGAGTTGGCTTGACGGGATGGCTCTTCGACAAATCTGGTTTGATGGCGTCGCTGCCTTGCAAATTCAAAAGACTCATTTGCCCGCGCAAAGGATACGCTTCTGTCACAGCTTTCAAAGCCACCAATTTGGTTTCACCGCCCTTGGCATCATCAGCACGCGCCATGCTGGGAAAACTTAAAGTAGCATTGGTTCGAAGGCCTAAGGCTTCAGCCTTTTGCTGAAAGTTGGCAGGCGTGGGCTTGTCACTCACCACCACCGCATCGCCACCCAAAAGCTGCCTGGCATCGCGCCACAAACCAGCTTGCAACCTATCTGAAAAAAACCCAACCGCCGTGAGTGCGGCCACTGCCAGCACCACTGAAATGATGAGGAGGTTTAATTCGCCAGAACGAAAATCTCGCCAGAGGTTGCGCCAG
This sequence comes from Comamonadaceae bacterium, assembly GCA_947484245.1. The sequence goes on from CANKOT010000011.1 coordinate 33,999, forward strand.
CCCAATTGAAATGCACGTCGCCAAGAATGCTCGGTCAGCATGGCCACCGAAGGATTCAGGGACGCTTGCGGCTCTTTAACTTGCATCTTGCAAGGCGGGCTTGCCAGCAGCCCCAGCCAACTCGGTTTGCCACTTCAAGCGTTGCGGTGCGCTGAAGCACAAGAAGCGCTTGTTGGTAGCTCGTCCAATGGCACAAAGCTGCACGCGCTCGGCCACTTCCAAACCCATTTGGGTAATGCCACTGCGCGAGACGGCAATGGGCACACCCATTTGCGCCGACTTAATCACCATCTCGCTGGTGAGCCTGCCAGTGGTGTAAAAAACTTTGTCGTGGCCACTCACATCGTTCATGGCCATCCAACCAGCAATGGTGTCAACCGCGTTGTGGCGACCCACATCTTCCACAAACATGAGCATGTCAGCGCCTTTGAACAAAGCACAGCCATGCACAGAACCTGAAGATTTATAAGTGGTTTCTTGAAGGCGAATGGCGTTAACCAAGGCATACAAAGTGGCTTGTGAAATGTGTGCATCGGCAGGCAATTGAATGGCATCGATGTCATTCACCAAATCGCCAAAGACACTGCCTTGACCGCAACCTGTGGTGACCACACGCGCGGCAGTTTTGGGGCCCGCCTGGCTCAAGCCATCGCGCGTTTTGATGGCCGCCACACCCGGTTGGCCCAATTCGCCTTCTCCCAAGGTCCAATCAACCGTGACAGATTCAATTTCATCCACCGATTGAATCAAGCGTTGGTTTAGCAAGAAACCTAAAACCAAGTGTTCGGGACTGGCACCCAAGGTCATGAGTGTGACCAACTCTTTTTTGTCTAAGTAGACGGTGAGCGCACGCTCTGCTGGGATGTGCGCTTGGGATGTTTCACCAAACTCATTGACCACACTGATTTGACGCGTCAATTCTGCGCGGGCTTGGGTCAGTCTTGGTTTCAGGGGAGGAGTTTGCAACATGGGTCAATCAAATATTCAGGCTTGAGCCTAACGCAAAAAGTCCCGCGCTTATGCAGCGAGGGACTTTCAACCTGAAGAATTCAGGGAAAAATCAGGATTTTTTGGCTGGGGCAGCAGCGGCAGCAGGGGCTGGTGCCGCACCAGGTGCTGCAGGCTTAGCACCTGCCGCTGGGGCTGCGGCCACCGCAGCAGGAGCGGCTGGGGCTGCCGCCACAAAGGCACCTGGGTCGGCGCATGGGGGCGTTGCCACTGGTGGGTTAGTGGGCTTGCCACTGGCCTTGGCTGTTTTGTAATAGTGCGCAGCTACTTTTTCACGCGACTTGCACAACTGAAAATCTGCCACTTTGTTGCCATGGGCTGTTTTAGCAGCGGCTTCTGCAGCCTTGGCTTTGGCTTCATCGCTTGGCGCTGGCAACTTAGCCATTGCAGAAACGCTGAACAAAGAAGCCAGTACCAAAGTGGCCAAGCTGATCAATGATTTTTTCATGATTTGAGTCCTCTTACTTCAGGCAGATGCCGATGTGGAAGCCGCGCCACCGTGAGCTGCAGCTTCTGGAGATCTTTGTGCAGGAATTTTGCCTGCTTTGATGTCGTTGTACCAAAGTTCGTGGTGCTCTTTCGCCCAAGTTTCATCGACATAGCCTTCGCGCATGGCGCTGAATGCGCCTTGCATGCCAATGGTGCCCATGTAGATGTGGCCCAAGAACATGGCCATCATGAGCACAGTGGACACACCATGAATCATGTTGGCAATTTGCATGGTACTTCGCTCATAGATGAGGCCAGGAATGAGCATGTCGAGTACCAAGCCTGAGGCCACCACAATGACGCCCAAGCCCAAGACACCAAACCAGAACACCACTTTTTCACCGGCATTGAAACGGTGTGAGGGCACTTCGTGGCCTGAGAACATGCCGCCACCCTTTAAAAGCCAGGTGATGTCTTCCTTGCTAGGCCAGTTGTCTTTGAGGAAAGTGGCAAACACAATGATGAGCGACACAGCAAACAAGGGGCCGGCAAAGTTGTGAACGTTTTTCAGGAAATAAGTGAAATAACCAAACAAGGTGGTACCAATGACGGGCAGGATGAAATACTTGCCAAAAGCAATGACGACACCTGAAACAGCCAATAAAACAAACGCAATGGCGTTGGTCCAATGGGCAGCGCGCTCTAGCGGCGTAAAGCGCTCAATCTTGCGACCTGTTTCTGCACCATGCAGCTTCATGGTGCCTTTGCCGTAATAGAACAAGGCAATGGCCAAAACAACAATCAGCAACAAAGAGCCACCGTAGGGAATGATCCAATTGTTGCGAACTTGGCGCCATGCCTCACCCGCTGTGGTGAGCTTGGAGCCGGGGTATTGCACAAATGGTTGAATGAGGTTGCCCGCTTCAGGTGCTACCGCTGCAGGCAAACTGGTGGAACCATTGACACCAGCGCCCACTTGTCGCCACATGGGCGCATTGTTGCCAGGCTGAACCTTGTCGCGCTCACCATTGTTTTGGTCTGCGTACTTTGGATCGGTGTTGGCATCGGGCGCAATGGAGAAAATGTTGGCACTCTTCACGCCCAGAGCTGCTGCTTTAGGCGCCTCAGAAACATTCGCTTTTGTTTCAGACGCTACAGGTTTTGCGGCAGCTGCTGGTGTTGCTGGTGTTTGGGCCGACACACTCAAGGCCGCGCCGAAGATCACAGCACCCATGAGTAAATGGGTCTTGATCTGTTTCAGTACCGAAAATCGGTTCATGATAGCTCTCCCACGTTCAGTTGGATCGCGTGTGATCGTTTTGCCCATATTGGGCGCGAGTTTTGAGTTGCTGAGCCCAGCTGTTCTTGTCGCCGGCTTTCCAGTCGGACTCGGTGAACACCTTCACGCCTGTG